>JAFWVB010000005.1 GCA_017518445.1 Oscillospiraceae bacterium | reverse complement strand
GGGCGCCAGCCCGCCTTCACTTGTCGGCTCAAAAATACCTCAATTTTTCCACGCTCACGGGTGCTTCGCAGTTTTCGCGGTGCGAATTGGCGTACAGGCAAGGCAAAAGCCGCAGTAAATACTTTCGTATTTTCAAGGCTTTTAACGCAGACTGTGCGTTTATTCGTCCGTGAAAACCGATAAGTGCTCGGCTCCCTTCGCCCTAACTTTTCTGACGCATATCAGAAAAGTTACCCCAGCGTAGCGCGTAAAAAATATTTGATCTACGAGAAAATGTTTCTGACAATATAAACAAATTAAAGCAACAACAATTGTGCAACAACACAAAATTTTATGTCGAAGCGAAATTCTCGCCCGTTTTCTGTATAAAACTGACAAATTTTTTCTAAAATCCGAGTTATCCTGCAAATGAGGTATTTTTTTGCGGAAAAATTTCCCAAAAAGGAGATGCTCGGTTTGAAGAAAACGATATTGACGCTCATCGCCGCAGCCGTGCTTTTCACGGCGGCGTCGGCAGGGGCGATGTGCGAGGCGCAGAGCGCGGTCACGGTGTATGTCGACGGCGAGCTGGTCGACACCGCAGGTCTGTCGTATATAGAAAACGGCGCGACCTATGTTCCCGTTAGGGAGATGTGCCGCGCACTCGGCGCGACGCGAACGGAGTGGACGGGCTCGGAGTCGGTAATAGAGGCGGAGGGGCTGGGTATACGCATAGCTCCGGGAGAGCTCTATTTTACGGCGAACGGCAGGTGCGTTTACACAGAGCACGGCTGTCTTCTGCGCTCCGGCAGGCTTATGGCGCACGTCAGACCGCTCTGCGCCGCTTACGGAGCCGATGTTGAATGGAACGGCGCGGAAAAAGCAGTGTATATCAAAACCGGAGGCGACCCGATCCAGCCCGGAGACGAGTTTTACGATGATAACGACCTATACTGGCTCAGCCGGATAATCCAGGCTGAGGCGGGCGGCGAGAGCCTCGAGGGGAAGATAGCCGTAGGGAACGTCGTTCTGAACAGGGTGGAGTCGCCGCTGTTCCCGAACAGCGTGTATGATGTGATCTTTGACAAAAAATACGGCGTGCAGTTCACTCCGGCATACAGCGGCGGGCTGAAAAGAGAGCCGCCGGACGAGGCTGTCGCAGCCGCGAAGCTCGCGCTCGAGGGGGTAAATACAGCGCAGGGGAGCCTCTATTTCGTGGCGGCGCGCGCCGCGTCAAGCTCTTGGGCGGGCAGAAACAGGGAGTTTGTATCGCAGATAGGAAATCACTGCTTCTACGCATAGCGCGCCGCGCTTGCCATTTTCGCTTGCAGGTAGTATTATTTTTATAAAAAACCGACGGAGACGGCGAAAATGGCGGAAAAAATCAAAACCGTAATATTCGATATGGACGGCGTGCTGCTCGACACAGAGGCGATATGGCTCAAAAGCTGGAAACGAGTCGCGGAGATCGAGGGGCTTGAAAATATTGAAGAGGTGTACTCGCGGTGTATCGGCTCAAATGCCGAGCACGTGCGCGGCATAATGCGCGACGCATACGGGGAGAAGGCGGCGAAACGCGATCTGCGCGCTATGGCGGACGAATTTTATTACGAATATGAGCGCAAAAACGGTTTCCCGCTAAAGCCAATGGCGGAGGAGTCGCTCAAGTGGCTCAAGGCGCGCGGATACCGCATCGGGCTTGCCACGTCAACGGACGGAGAGGACGCGCGCCGCCAGCTCAAATCGCTCGGACTTTTTGAATATTTTGACGCCGTGACCTGTGGCGACGCCGTGGCGCGGTCAAAGCCGGCTCCGGACATATATATCGAGGCGTGCAGGGCGACGGGCGGGACGCCTGATAGCTGCGTCGCGGTCGAGGACTCGATAAACGGTATAATATCGGCGTTTGACGCGGGGCTTATGCCGATAATGGTGCCGGATATACTGCAGCCGGACGAGCGGGTCGAGGGCATGCTGTTCGCGATTTGCGGCGATCTCGGCGAGCTGTGCCGGCTGCTGGAAAAACACAATGGAAAATGATCAAATACGGCGCAGAATGTTTACGTCATGTAAATATTTTGCGCTTGTTTTTTATGCTGTGATACGATATAATAACTATATATAGCATATTGCGGACGTGATATGCGAATAAAATGCAGGGGGGCGGAAATCATGGTCATAACATGGATCATCGTCGCCGTTATACTCGCGGTGGTCGAGGCGTCGACGGCTGCGCTCGTGTCCGTCTGGTTCGTGCTCGGTGCTATAGCCGCTGCCATAGCCGCGGCGGCCGGCGGGCAGGTGTGGCTCCAAATAGCCGTGTTCGCGGTCGTGTCGATAGCGGCGATGCTTGCCGCAAAGCCGCTGATAAAAAAATACGTAACGTCGCGGCGTAAGCCGACGAACGCCGACCGGCTTTTCGGCATGACAGGGCTTGTGACAGAGGAGATCGACAACATAGCGAACAGGGGCACGGTGTCGGTATCCGGACAGGTCTGGACGGCGCGATCCGGCACGGGAGAGAACATAGCGGAGGGAGAAAAGGTGCGTCCCGTCAGCATAGACGGCGTAAAGCTCATCGTCGTCAGGGCGGAGAACGCGGAGCAGAGCGAGCTTTTATACAGATAAGGAGGAGAAAAAATGGACGTTTTGATTAAAAATTCATGGGTAATTGCGATAATCGTTATAGTGATCGCGATAATTCTGAAAAACGTGAAGGTCGTACAGCAGGCGAGGGCGTACGTCATCGAGCGCCTCGGCGCTTACAGCACGACATGGGGCGTCGGAATGCACATAAAGCTCCCCGTCGTGGAGCGCGTGGCGAAGGTCGTGTCCTTAAAGGAGCAGGTCGCGGATTTCCCGCCGCAGCCCGTTATCACAAAGGATAACGTTACCATGCAGATAGACACCATCGTCTATTTCCAGATCACGGATCCGAAGCTCTATACCTACGGCATAGAGCAGCCTCTCGCGGCTATAGAAAATCTTTCCGCGACAACGCTCCGTAATATCATAGGTGAGCTGGAGCTCGACCAGACGCTTACGAGCCGCGACATCATAAACAGCAAGATGCGCATAATCCTCGACGAGGCGACAGATCCGTGGGGCATAAAGGTCAACCGCGTCGAGCTGAAGAATATCCTGCCTCCGAAAGAGATACAGAACGCGATGGAAAAGCAGATGAAGGCGGAGCGCGAGCGCCGCGAGGCGATACTGCGCGCAGAGGGCGAAAAGAAGTCCGCGATACTCATCGCAGAGGGCGAGAGAGAGTCCGTGATACTCCGCGCCGACGCGAAAAAGCAGGCGGCGGTTCTCGAGGCGGAGGGTCAGGCTGAGGCGATACTCAAGGTGCAGGAGGCTACCGCAGAGGGTATCCGCCGCATAAACGAGGCTTGCCCGTCAGACGGCGTTATAAAGATCCGCGCGCTTGAGGCGTTTGCCGCCGCGGCGAACGGAAGAGCGACGAAGATAATCATACCGTCCGAGATACAGGGGCTTGCAGGGCTCGCGGGCGGAATAGCCGAAGCTCTCAAGGAACCGCCCGTGAAGGAGAAACCGGCGGCAAACACGGATAAATAGGGCAAAAAGCTCAAATGCGCTTTCAACACATGAGCGGCGACCCGCGGGTCGCCGCTCATGTCTGCATATAACGCAATAAAGTCACTGCACATTTCAAAAAAGGATTGAATACTTTTGCGATTTGCGGTAAAATGATATATATAAAATAGTAAGAAAAAATAAATCGCCGCCATAGCGGGGCTGCTTCCGCTTGGAGCGCCGCCGCAGGCGGCTGTAAAGAGAGTGCTTTGCGGCAGCGGGACGCCGTTTGGACATGGCGTATGGTGGACGAATTATATTCGGAGGATTTGATGGATCGGGAAGTGCTGGTCAAAAAGGAGCGTTTTTTAAGAGGCGAAGCGGACGACGCCTATACGCTCATGGGGGCGCACCCCATAAGCGGCGGGGACGGCTATGTCTTCCGCGTCTGGGCGCCGAACGCGAGGAGCATACGGCTCGTCGGGGATTTCAATTTTTGGAATACCGAGGAGCTTTGGATGCAGAAGGACCCGGACGGGATATGGGAGATAGAGTCGCGCTTTGCAAAAAAGGGCGACAGATACCAGTACTATGTGGAGCGGCAGGACGGCTCGTTCGTGTATAAGAGCGACCCGTACGCCTTCAGGTTTGCAAATCTTCCCGAGACGGCAAGCATCGTATGGGAGATAGGGGATTTCCCATGGACTGACGGCGAATACAGAAAACGAAAATGGAAACAGGACGTTCTGCGGCAGCCGGTGAATATATATGAGATACATATAGGCTCATGGAAAAGGCACGAGGACGGCGGCTTTTACACGTATGAAGAGCTCGCAAAGGAGCTTATACCCTACGTCAAAAAAATGGGCTACACGCACGTGGAGCTCATGCCCGTGACGGAGCATCCGTTTGAGGGCTCTTGGGGATATCAGGTGACGGGGTATTTCGCCCCGACGCACCGGTACGGCACGCCGGAGCAGCTTATGAAATTCATAGACGAGTGCCACAGAGCGGGGATAGGCGTGATACTCGACTGGGTCCCCGCGCATTTCCCGAAGGACGAGAGCGGGCTTTACGAATTTGACGGGACGTGCTGTTATGAGTGCCGCGACCCCGCCATGAACGAGCACCGCGAGTGGAACACGCGCATTTTCGATTACGGCAGATACGAGGTCGTCTCATTTTTAGTGTCGAGCGCGCTGTTTTGGATAAGAGAATACCATGTCGACGGAATACGAGTGGATGCGATAGCCTCTATGCTGTATCTTGACTATGCGCGGCGCGAGTTCACGCCTAACAAGTACGGCGGGAATTACAATCTCGAGGCGATAGAATTTTTCAAAACGCTCAACCGCGCCGCATTCGCGGCTGACGGGTCGCTTTTGATGATAGCGGAGGAGTCAACCGCGTTTCCGATGGTCACAAAGCCCGGAGATGTCGGCGGACTCGGCTTCAATTTCAAATGGAACATGGGCTGGATGAACGATATACTGCGGTATATGAGCACCGACCCGCTTTTCAGAAAGGGCAGGCAGAACGAGCTGACGTTTTCGCTCACCTATGCGTTTTCGGAGAATTTCATCCTTCCGCTCTCGCATGACGAGGTGGTTCACGGGAAACGCTCGCTTTTGGACAAGATGCCGGGGACGTATGAGGATAAATTCGCAAATCTGCGGCTTCTTTTCGGATATATGACGGCGCACCCGGGGAAAAAGCTGAACTTCATGGGCAGCGAATTCGGGCAGTTTATCGAGTGGGACTACAAAAAGCCGCTCGACTGGCTGCTGCTCGATTACGACGCGCACAAGAATATGCACACGTTTGTGCGCGAGCTGAACCGATTTTATCTCGAAAATCCCGAGTTCTGGGACAATGAGAGCGATTGGGGCGGGTTTACATGGATAAGCGCGGACGACTGCGACAACAGCGTAGCCGCGTTCCGCAGGATAGCGAAAAACGGCGATGAGATAATCTGTATTTTCAATTTCTGTCCCGTGCTTCGCAAAAATTACCGCCTCGGTCTGCCCGTAGCGGGCGTTTATCACCCGATATTTTCGTCGGACAGAAAGCGATACGGGGGCGCGTCGACGCGCCTGCCCGCGGTAAAGGCGAAGCCGTCGCCGCTTCACGGCTGTGATTTCAGCGGGGAATTTACGCTTCCGCCGCTTTCCGCCGTGTTCTATCGGGTGAAATGAGCCTTTACGCGCCGCTTTTAGCCGGTTTTACGCATAATGTCGCATTCGGCTCCGGACGCTCCGGACTCCGCTTACAATAGACAAAAAACTGACAGGAGGGGACTTTGCCATGAGATTTCAAAAGAAAATGTGCGTTGCAATGATACTTGCCGGCGGACAGGGCAGCAGACTTACAGTTCTGACGGAGAAAACCGCCAAACCTGCGGTCCCGTTCGGCGGGAAATACAGAATGATAGATTTCCCGCTGTCAAACTGCGTGAACTCCGGCATTGACACGGTAGGCATACTTACGCAGTACCAGCCCCTGCAGCTTAATGAGTATATCGGGCACGGCAGACCGTGGGGACTCAGCAGCAGCAACGGAGGCGTTCACGTTCTCTCCCCGTACTCGAGAAGCGAGAGCGCGGAGTGGTACCGTGGCACGGCGAACGCGATATACCAAAATCTCCCGTTTATGGAGAGATACAACCCGGACAACGTACTGATACTGTCCGGCGACCATATTTATAAAATGAACTATTCCGGCATACTGTCCGTCCACACGGCGAACAACGCGGACTGCACGATAGCCGTGCTGAACGTGCCGATAGAGGAGGCGTCGCGCTTCGGGATAATGACGACGGACGAGACGGGACGCATAACGGAGTTTCAGGAGAAGCCGAAAAATCCGACGAGCACGAAGGCGTCGATGGGCATCTATGTGTTCCGATGGGAGGTGCTTAAAAAGTATCTCACGGAGGATAACGAGGACCCGACGTCGAGCAACGACTTCGGCAAAAACGTAATTCCGAGCATGCTCCGCGACGGGCTGCGGCTTTTCGCTTATGAATTCAGCGGCTACTGGAGAGACGTCGGGACTATCGCTAGTCTGTGGCAGGCGAATATGGATATTCTCGGAGAGGAGCCGCTTCTGAATATCAGAGAGGAAAGGGACCGCATTTATTCAAGACACTATTCGCACCCGTGCAGCTATATCGAGTCCGGCTCCGAGATAGTAAATTCGTACATCGCGGAGGGCAGCAGCATCTACGGAAAGGTGTATAATTCCATAATTTCGACCGGCTGCACGATAGAGCAGGGCGCGGAGATACACAACAGCGTCGTGATGCCGAACGCGGTCATAGAGAGGCGTTCGATAGTCCGCTATTCGATAATCGGGGAGGACGCCGTCGTCCACGCAAACGCGCGGATAGGCGACAATCCGGAATTTTACGAGAAAAACAAGTGGGATATCGCGGTAGTGGGCTCCGGCAAGGAGGTCCCGCAGAACAAAGCCATTCTTCCGAAGGAAGTTTACTGAGGAGGTGACGGAAATGAAAGCGATGGGTATAATTTTTTCGAATATATACGACAGCACGCTCGCGGAGCTTACGGGCGTGAGGACGATCGCCTCGCTCCCGTTCGGCGGCAGATACCGCCAGATAGATTTCGTGCTGTCCGACATGTCGAACTCCGGTATATACAACATAGGCATAATCACGAAATACAACTACCGCTCGCTTATGGACCATCTCGGCTCGTGCGCGGACTGGGATCTCAACCGAAAAAACGAGAGCGTCGTGATACTGCCGCCGTTCGCGGAGGGCGACAACAGCGTGTACCACGGGAAATTAGAGGCGCTCCATACCGCCGTGCATTTTTTGGAGCGGGCAGATTACGATTATGTTGTCGTCTGCGACTCGACCGTGCTGTGCAATATTGACTTTCGACCGGTTATAGCTTATCATATACGCTCGGGCTGTGATGTTACGGTGATCGCGAAGAAGGAGACGAAAAGCTCCGGCAAAAAGCGTCCGCTGATACTAAAGACGAACAGAAAGCACACCGTGACGGATATGATGCTCGACACCGCCGTGCGACCCGAATACTACACGGGTATGGGTATGTTCGTGTTCAACCGACAGCAGCTTGTCGATACGCTGAACGACACCTATCCGAAAGGGCTTACACACCTTGAGAAGGACTATCTGCAGCGCAGGTTCAACGACGGCTCGATAAAAATTTCCGTCTATCCGTTTACGGGCGTGGTTTTGCAAAATCAGGACGTTTTGAGCTATTATAAAAACAGCCTGCGGTTGCTCGAAAAGGACGTGCGAGACGGGCTGTTCAACCCGGACTTTCCGATCTACACGAAAATTCGCGACGAGGCGCCGACGTATTACTGCGAGGGCTCGGAAATAAACGACTGCCTCATCGCGGACGGCTGTACGCTGTACGGCTCTGTCAAAAAGAGCATTTTGTTCCGAGATGTTTTCGTGGACAAAGGCGCAAGGATAGAGTCCTGCGTCGTTATGCAGGGTACGCGCATAGGAAAGGGCGCGAATATCCGCCATGTGATCTTCGATAAGGACGCGACCGTCAGAGACGGCACGGTTCTTATAGGATCGCCGGAGCACCCGATCATTATTCAAAAAGGAGAAACCGTATGAAAATCGTTTTCGCCGCAGGCGAGGCGGCGCCGTATATAAAGACGGGAGGGCTGGGCGACGTCGCCCAGGCCCTTCCTCTTGCGTTAAGCAAGGAGCCGAATGTCGAGGTTATGCTCTTCCTGCCGTACTACGGGCAGATAAAGAGAAACCCCGGCGTCGAGGTGGAAAAGATCGCGGAATTTGATACGCCGCTCTCGTGGAGGCGGCAGTATACCGGACTTTACAGAGTGAAAACAAAGCGCAGAAAGCTGCGCGTATATCTGATAGACAACGAATATTATTTTGACCGCGGCACGATTTACGGCTGCGAGGACGACGGGGAGCGGTTCGCCTTCTTCTCGAAGGCGATACTCGAATCGCTTTTGAAGCTCGGCGCGACGCCGGATATCATACACTGTAATGACTGGCAGACGGCTCTGCTGCCGATATTGCTTCACGCGTTTTATCAAAATGAGCTCGGCGCGGCGAAGACCGTGTTTACGATACACAACATAGAATATCAGGGCTGGACGCACCCGTATTTTCTCGGAGAGATACTCGGACTGCCGAACGAATACGACAACGTCCTGCATTTCCGCGACGGACTGAATTTCATGAAGGGCGCCATCCTCTCATGCGACGCGCTTACGACCGTGTCGCGCACATACGCAGGAGAGCTTTGCGATCCGTATTTCGCAAAGGGTATGTCGGGCATAATACGGGAGCATTCCTTCAAATTAAGCGGAATCGTGAATGGGATAGACACGGAGTCGAACGACCCGAAGACCGATCCTAACCTGCCGGAAAATTACGATGTGAAGACGTATAAAGCGGGTAAGGCTAAGTGCAAGGCGGCGCTTCAGACGGAACTGGGGCTTCCGTTAAGACCCGACGTACCGCTTATAGGCACGGTGTCGCGGCTCGTGAGCCACAAGGGAATGGACATAATGTGCGACGTTATCGAGGAGCTTATGCGCTGGGATGTGCAGGTCGCGATACTCGGCACTGGTGATCAGTATTACGAAAACAGGCTCATGCAGACAGCCTCCTCGCATCCGGATAAGTTTTCGCTCAATTTGAACTTCAATTCCGGACTGTCGTCGCGCATATACGCCGGAAGCGACCTGTATCTCATGCCGTCGAAGAGCGAGCCATGCGGACTTTCGCAGCTTCTTGCGATGCATTACGGCACGGTGCCGGTCGTGCATGAGATAGGCGGGCTCAAGGATACCGTTATCCCGTTCAACCCGGATACTGGCGAGGGCGTCGGCTTCACCTTCAAGACGTTCTGGCGGGAGGATCTGCTTTACGCGCTCCGCCGCGCGTTAGAGATTTACGGCGGAAGCCCGCAGAACTGGGAAAAAGCGGTGAAAAACGGCATGACGGCAGATGTCTCGTGGGGAAAGCCCGCGCAGGAATATCTCGCGCTTTACAACAGCTTGCTGTAAACGGCGAAATAAATAATAAAAGATGGGGTTTGTATGAATAAAAAAGAATTGTTACAGAGACTGGACGCCGCGTCCGCGCGTCTTTTTTCGAGCAGCTTTACGGGGCTGACCGACAAGCAGGCGTACAAGGTCGCCTGCACTATGCTGCGGGAAATGCTTGCGGAAAAGCGCAAGGAATATAAGGACTCTTTTCAGGCGAAGGGACAGAAGCAGGTTTACTATCTCTCGATGGAGTTTCTCGTCGGGACTTCTCTGCGCAACAACCTGTATAATCTCGGAATAGAGGAGATGTTCCGCGGCGTTTTGAAGGAGCACGGCTTTGACGCGGATAAGATATATGAGCTCGACCCGGACGCCGGACTCGGAAACGGCGGTCTCGGCAGGCTCGCGTCCTGCTATCTCGACAGCCTTACGGGAAATGAGCTTCCGGCGATCGGCTTTTCGATACGGTATGAATTCGGCATCTTCAAGCAGAAGATAATCGACGGCTGGCAGATCGAATTTCCGGACAACTGGCTCGAGATGGGCGAGGTGTGGCTACAGGACAGGAACGACGAGAGCTATGAGGTCAAATTCGGCGGCAAGGTGTCTGAGTGGTACGACAACGACCAGTTCCGCATCGCGCAGACGGAGTATCAGAGCGTGACAGCCGTGCCGTACGATATGTATATATCCGGCTACGGAAGCAAGGCGGTAAACAAGCTCGTGCTGTGGAGCGCGAAGCTGCCGAGCTTCGATATGTCCGCGTTTTCGCGCGGGGAATATGTGCGCTCGCTCGAACAGAACACGATGGCGGAGGTCATCTCAAAGGTGCTATACCCCTCCGACAACCATATCGAGGGGAAGAGACTGCGCCTTCGTCAGCAGTATCTGCTCGTCAGCGCGTCGCTGCAGAGCATTCTGCAAAGACATATGAAAAAGCACGGCACGCTCGACAATCTGCCGGATTTCGTCGCCGTGCATATAAACGACACGCACCCGGCGCTCTGCGTGCCGGAGCTCATGCGCCTTTTGATGGACGAATACGGCTACGGCTGGGACGCGGCGTGGGACATCGCGCAGCGGACGCTTTCCTATACGAATCACACTGTCATGAGCGAGGCACTCGAGAGGTGGAGCGTCGGACTCTTTGAAGAGCAGCTCCCGCGCGTGTATCTGATAGTAAAGGAGATAGACCGCAGACTCCGCGAGCGGCTTTGGCAGATATATCCGAACGATTACGGCAAGATAAACTACATGGCTGTGATAGGCGACGGAGAGGTGCGCATGGCGAACCTCTGTCTCGCGTGCTGTCACATGATAAACGGAGTGTCGAAGCTCCACACGGACATTCTCACGACGACGATATTCAAGGACTACTATAACGCCGACCCGTCGCGCTTCTGCAATGTCACGAACGGAATCGCGTACCGCAGGTGGCTGTGCCAGTCAAACCCGGCGCTGACGGACTATCTGAAAACGCTGATCGGAAAGGAGTTTCTCAAGGACGCGAACGCGCTTGAAAAACTGCTCGCCTTTGAAAACGACAGCTCCGTTCTGCAGGAGCTCGACAGGATAAAGCGGCGCAACAAGGCGCGCCTCGCCGCTTATATCGCGGAAAACAACGGCGTAAACGTCGATCCCGATTCGATCTTCGACGTGCAGGTAAAGCGTCTGCATGAATACAAGCGCCAGCTTCTAAATATACTGCACGTTCTGTATATATACCGTTATCTGCGCGACAACCCGAACGCCGATTACCCGCCGAGGACGTTCATTTTCGCGGCGAAGGCGTCCACGGGATACGACCTCGCCAAGCAGATAATAAGCCTCATAGTCGCCGTATCGGAGCGCGTAAATTCCGATCCGCTGACGCGCGACAAGCTCAAGGTCGTGTTTATTGAAGATTACCGCGTGTCGCTTGCCGAGATCATAATTCCGGCGGCTGAGATATCGGAGCAGATATCCGTTGCCGGCAAGGAGGCGTCCGGCACGAGCAACATGAAGCTCATGATAAACGGCGCGGTGACGCTCGGCACGATGGACGGCGCGAACGTGGAGATCTGCGAGCAGGTCGGAAAAGATAATATGTTCATCTTCGGAATGGACGTGGAGCAGGCGAATGAGCTTTGGCGCAAGGGCTACCGCCAGCAGGAATACCTCGACGCCGATCCCGCCCTGCAGGAGGTAATAAATATGCTCACGTCGGGCGAACTCGGACGGCAGTTCGACGGGGTCGCCGCCTCGCTTCTCACGAGAAAGTACGGTGCGGCGGATCAGTATATGACGCTCGCGGATTTCGCGGACTATAAGAGGGCGCAGAGAGACATAAGCGACGCCTACGGAGACAAGGAGAAATTCCTGCGTATGTCGCTGCACAACATCGCAAAGGCGGGCGTGTTCTCCGCCGACAGATCCGTTTTAGAATACGCGGAGCGTATATGGAAGATGATATAGATGCGAATTCTTTATAACAGCAAGGATTTGAAATTTAAAGAGCCGTTCGGGACGCTCACCCCGGGGCAGAGCTGCCGCATGTGCGTACACATTCCGGCTTTGTGCAGGACGAGAGAGGTTTTTCTCGTCCTGCTTTCGGAAAACGGGGCGGAGTATAAGCGGCATAAGATGAGCCTTGCCGGAGCGGACGTGGGATATGAGTTTTACGGCGCGTCTTTTTCACTGCCGGAGGCGGGGCTTTTCTTTTACTATTTCCGCATACGGACGGAAAACGAGGAGTTTTCGCTCTATCGATATGGCTTCGATCAGACTAATATGGAGGCGGGTGAGCTATGGCAGCTATCCTGCGTGCCGGAGAGCTTTCACACGCCGGAGGCGTTTTACGGGAGCGTAATGTATCAGATATTCCCCGACCGCTTTTACGCAGACGGGATACTGCCCGCCGAGGGTAAGCTCACGCCATACTGGATACACGAAAACAAGACGGATATACCCGCGTTCGAGCCCGATGAGAACGGCGAGGTCAAAAACTGCGATTTTTACGGCGGAAATCTGCGCGGAATCGCGCAAAAGCTCGACTATCTCAAAGCTCTCGGCGTTTCGGTTCTGTACTTAAACCCGATTTTCAAGGCGTACTCAAATCACCGGTACGACACGTCGGACTATATGAAGATCGACGAGCTGCTCGGGGACGAGGCGGATTTTTCAAGGCTTTGCGGGCTCGCGCACGAGCGCGGCATGAGGATTATACTCGACGGCGTTTTTTCGCACACGGGCAGCAACAGCCGCTATTTCGACGTGTACGACATATACGGGGACGGCGCGTACCGACATGCGGACTCAAAATACCGGAGCTGGTACGATTTTGAAGAATACCCGGAGAAATACAAGTCGTGGTGGGGCATAAGCACCCTGCCGTGCGTGAACGAGATGGACGACAGCTACCGCGAGTATATCTTCGGCGGCGACGACAGCGTTGTCGCGCACTGGCTTCGTGCCGGCGCGGACGGGTTTCGGCTCGACGTTGCCGATGAGCTGCCGGACGAATTTATATCGCAGCTTCGCGCAAGGCTCAAAGAGATAAAGCCGGAGGCGCTTTTGATCGGCGAGGTCTGGGAGGACGCGTCGAACAAGATAAGCTACGGACTGCGGCGGCGGTATTTTACGGGCGGAGAGCTCGATTCCGTGATGAATTATCCGCTCCGAAAGGCGATCATAGAATATGTGTGCGGTCTTGACGAGGGATATGGACTGCGGCGGACGGTGATGGACCTCGCGGAAAATTACCCGCATCAGGTAATGCACACGGTAATGAATATGCTGTCAACGCACGACACGCCGCGCCTGCTCTCCGCGCTGTCGCCGTCGGGAGCGCCGGAAAATAAGCGTGAGCGCGCGGGATACAGAATGAGCGCGCAGGATATGGAGATCGCGCGATCCCGCCTTTACTGCGCCGTTTTCCTGCAATTCATGCTGCCCGGAATGCCGTGCGTGTATTACGGCGACGAGCTTGGGACGGAGGGGGCTGAGGACCCGTTCTGCCGCGGCTATTTTGACTGGGAGCGCACGGATGGAAATCCGGTACTCGGATTTTTCAGGACTTTGGCGGGGCTGCGCAATGAAAATGACGCGCTTAAAACGGGCTCCGTGATCGTCGAGAGCGACGGGGCAGGGCGCGTTACGGTAGAGCGGCGCGGGAGCGGAGAGCTGCTCCGCGCTTTTGTGAACGTCGGAGAGCCGACGACAGCGGAGATAAGCGGGACTGTTCTGCTGTCGGAAAAATGCGAGGTCGAAAACGGCTCGATGCGCGTCGAAAATTACGGATTTTTTGTTGAAAAAAGGACGGATTTATAAAAAGTAACGGCTTTAGCCAAAGAGAAAGGAGAAATGTGAGATGGATGGTATGGAAGATTATTCGTGGGTAAGCTCCTATCTAACCTCCGGTGAGCAGATTCTCTGGCGAGGAAAGCCGGAGAAGTATTCGATTTTCAATAAAAACGACTTGTATTTGATCCCGTTCAGTATCCTCTGGTGCGGATTTGCGATTTTTTGGGAGTGGGGAGTCATTACGAGCCGCACGCCTCTCATGTTCTGGCTTTGGGGGATTCCGTTCGTATGCGCCGGGCTGTATTTTGTGATCGGACGATTTTTCCACAGGAGCTATTTGCTCCGGCGCAGCGCATATGTTATTACCGATCGCAAGATAATAAGGAAGTCAGGGAAAAAGGTGGATATGCTGCAGAAAAACTCGCTTCCGCATATGCAGGTGGACCGGAAAAGCGACGGCTCCGGCACGATCCGCTTTGCCATGCCGAGATCGTACATGGCGTTCAATTTATCTTTCTTTGAATATTATGCCGGTTTTTCGCTCGTCGGGCTGTCAGACGTGCGAAGGGCGTTGAACGCTATTGAGACCATGCAGTCAAGCGGCGAGTATCAGTAAAAATCAATTTTACATAAAAGCTGCCCGGAACGCCTTGCAAAAAGGCTTTCCGGGCAACTTTTCTCCATAAAATGCATTTATTTTGTTCTCGCGTATATGCGGTTTAAGTGGGAGTACAGCGCGGTATCTATCGAGCGCATCTGCTCCGGCGAGAGGCGGTACTGCCAGTTGCCGTGGGCGACGCCGGGCGTGTTTATGCGCGTGTCCGCGCCGTAGCCCAAAAGATCCTGCGCGGGGAATACGACGAGAGAGGCGCGGCTCATTAAAAGCGCGCGGATCGTCGCCATGCAGGCGTTTTCGGGATTTCCGAAGTAGTCGAGCGCCGATTTTCGCGTACTATCGTCAAGCTCCCACCAAAAGCCGAGGAGCGTGTTGTTGTCGTGCGTGCCGGTGTACGCGGCGAGGTTTTCGCGGTAGTTGTGCGGCAGGTGCGGCGAGAGGGGATTTCCGTCAAAGCCGAACTGAAAAACAGCCATGCCCATGTAGCCGCTGTATTCGAGCAGCTTTTCGGCGTCATCGTCTATGAGTCCGAGGTTTTCCGCAAGTATGAGTTTTCCGCCGGAGACAGTGCCGAGCGCGTCGATGAGCTTTTCGCCGGGACCCTTTTCCCATTTGCCCGTTTTGGCGGTTTCGGAGTCGCGCGGGATGCTCCAATATGAGCTTATCGCGCGGAAGTGGTCTATTCTTATGCCGTCAAAGAGCGAGAGCATATAGCCGAGACGCGCGCGCCAATAGGAGAAACCGTCGCTTTCCATTTTGCCCCAGTCATAAAGCGGGTTTCCCCATTTCTGACCGTCGGCGCTGAAATAGTCTGGCGGGACGCCGGCGATGTGCGTCGGGCGTTTATCAGCATCGAGCATGAATTGCGAGGGGTCAGCCCACACGTCAAAGCTGTCGAGCGAGACGTAAAACGGCAGATCGCCGAGGATCTTTACGCCCTTTTGTCCCGCGTAGTCGTGTATTTTTCTCCACTGGCGGTGAAATTCGTACTGGATGAACTGCCATGCGAAAACGTCGTCATCGGAGGGCTGTACGCGCCACGTCTGCCACGCATTGCCGCCGTTTGCCTCCTTTGAGGCGAAAAATCGGCAGGCTTGAGATATGCGCGGATTTTCGCGCATGAAGTCAAAAACCGGAGTGCGGTCGGAAAGGCGCGCCGCCGCTTTTTTGAGAAACGGTACGCGGACCTCGCCGAGCTTTTTGTAATCGCATTTATATATGTCGGCGCACTCCTGCGCGGCAAGCTCGCTTTTTGTGACGAGCCCCTGACGGAACAGCTCTTCGGGGTCGATGAAATACGGGTTTCCGCCGAAGGACGAGAAGGACATATACGGGGAATTATGCCCGTCCGTTACGCCGAAGGGCAGGACCTGCCATACGGAAAAGCCGCCTTCGGCGAGAATGTCGATCCACTCGCGAGCCTCCTCACCGAAGCCGCCGCAGCCGTATTTGCCGGGCAGGGAAAATACGGGCAGCAGGACGCCGCTTTGCCTGTTTAGAGTCCTCATGCGGATTTACAGCCTCTCGAGCAGCGATGCGCGCTCTTTTTCAAAGCCGGGCTTTCCCAAAAGCGCGAACATATTGCGCTTGTAGCTCTCGACGCCGGGCTGGTTGAACGGATTTACGCCGGAGATGTATGCGCTGACGCCGCAGGCGAACTCGAAGAAATAGAATAGCTGTCCGAGCGAATATTCGTCCTGCGCGGGGATGTCCACGCGGAGAGTCGGAACTCCCCCGTCGGTGTGGGCGAGAATGGTGCCGTTCATGGCACTCTTATTTACGAAATCTACCGTTTTGCCGGAGAGGTAATTCAGACCGTCGAGGTCGTTTTCCATCTCGCGGAGTATAAGCTCCGAGCGCGGTTTTTCCACATTGAGGACTGTCTCAAACATTATGCGCGCGCCGTCCTGAATGAACTGACCCATAGAGTGCAGGTCGGTCGTGAGGTCGACGGAGGCGGGGAATATGCCCTTTTGGTCCTTGCCCTCGCTCTCGCCGTAGAGCTGCTTCCACCACTCGGAGACGAAGTGGAGGCTCGGTTCGTAATTTGCGAGCACCTCGACAGCCTTACCCTTTCTGTGGAGTATGTTGCGGACGGCGGCATAGAGCATTGCGCTGTTTTCGGAAAACGGTTTTTCAATCGCGTCGCGCCGCGTGTCGCACGCGCCGCGCATAAGCGCGTCGATATCGGCGCCGCTGACGGCTATAGGAAGAAGCCCGACGGCGGTCAGCACGGAAAATCTGCCTCCGATGTCGTCCGGTATGACAAATTCCTCATACCCCTCGTCGTCCGCGAGCTTTTTGAGGCTGCCGCGGGCTCTGTCTGTCGTCGCGTAAATGCGCGATGCCGCGCCCTTTTTTCCGTATTTTGCTTCCAGCTTTTCCTTGAAAACACGGAATGCGATGGACGGCTCCGTCGTTGTGCCGGATTTGGAGATGACGTTTACGGAGAAATCGCGGTCGCCGATGACGTCCAAAAGCCCCAAAATATAGTCGGTGCTTATGTTGTTGCCCGCGAAATATATCTCCGGCGTTTTGCGGAGAGAGGCGGGTATGTTGTTGTAAAAGCCGTGGCGAAGGAATTCTATCGCCGCGCGCGCGCCGAGATAGGAGCCGCCGATGCCGATGACGACGAACACCTCGGAATCGCTTTTTATCCGCTCCGCGGCGTTCTTTACGCGGGCAAATTCCTCGCGGTCATAATTTACGGGCAGGTCAAGCCAACCGAGAAAATCACTGCCCTGTCCGGTGCGTGAGAGCAGAAGGGAACGCGCGCTGTCCGCGATAGCCTCGAACGACGCGAGCTCGTGGGCAGAGACGAATTTTTCCGACTTTGAATAGTCAAACAAAACCTTTTCCATACTGAAAGCTCCTTTGTCTGCAAATTTTTTGATATGTTAAATATTTTACCACAATAAACGGCTTGAGACAAGGTCGCGCGGCAGATTTGTAAGTAGGGTTTTCGGAAAGCGATACGCGCAGAAAAACGCCCCGCTTGTCAGTGCAAGCGGGGCGTCTGCTGTAATTCGGTTTATTTCGCGTATTCGACCGCGCGTGTTTCACGCAGGAGGTTGACCTTGATCTGTCCGGGATATTCAAGCTCGTCCTCTATCTTCTTTGCGATCTCGCGCGAGAGGAGTACCATCTCATCCTCGGAGACCTCGTCGGGCTTTACCATTATGCGGATCTCTCTGCCCGCCTGGATGGCGTATGAGCTCTCGACTCCGTGGAAGGAATTTGTAAGCTCCTCGAGTTTTTCGAGACGTTTGATGTAGTTTTCGATATTTTCGCGGCGCGCGCCGGGACGGGCGGCGGAGATTGTGTCCGCGGCCTGTACGATGCAGGCGATGATGGTCTTTGCCTCGACATCGCCGTGGTGCGCCTCGATAGCGTGGATGACAGCCTCGCTCTCCTTATAGCGCCTTGCGAGATCGACGCCGATCTGGATGTGCGAGCCCTCGATCTCATGGTCGACGGCTTTTCCGAGGTCGTGTAGCAGACCGGCGCGTTTCGCTGTGGCGACGTCAACGCCAAGCTCGCTCGCGAGAAGACCGGCGATATGCGCGACCTCGATCGAGTGGTTGAGTATGTTCTGACCGTAGCTTGTACGGTATTTCATGCGCCCGATGAGCTTTACTATCTCCGGGTGAAGACCGCGCACGCCTGTCTCTAAAACGGCGCGTTCGCCCTCGGCTTTTATCGTGGCGTCAACCTCGCGGCGAGCCTTTTCGACCATTTCCTCAATTCTCGACGGGTGAATTCGACCGTCGATGATGAGCTTTTCAAGCGCGAGACGCGCGATTTCACGGCGTACCGGATCGAAGCTCGATACGGTTATCGCCTCCGGAGTGTCGTCGATAATGAGATCGACGCCGGTGAGATTTTCGATAGAGCGGATATTGCGCCCCTCGCGACCGATTATGCGACCCTTCATCTCGTCGTTGGGCAGGGGCACCACGGATATGGTCGCCTCGGCGACGTGGTCGGCGGCGCAGCGCTGGATCGCAAGTGAAATGTACTCTCTCGCTTTCTGGTCGGCTTCGTCCTTGTATTTCGCTTCGACCTCTTTTATCTTGAGGGCTGCCTCGTGTGTCACTTCGGATTCGATGTTCTGAATTAAATACGCCTTTGCCTCCTCGATCGTGTAGCCCGAAATTTTTTCGAGCATTTCAAGCTGACTGCGCTTTATGAGCGCGACCTCCTGCCTTGCGGCGTCGAGATCCGTGAGCTTTTTGCCGAGCTGTTCGTTTTTCTTTTCGATAGCCTCGGTCTTTTTGTCGAGCGACTCCTCCTTCTGCTGGAGCCTGCGCTCCTGCTTTTGAAGCTCCTGACGACGCTCTTTTACCTCGCGCTCGTGCTCGGCGCGATTTGCGTGTATTTCTTCTTTTGCCTCCAAGAGAGCCTCACGCTTTTTGCTCTCGGCGCTCTTGATAGCCTCGTTAATTATTCGCTTGGCTTCGTCCTCCGCGCTGGAGATCTCATGCTCGGAGACTTTTTTCCTGTAAACGACGCCGAGCGGGAAGCCTATGATCAACATTACCACGCCGGTGATAATGCATGCAATAACGGTTGTAGGCATAGTAAGCAAACACACCTCCTTCTTTTTGATTTTTCTGAAATGCGCCACATAAACAGAGTGGGGCGCCATCACGCGTATTCACACATATACGGCGCAAGCTGTTTAAAACGCCCCGAATAAAGCAACGTGGCAGAATGCTGAAATAGTGATTTATATTATAATGGAAAGCGAGCCCCTATTCGCCCATAATAATATCTGTAATATTTTACTCCGTTTTTGGAGTTATGTCAAGTGGCGCGGCGCGTATTTATTAAAGATATTTTTCGCGCACAGGTGGGTTTTTTACCATATTTTTTGACTGTTTTTCGCGGTTTTGCGGCTGTATAATTATATACAGCAAAGTGTCCCGTTCGGCGGCACAAACTGACAGGAGATATAGAAATGGACATTTACAATATAGGCAAGACGGCGATGACCGTTTACATACCTTCAGACGAACTGAGATCGCAGGGGCTCGATGCGGAGAGCATAACGGCGGAGGAGACGGAGGCGCTCTTAAAGGACGCCGTGCCGGAGATAGATGAGTATTGCCTGCGCCTTGAGATATATCCGGGGCGCGACGAGGTACTCGTATTTATGTTTTTCTCGCTTCGCGAGCCGAAATATTTTAAGTTTGACGGCATCGAAAATGTGATAAACGCTGCGAAATGCTGCAATGACGAGCCGTCGAAGCTGTTTTTTTCGGAGCCTTACTATATACTCGCCGTGTATCCGTGGCGCGGCGAGGACACTCCGGCGGCGCTTTTTGAATTCGGGGCGCAGCTGAACGCGCCGCAGGGGTATGAAAATCATCTGCGCGAGCACGGTAAAACGCTGATAGACGCCGACGCGATATGTTTTCTCTCGCACAGGTTTTGAAAGGCTTATGTTTTCTTGACAATCATGTTATACTGTTTAATACAGCAAATCCGTTTTGGGGAGGTGATCCCGCTTGCCAAAATCACTCGGCGTAAAAACTGTCGCGCAGAACAAAAAGGCGTACCACGACTATTTCATAGAGGAAAAAATGGAGGCGGGGATCGAGCTCGCCGGGACGGAGGTAAAGTCCATTCGCGCCGGCAATATAAATCTCAAGGATTCGTTCTGTACTGTCAAGGACGGAGAGCTTTTCGTACACGGAATGCACATCAGCCCGTATGAGCAGGGGAACATTTTCAACCGCGACCCGGTGCGCTCGCGGCGGCTTTTGATGCATAAGCGGGAGATAATGAAGCTCCACGCGAGGATAAAGCAGGACGGTATGACGCTTGTGCCTGTCTCTGTTTATTTCAGAGACTCGCGAGTCAAGGTGGAGCTTGGGCTTGCGAAGGGCAAAAAGCTCTATGACAAGCGCGACGCCGCCGCGGAAAAGGACGCGCGCCGCGAGATGGACAGGACGATAAAGGAAAGAAACTGGAAAGGACGGTAAAGACATGGCAAATCCGATAGTGACGATAAAAATGCAGGACGGCTCCGTTATAAAAGCGGAGCTGTATCCGGACATCGCGCCGAATACGGTGAACAATTTCATAAGCCTTGTGAAAAAGGGCTTCTATGACGGGCTCTGCTTCCACCGCGTAATAGAGGGCTTCATGCTCCAGGGCGGCTGCCCGCAGGGGACAGGTACGGGCGGACCGGGATATTGCATAAAGGGCGAATTTACGGCAAACGGCTTTAAGAACGACTTAAAGCACGAGCCGGGCGTTTTGTCGATGGCGAGGACTATGGCGCCGGACTCCGCCGGAAGCCAGTTTTTCATCATGCATGAGACGAGCCCGCATCTTGACGGACAGTACGCGGCGTTCGGAAAGGTAACGGAGGGGCTCGACGTTGTGAACAAGATCGCCGCGGTCGCCACGGATTACCGCGACAAGCCGAGAGAGCCGCAGGTGATGGAGTCCGTGACGGTCGATACGTTCAGCGTAGATTATCCTGAGCCGGAGAAGGTGTAAATTTTGTTTTTAACCGCGCGGAAAAGACTGCGCGGCATACGGGGGCGTACCGGTTTCGACGGGGACGCGGAAGTCTGAATAGCGGGCGGATGCGCCTAACATCCTTAAAATGGGCAAACCTTATAAATTAAAGAACAACAACGATACTGTTCTTGCAGCTGCTTAAATAGCTGCCGTTCCCCGCGGGAGATCCACGACCCGCGCCGGAGCGTCGTTTAGTGGAGAACGTGAGCACGCAAAGCTTTGAGCGCGCCATGCACAATGAAGCTACCGAACTTATACGCGTGACGGCTTGCGTGTTTGCGAGGGAAAGGGGCGAAAGTCCGGAATAACCGTCTGCGCCCGGAGAAGTTTGGGTGGAAGTGTTTTCGGACAGGGGTTCAATTCCCCTCGCCTCCACCATTTGGGCATTGCACGAACACCTGTTTTTTTTCAAAGGCGGCTTTGCCGTATTGGTGTGGCTGTAATGTCAACACGAAAACAGAGGGTCAAGGTTTTACGCCTTGACCCTCTGTTTTCGTTGTTATTTGTT
>JAFWVB010000077.1 GCA_017518445.1 Oscillospiraceae bacterium | reverse complement strand
TGGTGGGAACAACAGGGCTCGAACCTGTGACCCCTTGCTTGTAAGGCAAGTGCTCTCCCAGCTGAGCTATGCTCCCAAATTTTTGCCGCCCTATAAGCGGCGAATGCTATTATACTAAATCGGGCGGTGTATGTCAACCGTAATTTACAATTTATTTGCTAATTTTTTGAGCTTGATACTTTATTGCCGCTTATAACCGAGCGCGTTTACAAAAATATAACCTCCGGCTTGTCGGAGGTTATATTTTTACATGTACGGCGCTGTCAACGCCACGCCTCTCTGCCGGTAAGCCTGCACAGCAGCAGATGCAGCGGCTTTAAAAGCAGCGCCGCAAGCACTGCGTTTCCGGCGAGGTGCAGGAGGTCGAACGGTATGCCTTGTATCCAATATGACACGCCCGCCGCCCAGCCGCCCGTGATAAAAAACGGGACGGAGCACAGAGCGCCGAATGACAGCCCGAAGAGCGCCGCTATACATACAAGCACAATATATGAGCGCGACGGCTTTGCGAGCATGGTTACGACCACGAGAAGCGGCCAAATATAGAGATAGCTGAACCACCATATCCCGAATCCGTACATAAGCCCCTCGAGCAGTATGTATATCGCCGCGGAGTACAGGCTTTTCCACCCGAAAACGAGCGTCGCGCAGATGAGCAGCAGCGTGACGGGCTCGATATTCGGAAGCGTTGCCATAGCGACCTTGAGAGCCATTGTTATCGCGCCGATAAGAGCGAGTATCACAAGCTCTCTGACTGATATGCGCGGCTTATCAGAAGACCTCGATGAAGAATTCATAGCTCTCGCCGTCGGCTATGTATGTGCTGTCACAGCCGGTGTCTACCCATTCGCCGCCCTTTGTGAACAGCCAGTACTGATTGTTTGCCTCGTCCGCGACCTCTCCATCGACCGTCGTGACCCATTTGCCGTAATCGCCGTCCGTGCCGTCGATGAGCTTCGCCTCATACATGGCGTCCCAAAGCGTCTCAGCGTCGGTGTGCAGCTCTTTTTCGACGGTTGAGCCGTCAAGGTGGGTGATGTCGATGTTCAGCGTCTTCGCGCCCTCGTTTGCCGTCGGCAGCGCAAACTTCCAGACGAGAAACGCCGCTATGGCGAGCACAACGACGATGACGGCAAGCCACAGCCCCTTTTTTGTTGATTTTTGCATAAAAAACTCTCCTTTCATTTTCGGAGGTACGTCCGGACGAAAAGGAGAGCGTAAACCGACGCGCAAAGGCGCGCCGGAGCTTTTGTACCTTGCCGGTGACCGCGGCATATTTCGTACGGACACGACGGGCAGGTCTTCTGGCTCGGACTTCAACGCGCGTTTTCGCCTTCCCGGATTTCCAGTGGCATCGTGAAAACGGCTCTGTCGTTACAGCGACGGACTCGCGAGGGATTTTCACCCTGCTTCCCTGTTAGACCGCATCTCTGCGGTACCCGCGTCCTCAACTATTAAATTGCCGTAAAATTTTACAATAAATCCGGCGTTCGGTCAAGCTTTTTCGCATTCGGCGGCTTTCCCGGCGGAGAAAACCGAAAAATTTTTCAATTTATGGGAAAAATGGGTGGCGCGCATAAAAAATATATTGTATAATAACTCTGTTACAGCAAAAACGGCTTTTATTGCCCGCATAATTTATTCCCGGCGGACGCCGGGGTCAAAATAATGGAGGTAGACATGAAAATACAATTCACTGAAACCGTTCTGCGCGACGCAAATCAGAGTCTTGTCGCCACGAGAATGCCTTTTGAGAAATTTGAGGGTATACTTCCGGTGCTGGACGAATGCGGCTACTATTCGGTGGAGTGCTGGGGCGGCGCGACGTTCGACTCCTGCCTGCGCTATCTCGACGAGGACCCGTGGGAGAGGCTTCGCGGGATAAAGGCGGCGATGCCGAAAACCAAGCTCCAAATGCTGCTGCGCGGTCAGAATATCCTCGGCTATAAGCATTATCCGGACGACATAGTGAGGATGTTCGTCCAAAAAGCCGTGAAAAACGGTATAGATATAATCCGTATTTTCGACGCGCTCAACGATATGAGAAACATAAAGGTCGCCGTAGAGGAGACCGTTAAATGCGGCGCGCTCGCGTCCGGCGCGATCTCCTACACCACGTCGCCCGTGCACACGATAGCAAAGTACGTCGAGACGGTCAAGGAGATGAAGGAGATGGGCTGCGGCACCATCTGCATAAAGGACATGGCGGGCATGATCACCCCGGGCGAGACCGAACGGCTCATAAAGGGCATAAAGGACGCCGTCCCCGAAATGCCCGTGGTTCTGCACACGCACTGCACTACCGGCATGGCGTTCATGTCGATACTCATGGCGGCGCAGTGCGGCTGCGACGTTATAGATACGGCTTTGTCGAGCTTTTCCGGCGGCACTTCACAGCCCGCGACGGAGACGATAAACATCGCGCTTAAAGAGCTTGGCTTCGACACCGGACTCGACAACGCGAAGCTCAAGCAGGCAAACGACCACTTCAAGCCGATAAGAGACGAATTCCTCGCGAGCGGGCTTCTAAAGCCGAAGGCGCTCGTCACCGATACGGACGCGCTCAATTACAAGGTCCCGGGCGGTATGCTGTCCAATATGATGGCAAACCTCCAGGATATGAACGCGCTAGACCGTATGGACGAGGCGCTTTTAGAGATACCGGAGGTGCGGCGCGATATGGGATATCCGCCGCTCGTCACGCCGCTCAGTCAGATGGTCGGAAACCAGGCGGTCACGAACGTGCTCGTGGGAGAGCGCTACAAGAACGTATCAAAGGAGATCAAGGCGTATATGCGCGGCGAATACGGACGCGCGCCCGGCGAGATAAACGCCGAGCTCCAGAAAAAAGTGCTGGGCGATGAAACTCCGCTGACCTGCCGCTTTGCCGACACGCTTGAGCCGGGCTTTGAGACAGGCAAAAAGGAGATAGGCGATCTCACAACGTGCGACGAGGACGTTTTGAGCTATGTCGCCTTCCCGGCGCAGGCGAAGGCATTCCTTGAAAAGCGCAGGGAAAAGGAAGAGCGCAAGGTCAAATACTCCATCGTCGAAGCGGAATAAGGAGGTAAGAGCATGGGCAATATAACGGCTTCAGGCAAGCCTATGGGAATAGGCGACGCCTTACTTACCGCCATTCTCGGATACGCCGTCGTTTTCTTGGGGCTTGTGCTTTTGATGGCGGTCGTGATAATAGTCGGCAAGGCGATGACGAAAAAATCCTCTGTCCCGTCGGAGAACGCCGCGGTAAAGGAGGCTCCGACGGCGGCTCCTGCCGAATTGCCGAAGGCTCCCGGCTCCGCGGGCGGTATAAAGCTATACGGCACGCCCGAAAGGGACGCCGCCATGGTAATGGCTATCGTTGCGGACAGGATGGGAAAACCGATAAACGAGATAAGATTTATTTCGATCAAAGAGGTAAAGTGATATGAAATACAGAGTTACATTGAACGACAAGATCTACGAGGTTGAGGTTGAAAACGGCGAAGCCATGCTGCTCGACGAATATGTGCTCGAGGCTCCCGCCGCGCCCGCTCCGGTGGTTGCGCCAGTGGCAGCTCCGGTCGCAGCTCCCGCAGCCGCTCCGGCGGCTCCCGCCGCTCCTGCCGCCGCGCCTGTCGCCGCCGCGGGAGAGCAGATAATCTGCCCGATGCCGGGCGTCATCGTGAAGATGAACGTCAAGGCGGGACAGGCGGTAAAATCCGGCGAGGTCATGGCGATATTAGAGGCTATGAAGATGGAAAACGAGATCATGGCTCCGCGCGACGCGACCGTGGTGCAGGTGCTTGTAAACCAGGGCGACAAGGTCGATACCGGCGCTCCGCTGATCGTCCTCGGATAACGGGAGGGCAGAATGAATATAGTTGATACCGTTTCCTCTCTCGGAGAACAGTCCGGCTTTTTCGGATTTATCGCTGCGGACGGATGGAAAAACATAATAATGGTTATCATCGCCTTTGGACTTCTGTATTTGGGCATAAAAAAGGAGTTCGAGCCGCTTTTGCTCGTCGGCATCGCGTTCGGCTGTCTTTTGGTCAACATCAGCTATTTCCCGGGGCTTCCGGCGGAGCTTAACGCGACCAACGCGCTCTATCACCCCGAGCTTTGGGACGCTTTTTTAGACTCGTCGAGCGAATACTACCACAGCTACGGACACATCATGTCTCACGGGGGATTTCTCGACATTTTATACATCGGCGTCAAGGCGGGTGTATATCCGTCGCTAATATTCATGGGCATCGGCGCGATGACGGACTTCGGACCGCTGATCTCAAACCCGAAGAGTCTGCTTTTAGGCGCTGCCGCACAGATGGGCGTATTCATAGCGTTTTTCATCGCGGTCTTGCTCGGCTTTACCGGAAATCAGGCGGCGTCGATAGGCATAATAGGCGGCGCGGACGGACCCACCGCCATATTCCTCACGACGAAGCTCGCGCCGGAGCTTTTGGGCGCTATCGCGATCGCGGCGTATTCCTACATGGCGCTCATACCGATGATACAGCCGCCGTTCATGCGGCTTCTCACTACGGAGAAGGAGCGGTCTGTTAAAATGGAGCAGCTCCACGAGGTCACAAAGACCGAAAAGATAATCTTCCCGATCGTCGTCACCGCGTTCATCGTGCTGCTTATCCCGTCAACCGCGCCTCTTATCGGCTGTCTCATGCTCGGAAACCTTTTTAAGGAGACGGGACTGACCGACAGGCTCTCCGACACCGCTCAGAACGCGATGATGAATATCGTAACTATCTTCCTCGGTATCTCGGTCGGCGCGACAACGGTGGCGTCGAAATTCCTGACGGTAGAGACGCTCAAAATAGTGGGGCTCGGTCTTGCCGCGTTTATCTGCTCAACGATCGGCGGTCTGCTCGCCGGCAAGGTCATGTATAAGCTGACGGGCGGAAAGGTCAATCCGCTCATCGGATCGGCAGGCGTTTCCGCCGTCCCGATGGCGGCGCGCATATCCCAAAAGGAGGGGCAGAGAGCGAACCCGTCCAATTTCCTGCTCATGCACGCAATGGGACCGAACGTCGCCGGCGTTATCGGCTCCGCCATCGCGGCGGGCTTCCTGCTCGCTGTTTTCGGCGGATAACGAGAATTTCAAAAGCATTCAAAAGCGAAGCCGACCACGGATTGCACGTGGTCGGCTTTTTGCGATAAAAAAATAAAAAATTTCATTATTTTTCCGTATTTTGTATTGAAAAATTTGCCGTTTGGATATACAATAGTCTCTGTTCTGCGATTTACGGAAAGCACATCTGATCGGAGACTTGAAAGTTGGTCAACATTGTTTTGGTAGAGCCTGAAATACCTATGAACACGGGCAATATTGCGAGGACCTGCGCCGCGACGCGCAGCAGACTTCACCTTGTAAAGCCGCTCGGCTTTGACATATCCGACCGCGCCGTGAAGCGCGCCGGGCTCGACTATTGGCACATGGTCGACATCTCCGTATATGAGAATATCGACGAGTTTTTTGAGAAAAACGGGGATGCGGACATATGGCTCGCGACGACGAAAGCGCCGCGCCCGTACAGCGAGGCGAAATTCAATGACGGCTGTTTTCTTATTTTCGGCAAGGAAACGGCGGGACTGCCGACGGATTTGCGCGAAAAATATTATGACCGATGCGTACGCCTTCCCATGCGAGAGGACGCGAGAAGCCTTAATCTCGCAAATTCCGTCGCCGTGCTCTGCTATGAGGCACTGCGACAGCAAGGATTTCCCGGACTTTCGGGTTTTGGCGAGATGAGCGGCGCATAATAAAAACGTCGGCTTTGATTTGAAATAATTTTGATCGCTTAAAACGCGGTCGTTGGGAGGAAAAATATGAATTACAGCAAAAAATCCGTGCATGACGTAGACGTATCCGGCAAAAAGGTATTGCTCCGATGCGATTTCAACGTCCCGCTCAAGAGCGGCGCGATTACGAGCGACAAGAGGATAGTCGCCGCGCTTCCGACGATAAAATATCTCCTCGATAACGGCGCCGCCGTCATCGCCTGCTCGCACCTCGGAAAGCCGAAGGGCGAAATTAAGCCTGAGCTGTCCTTAAAGGTCGTCGCCGAGAGGCTGACAGAGCTTTTGGGTATAGAGGTCAAAATGGCGGAGGACTCGATAGGGGAGAGCGCGAGATCTCTCGCCGCTTCTCTGAAATCCGGCGAGATAATGCTGCTTGAAAATCTGCGCTTTGACAAGCGCGAGGAGAAAAACGACGCCGAATTTGCGAAGGCTCTCGCCGACATGGCGGATATCTACGTCTCCGACGCTTTCGGCACGGTGCACCGCGCCCACGCCTCCACTGCGGGCGTCGCGGCTTATCTTCCCGCTGTCTGCGGCTTTTTGATAGAGAAGGAGCTCGGCGTCATGGGCAAGGCGCTGACCGCGCCGGAGAGACCGTTCGTCGCCATACTCGGCGGCGCGAAAGTCTCCGACAAGCTCAACGTCATAAACAACCTGCTCGACAAGGTCGACTCGCTGATCGTTGGCGGCGGCATGGCGTACACATTCATCGCCGCACAGGGCGGCAATATCGGAACGTCGCTGTTCGATTCGGAAAAGGTCGATTACTGCCGCGAGATGATCGCGAAGGCGGAGAAAAACGGCGTAAAGCTCCTTTTGCCGGTCGATACGGTCGTCACAAAGGAATTTCCGGATCCGATCGACGCCGAGATAGAAACAAAGACCGTCCCGTCCGGCGAAATACCGGCTGACATGATGGGTATGGACATCAGCGAAGAGACAAGACGCATTTTTGCCGACGCGGTAAAGAGCGCAAACCCGAAAACGCAGGAGCCGCTGCGCGAGGTTGTGCTTGTGCTCCGGGG
>JAFWVB010000076.1 GCA_017518445.1 Oscillospiraceae bacterium | reverse complement strand
TAAAATACCTTTTGCGGCAAGCTCGGAGCAGAGATTAAGCCCGGACTGACCGCCGAGATTTGGCAAAACGGCGTCGGGTCGCTCCTTGGCGATTATCTGCTCGAGGCGAGCCGCGTTGAGCGGCTCTATGTACGTCGCGTCGGCGATACCGGGATCGGTCATTATCGTCGCGGGATTTGAATTGACGAGGACGATCTCATAGCCGAGCTTTCGCAGCGCCTTGCACGCCTGCGTTCCGGAGTAATCGAATTCGCACGCCTGCCCTATTATGATAGGACCGGAGCCGATGATAAGTATTTTTTTGATGTCTGTGCGCTTGCCCATTTTCTTGTCCTCCGTTTGGTTATATCCCCAAAAACGCGCTTACGGCGACTGCGTTCAAACAGTAGCCGCCATAACCGCCTTTATAGTATGCATCCTGTTTTCCGCCTCGTCGAAGACGATGGACTGCCGCCCCTCAAACACGCTGTCCGTGACCTCGAGGCAGTCGAGTCCGAATTTTTCGCCGATCTCTTTCCCGACGGCGGTCTTATGGTCGTGATACGCCGGCAGACAGTGCATGAACACCGCCGTTTTTTTAGCCGTTGCCATTACCGCGTCGCTTACCTGATACGGCAAAAGCTCGCCTATACGCTCCGCCCAGACCTCCTCCGGTTCCCCCATCGACACCCACACGTCGGTGTATATCACGTCCGCGCCGCGGGCGGCTGTCATCGGATCGGTCTCAAGCTCTATTGAGGCGCCGCTATCTGCGGCGATCACACGGCACGTCTCGACGAGCGCCGCGTCTGGCATATACTTCTCCGGCGCGCAGGCGGCGAAATGCATGCCCATCTTCGCACAGCCGACCATCAGTGAATTTCCCATGTTATATCTCGCGTCCCCGAAATATGCGAGCTTTATGCCTTTGAGAGAGCCGAAATGCTCTTTTATCGTCAGAAAATCCGCGAGTATCTGCGTCGGGTGAAATTCATTTGTCAGCCCGTTCCAGACGGGAACGCCGCTGTATTTTGCCAGCTCCTCTACCCGCGACTGCTCAAAGCCGCGGTATTCTATGCCGTCGAACATCCTGCCGAGCACGCGGGCGGTATCCGCGATGCTCTCCTTTTTGCCGATCTGCGAGCCGGAGGGATCGAGATATGTCGTCCCCATGCCGAGATCGTGCGCGCCGACCTCGAACGCGCACCGCGTCCTCGTGCTCGTCTTTTCAAATATCAGCGCGACGTTTTTGCCGCGGCATATGTCGTGCGGCACTCCGGCTTTTTTCTTCGCCTTGAGCTCGGCTGCGAGGTCGAGCAGATACTCTATCTCATCAGCCGAGAAATCCAGAAGCTTCAAAAAGCTCTTACCTTTAAGATCGATCATTTTATACGTCCCCTTACAAAAAACTTTGCGCCTGCCGCCTTATTTTTTCGAAAGAGTCTCCCTCACATAAGCTATCTGCGCTTCGACCGACTCCGGCGACGTGCCGCCCTCGGAGGCGCGCTTTTTCACGCAGGCGGCGAGGTCTATCTCGCCGTATATGTCGTCCTCGAAAAGCGATGACAGCGACTTATACTCCTCTATCGGCAGACTTTCGAGCGTGAAGCCCCGCTCGGCGCACCTTGCGACGAGCTGCCCCGTCAGTTTGTAAGCCGTCCGAAACGGCATGCCCTTTTTCGTCAGATAATCCGCGAGATCCGTCGCGTTTATAAAGCCTGCGGACGCCGCCTTTTTCATGTTGTCCTCAAGCACAGTCGCGGAAGCGATCATCGGAGCAAATACGCGGAGGCACATTTTGACGGTATCGACAGCGTCGAAAACGCACTCCTTGTCCTCCTGCATATCCTTGTTGTATGCGAGCGGCAGTCCCTTGAGCGTCGTAAGAAGCGAAACGAGGTCACCATAGACGCGCCCCGTCTTGCCCCTTACAAGCTCCGCCATGTCGGGGTTTTTCTTCTGCGGCATTATACTCGAGCCGGTCGTATATTCGTCGCTGAGCTCTATAAATTTGAATTCCCAGCTCGACCAGAGTATGAGCTCCTCGGAAAAGCGGCTCAAATGCATCATCATTATAGCAAGACAGCTCATAAGCTCGACGCAGAAATCGCGGTCCGAAACGCCGTCTATGCTGTTTAAGGCTATATCGCCGAAGCCGAGAACCGCCGCCTCGAACCGCCTGTCGGTGTCGTACGTCGTACCGGCGAGGGCGCAGCAGCCGATCGGCGACACGTCGCACCGCTTTTGCCAGTCCGCGAGCCTGTCGAGATCGCGCAGCAGCATAGCGGCATAAGCCAGTATGTGGTGGCTGAACAGTATCGGCTGGGCGCGCTGTAAATGCGTATAGCCCGGCATTATCGCCGTTTTATATTCCTCCGCCTTGCCCAGTATCGCGCGTATAAGCTCCTTAGAGAGCGCCGATATCTCCGCCGCCTCGCTCTTCAGATAAAGCCGCGTATCGAGCGCGACCTGGTCGTTGCGGCTTCGGGCGGTGTGGAGCCTTTTGCCGGCGTCGCCTATGCGCCGCGTAAGCTCAGTTTCGACGAATGTGTGTATGTCCTCCGCGCGCGCGTCGATAGCGAGAGCCCCGCTCTCGATATCGTCCAGTATATCGCCGAGAGCGTCGATCATCGCGTCCGCGTCGGCGTTTGAGATTATTTTCTGCTTTGCGAGCATGGCGGCGTGCGCCATTGAGCCCTTTATGTCCTGCCTGAACATACGCGAATCGACGGATATCGAGGAGTTGAATTCATCTGCAACACCGTCGAGCGCCGCCGACTGCCGTCCCGCCCATAGCTTTTCCATAGAGGTCATCCTCCTGTTTTTGAGGGCTTATTTTATGCCCTTGATCGCGTTTTTCCTGTTTACCTGTGCCTGCACCTTTATCGGCAGCCCGTAAAGGCTTATAAAGCCCGCGCTGTCAGCCTGATTGTACACGTCGTCCTCGCCGAACGTGGCGATATCCTCGGAGTAGAGCGACCAGTCGCTCCAAACGCCCGCTTTTATGATGTTACCCTTGTATAGCTTTAATTTCACCTTGCCCGTGACGTGCTCCTGCGTCTTGTCGACAAATGCGGACAGCGCCTCGCGAAGCGGCGTATACCACTGACCGTTGTAGACGAGATCGGCAAACGTTACCGCGAGCTCCTGCTTTTTGTGCGCGGTCGCCTTGTCGAGGCACACTGTCTCGAGGTAATTGTGCGCGAAATAGAGTATCTCGCCTCCGGGCGTTTCGTAAACGCCGCGGCATTTCATGCCGACGAGACGGTTTTCGACGATGTCGAGCAGGCCGATGCCATTGGCTCCGCCGATCTCATTCAGCTTCAGAATGATCTCTTTGGCAGAGAGCTTCTCATTG
>JAFWVB010000075.1 GCA_017518445.1 Oscillospiraceae bacterium | reverse complement strand
CGAGGACCATCTTTACCTCCTCCGGCGTTATCACGACGGTTATATCGCCGCCGTTTGCGTGGATCACCATGTTCACCTCGCCCTCGTACATGGCGATGGCGATCCTGCGTACGGTATCCGCCGGTACGCCGAGCTGCTTTAGCTTGTGCTTTACGTCGCTGCTGACCTCGCCCGCGCGCTGAAATTCGCCGTCCGCAACCTTGTATTCCAATACTATTGCGTTTTCCATGCGCGGCTCCCTCACATACAGCCGCTTCCGGCGCCCGCCTTATACAGCCTGCCGCTTGTGGAGAACATGCCGAAGCGTGTCGTCATCACGACCCGCCCGTCGTCCTCCGCCATTTTCAGCATCTCCGGCGTCGGTTGCTTGCCGCGTATGAAAACAATACAAATTAGATCGAGCATATCCGCGGTGCGGAGCACCTGCGTGTTGCAAAGTCCGGTCAGAAGCACGGACCGCTCGGCGGTGAACGCCAAAACCTCGCTCATCATGTCGCTTCCGCAGACGGAGCTTATCTCCTGATCGAGCTTGTCCTCTCCGACAAGCACCTCCGCCTCGATGATTTTTGCGGCTTCCCGTAACGTCATATCCATACCTCCTGAATTGTCTGTCACCATTATAACAAATATACGCGGAAAGTAAAGGCTGCGGCAACAAAAACAGAGCGTCCGCAAAGCGGCTTTAAGCCACATCGGACGCTCCCATTCTAATACCGCGTGTCACGGCTTGTCAATCCGCCGCGCCGCTGCCAAATTTTAATATCTTTTACTGTATGTGCTCCTCTGTGAAATCGTCGAGCACGCGAAAGCCCATCTCCTCGCTTTCGGCGACGGGAAATTTCGCTATCGTCTCCGAATCAAAGCGCGGGCAGAGCCGCTTTTCGGGGTCGAGCCGCAGGCTCTCCGTCATGTCCATGCCCCGTTTTTGCTTAAAATGCTTTTTCATTGTATCACCTCCGGACTTATTATGCCCGAAAAAACGAAAAGGGAGATGGCGAAAAGCCACCTCCCGACATTTTTTGATTTTACTATGCCTGCTCGTCCTCTATGAGACCGTAGCCGCCGTTTCTGCGTTTGTATACCACGGCGAAGCCGCCGCCGTTATCTGTGTTCTTGAAGGCGAAAAACTCGTGACCGAGCAAATTCATCTGCAATATCGCCTCCTCCTCGCTCATCGGCTTTATCGCGAACCTCTTTTTTCTCACGACGGAGAAATCGCTGTCCTCGACGTCCATCGAGGGGTCGTAAGCGTCCGGCGTTTTCTCCCTCTCGAGCGAGCCCTCGCGGAGCCGCTTTTCAAGACGGGTCTTGTTTTTTCTTATCTGCCGCTCTATCGAAGCGACAGCGGAATCAATTGAGGCGTACATATCTCCCGTCGATTCGCTGACGCGGTAAAACATGCCGTTGTTGCTTATCGTCACCTCGGCGTTGTAGCGGAACCTCTCGGTCGAGAAGGTGACGTAGGCTTCGGACTCCGTGCGGAAAAAGCGGTCGAGCTTCGATATCTTCTTCTCTGCGTAAGAGCGCAGCGCCTCGTCGATCTCGACGCGTTTTTCGGTGAAGGTAAACCTCATTTTGTTCAGCTCCTTTCAAGTTGCCGCCGAAGAATTATCTTCAGCTTGAGCACATTATACCATAAACTGCACAAAAATAGAAGTCTTTTTTATAAATGTTCCGTTAATTTTGACAGCACACCGCGTTTCTCGCGCCAAAGCGCCTTGCGGCGCGGATTTCGGTATGCAAAGCGCAAAAAAACAGACGCAGAATGATTCTGCGCCTGTTTTGGATGCGTATAATATCAGCCTACACGGATCTTGCACACGGCGGAGGTACCGTTCACCGTAAGCGTGACCGTTGTCGTGCCCCGACCTACAGCCGTTATCTGTCCGGATTGCAGTACCATGACTATGTTCTGATCCGCGCTCTCCCACAGGACCTCGGCGTTTTCAACCGCCGGAGTCGTCTCATAAGTGAGGTTGAGCTTTTCTCCGGTACTCATGGAGATGTCGTAATCCGCGCCCTCTTCGGAGCATTTCGTAAGCTCCGATCCGGCGTATTTCATGATAACGGACTCGACCGCCTGGCGCACCTCGTTTCCGTCATCGGGAGGCGTGCCGGTATCATCGGGAGGCGTGCCGGTATCCGGCGGCGTGAGCACCGGATCGTTGGTATCAACCAAATCATCCACCCCGTCGCCCTGTTCATAATCCTCCTCTATTCCGGTGTCCTTCTGCTTTTTCTCCTCTTCGGAGCGGGCGCGCCGATCCGCGGCGAGCGTGGTCGTAAGCAAAACGATCACCGCCGCGATAAGTACGAATAATATAAGCAGACCGACAACAAGCGGCCATATCGAGTTGTCGGAGGATGAGACGCGCTTGCTGCCCTTATTACGGCTCGCACCGCAGTAGGGGCATCTGCTTCTCAAGACGGAATAGCGCCTGTCGCATCTGCCGCATTTAGCGCCGTTTCTCAGACCCATTTCACACCGTTCCTTTCTGATTATGGCTTGATCGCCGTATGGCGAAGCTGATTTGAGATAAAAAAAATGAAACATCGATTGATTGACATAATAATTCTACAACATTTCTGCGTTTTCGTCAATGCGTTTCAAAATATTTCCCAATTTGTCATATATCGATACCAATTCTTTATTAAATATATTCATTGACAACTACCCCAAAACTGTTATAATTTTTAATTATATTTTATGAAACGGCTATTTAACGAAAGGAGCGCGGTTTTATGGTCGACATACCGGAGCTGTTCGGCAGCATGGTGTTCAACGAGTCGGTAATGGCGGAGCGTCTGCCGAAGGATACCTACACCTCGCTGAAGATGACGATAGAGGAGAGCAGGCCGCTTGACAGATCTGTCGCGGAAACGGTCGCGGAGGCTATGAAATGCTGGGCGATAGAGAAGGGCGCGACTCACTATACCCACTGGTTCCAGCCGATGACCGGCATAACCGCCGAAAAGCACGACAGCTTTATGACCCCCCTTCCGGACGGGCGCGCCATAATGGAATTTTCGGGCAAGGCGCTCATTCAGGGCGAGCCAGATGCGAGCAGTTTCCCGTCCGGCGGGCTTCGGGCGACTTTTGAGGCGCGCGGATATACCGCGTGGGACCCGACGAGCTATGCGTTCGTCAAGGACGGGACGCTGTATATCCCGACCGCGTTCTGCTCTTACGGCGGCGAGACGCTCGACAAAAAAACGCCGCTCCTGCGCTCCGAAAAGGCGATAAACATACAGGCAAAGCGCATTCTTGCGCTGTTCGGGCACGATGTAAAAAGGGTCTGCACCAATGTTGGCGCGGAGCAGGAATATTTCCTTGTGGACAGAAACGCCTACAACAAGCGCAAGGATCTCATATACACCGGCAGGACGCTGTTCGGCGCGAGACCGCCCAAGGGGCAGGAGCTCGACGACCACTATTTCGGCACTTTCAAGCTCCGTGTCGCGGATTTCATGCGCGACCTCGACAGGGAACTCTGGGCGCTCGGCATACCCGCCAAGACGGAGCACAACGAGGCGGCGCCCGCCCAGCACGAGCTTGCGTGCGTTTATTCGCATACAAACACCGCCTGCGACCACAATCAGCTTATTATGTCAACCATGCGCCGCGTAGCCAAGCGCCACAAGCTGACGTGTCTGCTGCACGAAAAGCCGTTCAAGGGCGTGAACGGCAGCGGAAAGCACAACAACTGGTCGATAAGCACGGACGGCGGCGTAAATCTGCTCGATCCGGGCAGCACTCCGGCTGAAAACGCGCAGTTTCTGACGTTCTTCTGCGCCGTCATAAAGGCGGTCGATGAATATCAGGAGCTTTTGCGCGTATCCGTAGCCACAGCCGGAAACGACCACCGCCTCGGCGCGAGCGAAGCGCCGCCTGCAATCGTTTCGATCTATATCGGCGACGAGCTTGAGGCGATACTGAATTCCATAGAAAAGGACGAGACATACGACGGTGTCGACGCGGGAGAGTTTGAGCTCGGGCTTAACGTCCTGCCATCGTTCCCGAAGGACACGACCGACCGCAACCGCACCTCGCCCATCGCGTTCACGGGCAATAAATTTGAGCTTCGCATGCTCGGCTCCTCGATCTCGATAGCCGGTCCGAACACGGTTTTGAACACGATCGTCGCGGAGGCTCTGAGGCAGTTCGCCGACGAACTCGAAGGAGCGGAAAACTTTAATTCGGCGCTGCGCGGAGTTATCCGCCGCACGATAAAGGAGCATAAGCGCATAATCTTCAACGGCAACGGCTATGACAGCGCATGGCAGGAGGAGGCAAAAAGGCGCGGGCTCTCGAACATCGCCTCGACAGCGGAGGCGATACCGCACATGCTCGACCGGAAAAACGTCGAGGTGCTGACAAGGCACGGTATATACACGGAAAAGGAGCTCGCCTCACGCTGTGAGATCCAGCTCGGCGCGTACATAAAGAACGTGAATATCGAGGCGCGCACCATGCTCGACATGGCGAAAACCGATATACTGCCAGCCGTGATACAGTATGAGGGTACGCTCGCCGGAACTCTCTGCGCGAAAAAGGGGCTTGCCTCCGGCGTCGCCTGCCGTGCGGAGACGGAGCTTTTGGATAAAATAGCGACGCTTGCGGACGAATTTTACAACTGCACCTGCGCGCTTGAAAACGCCTGCTCAGAGGCGGAAAAGCTCGGCGGCGACCAGCGCGCGCTCGCGATGTATTTCAGAAACAATATCTGCTCCGCGATGGAAAATCTGCGCGAGACGGGCGATAAGCTCGAGGTGCTCGTCGGCGGCAAATACTGGCCGTACCCGTCCTACGGTACGCTGCTCTACAGGGTGTGACGCATTAAAACAGAAAAATCCCCCGATATTTTATCGGGGGATTTTTTTGCGCCGCGAGATATTTATTTGCAGTTTTGCTTTTGCCGTGTTAGAATATTGCAATATAAGGCATTTGAGCCTTTATGCTTTTGAAGGGAACAATACGCGAACATGAGAATGAGAAAAAAGCCGAATCTCGTCCCGCGAATGGAGCGGTGCGCGGCTGTGCGCATAGAGGAGCCGACCGCCTTGAAGGGGCGCTGGCTCGATGAAAATAAGGGCTTTGACGCGATATATCTCGAAATAGGCTGCGGCAAGGGCCGCTTTACGGCTGAAACCGCGGCATCGTCGCCGGACAAGCTCATGGTCGCGGTGGAGCGAGTGCCGGACGCGATGGTCGTCGGCATGGAGCGCGCCATTGACGCGGGGCTCCGAAACGTCCGCTTCATCGACGCGGACGCGGCGACACTCTGCGAAATATTCGCTGACGGAGAAGTGAGCCGGATATATATAAATTTCTGCGACCCGTGGGCTAAAAAGCGCCACGCGAAAAGGCGTCTCACAAGCGGGGGCTTTCTCGATATATACAGCCGCATACTCGCGCAGGGCGGCGAGATACACTTCAAGACGGACAACGACGCGCTTTTTGAATTCTCGCTTGAGGAGTTTGAGCGCGCCGGATATGCTCTGTCGGAGGTCACGCGGGATCTGCACGTGAACGGTGTCGTCGGGGTGATGACGGACTATGAGCGGAAATTTCACGAGCAGGGCGTGAAGATAAACAGGTGCGTCGCAACGCTCCCATCGGAGGCGAAGGCGCGCTGTGCGGCTTCACATGCTGAGCTTTAAAAATAAAAACGCCTTGCGTTGACAATATCGCAAGGCGTTTTATTTTTTCCCGAAAAGCGAGAGTATTGAACTGTATGCCCTGTATATAAGCCGCGCGGGTATCAGAAATGTATCCCTCGCCACATCGGCAACACTCGGCGGAGCGGGTTCCGTTTCTGACGCGATCGCCGTTTGCGCCTCGGCTTTCTCAGGCGGCTTTGGCTTTAACGCGGCGGTTTCCCGCATCACAGCGTCGCCGTCCGCCGTCAAAACCGGCGTAAGCGCCGGGTCTTTCGCCTCTTTTTCGGCGCGCAAATCCTGCAACAGCTCGTCGATACGCTTTATAACAGTCACCACCTGCGCCCGCGTCATGTTCGTTTTCGGGCGGAATTCGCCCTTTTCATCACCCTTTAAAAGCCCCTTGTCCGTACAGCACCCTATGCCGCCGCGCGCCCATTTCGCGATTTTGGAGGAGTCGTTATACGAGAGATAAGCGTCGCTGTCCGACACATCAGCGCCGACGAATTTAAGGTATCGCGTGACGCAGACCGCCATCTGCTCGCGCGTTACGGCGTCGTAATATCCGAATTTCCCTCCGCCGTAGCCGGTCATTATCCCTTCGCTCGACGCCCAGCGTATGTAATCGCCGTAATCGCTCGACACGGGCAAGTCGGAGAATTTGTACTCCGCGCCGCCCTGCGCGCTTATATCGCCGCCGTTTTTGATCCAAAGTCTGCCGAGCGCCGCGGCGAATGCGCCGCGCGACATACTGTAATTCGGTCTGAACGAGCCGTCATCAAATAGATCCGCGATACCGTTTTCAAGCGCGTAGCTTATCGTGTTGGACGCCCAGTGCTCCTTCAGCGTTTCCGCGTCGTTCGAGGGTCCGAGATTCACGCCCTCGTTTCTCACGCAATAATATTTCTCGCCGTTTTGCACATCGATCCCGCGCCGCCGGAAAAGCTCGCTCACCGTGACGAATTCATACCCCTCCGCACGCAGCGCGTCTATCGAGCGAAGCGCCGCCTTGACGCTTGTCTCATGTATGTCGTGGAGCAGGATTATATCGCCGTCCTGCACGGAGTTGACGATAGTCTCCGTGACCGTCGCCGTGTCGCGGTATTTCCAGTCGAGCGGGTCCACCGACCACAGTATCAGCGGCGCATTCGCCGCCTTTTTCACAGCGGCGTTGCAGGAGCCGTACGGCGGGCGGATATAGTACGTCTGCTCTCCGCCGTATGCCGCGAGGATCGCCCTCGTATCGTCTATCTCCGATTTAAGGCGCGGCGCGGAGAGCTTTGTAAGCTGCAAATGGCTGTATGTATGGCTTGCGAGCTGATGCCCGTTTTGCACTATCCGCCTTACGGCGTTCGGATACTTTCCAACGAGCGAGCCAAGTACGAAAAATGTGGCTGTCACGCCGCGGGTCTCCAGCCCGTCTAAAAGCTCGTCCGTGTATTTCCCGGGACCGTCGTCGAACGTAATCGCCAGAAGTCTGCCGTCCGGCGCGGCGATGGCGCGCGCGGGCAAAACGGAAATCGCTATAACCGCCGCGCACAGCGCGGCGATAAAGTTTTTTATCTTCTTCATATCAAAAACCCGATTTTATATCGAATATAAAGACTGCAATATCGCGTGTCCAGCCTTTTCAATGTCGATTATACTTCTTTATTGTCGAAACGGCAATAAAAAAACAGTAACATTTTCGTAAAAATGAAATTTAAGGGCAAAAAACGGTTGACAAGCGGCGATAAGTCTGATAAAGTTATTCAGCGTTCCAAAGACAGCAGGTGGGCTATTGCCCGTAAATCCTGCCGAGGACAGCTTACTTTTGTTTGCTTTAGGTCCTTGCGTCTTTGCGCGGGGACTTATTTTTTTGGACGCATATAAATCTTCATGGAGGTGAAAATGCATGCCAAACGCACAGGTCCTCAGTGAGAAGCAGGCGATCGTCGCCGCTCTTACAGAGAGACTGCAAAACGCCGCTTCGGGCGTATTCGTTGACTATAAGGGCATCAACGTCGCAGACGACACAAAGCTCCGCGCGGAGCTTCGTGAAGCCGGCATTGAGTACACCGTCGTCAAGAACACGCTGACGCGTTTTGCAATCGACAAGGTCGGCTTCAACGAGCTCGAGCCCATTTTGAACGGCACGACCTCTCTCGCCACCACTACCGGCGACCCCATCGCTCCCATCCGCATCATCAGCCAGTACGCGAAGAAGATGAACGGAATGTTCGAGCTGAAGGCGGGCTTCATGGACGGAAGAGTCCTTCCGCCGGACGAGCTGACCAAGATCGCGGAGCTGCCGAGCAAGGAAGCTCTCTACGCGAAGGTCCTCGGCACGATGCTCGCGCCGATCACCAGTCTTGCCGTCGTGCTCGGTCAGATACTCGAGCAGAAGGGCGGCGCCGCGGAAGCCGCGGCTGAGTGATTTCCCGGCACGGAGAATTTCTCCGTAAAAACAAAAAATTATAAAATAATCTACATTTAGGAGGATTTTTAAAATGGCTGCTGAAAAAGTTGCTGCTATGATCGAAGAGATAAAAGGTCTCAGCGTTCTCGAGCTTTCCGAGCTCGTACACGCGCTTGAGGAAGAGTTCGGCGTTTCCGCCGCTGCTGTCGCCGCTCCCGCCGCAGGCGGCGCCGGCGCTGCTCCCGCCGCGGAAGAGAAGTCTGATTTTGACGTTGTCATGACCGGCTTCGGCGCAGAGAAGATCAAGGTCATCAAGGCTGTCCGTGAGATCACCGGCCAGGGTCTTGCCGAGGCGAAGGCGACGGTCGAGGGCGTTCCCGCGAAGATCAAGGAAGGCGTTTCCAAGGACGAAGCCGAGGAGATCAAGAAAAAGCTCGAAGAGGCAGGCGCCACCGTCGAGCTCAAGTAAGCGGATATTACATTTACAAAAAACACGGGATGAAGCTCCATCCCGTGTTTTTTATTTTCTCTTTTTACAGCTTTAAAATCTCACAGCCGAGCTGTTCGGCGTGCGCGCGGTCATGCGTGACGAGGATAAGCGTTTTGCCCGCCGTGCGTTCGTTTATGAGCGCCATCGCGGCGGCGATGTTCTCATCGTCGAGCCCGTCGAACGGTTCGTCCAAAATATATATCTCGCTCTCGACCGCTATTGCCCGCGCAAGGGCGGCGCGGCGCGCCATGCCGCCGCTTATTTCCGACGGGTATTTGTCCGCGTCCCCTCCGAGCCCGAGGCGCGACAGCATTTTTTCAGCGTCGCTCTCCGGCGCAAAAAGCGACACGTTTTCCAGAACCGTTTTGAACGGCAGCAGCCGATCCTCCTGAAACACGACAGACACGCGCCCGCCGATCGAAACGCTGCCGGAGTCCGGCTTTTCAAGTCCGGTAATGAGCCGCAAAAGCGTCGTTTTTCCCGCACCGGACGGTCCGAAAATGCAGATTCGCCCTCCGGACGGGATATGAATTGAAAAATCCGATATCACCGGTTTATCGCCGTAGGAAAACGATACGCCGCGCATATCTATCATCTCTTCCGCTCCCTCCAGACTATCTTCAGCACATTTTCGAGAGCTAAGCTCAAAAGCACCACCGTGAGCGTGACGGCAAACACCTGCTCGTAGTCTATCGCCGTTTTCGCGCCCTGCAAGAGCGCGCCTATCGAGCCCGTCGGGTTGCATATCACCTCCGCCGCGACGCCGGATTTCCACGCAATGCCGAGCCCCGTTATGCAGCCCGCGCGCAGTCCCGGCGCGATGAGCGGCGCTTTTATTTTAAGCAGTATGTCCACCCTTTTCATTCCGAACACCCGCGCCATCTCGACGAGTTTTTCGTCTATTGCGCAAAGCGCCGCCTCCGTATGGCTCATGATTATCGGCATGACCATGAGGCAGGATATGCACGACGGCAGTATCCGCGTCGGTATCCACAGCCACGCGATGATGATGAACACCGCCACCGGAACCGATCTGACGAGGTGCATTACGGGTGCGGACAGCGCCCGAAACACCGAAGAGTGCGCCGAAAAAAGCGCAAACATAACGCCGATCGCGACCGCGGATAAAAATCCGCAGATGATATGCAGCACTGAGCTTCCGACGGCGCTCCAAAACTCCGCCCGCGCGCAGTTTTCAAAAAACGCGCGAAGCGTCTGGGTCGGAAGCGGTATCTTCAAAAGCAGCCCCCTGTTTGCCGCCGACGCTGTAAGCTGCCACACCGCGAGCCAAAATATTATCGACAGTGCGTATCGGACTGCCGTTTTCGGCTTTGTTTCAGCCCTCATACCAGAAGCCGTCGTCCGGCACCGCCCCGACGGAGGCGGGGTCGGCGTCAAACAGCACCTTGAGGTATCCCGTCAGCCCCTCGCGCATTTTGTCGCCGGTGATGAAGCAGAGATTGCAGCGCGGGATCGCCGCCTCCGCCATCTTCGCGGAGGCTACGATTCCGTATTTTTCGCACAGCTCTCCGGTTTTTGCCGCATCGTCGGCCGCCGCGGATACGGACGCCTCGTAGTCCTTAAGAAAACTGCGAACGGCGTCGGGCTTTGCCTCTATAAAGTCCGCCCTCGCCACGATGCACCCCATCATCAGCGCGGAGCCGGAGTTAACCCTCTCCCACTCGTCGGTGAGATCGAGCGCGATTTGCGAGCCATCGTATTTGCCCTTTATCGCCGTTGCGACGGGCTGCGGCGCGATTATTACGCTGTCCGGCTCTGTCGCCCAAACCGCGGGAAGCTCGCTCCCATCCGCCTTGAACTCGATCGTCACGTCGCGCTGCGGATCGATCCCGTTTTCGCGCAGCAGATAATTTATGATATATTCCGGGTTCGAACCCTGTCCCGTCGTTACGATTTTTCTGCCCTTCAGGTCAGACATAGTGTTTATCTCCGCGCCCGTGTTATCCAGAACGTTCAGCACGCCGAGCGTGTTGACGGCAAGGATTTTTATCCCGCCCTCGGTCTTTTTATAGAGCTTCGCCGCCAAATTCGTGGACACCGCCGCAATGTCAGCCTCGCCCGCGGAGAGCTTCGCGACCGCCTCGTCCGGCGATGCCGCCGCAGTGAAGCTGTAATTTTCGCCGCCCTCGCCGTTTTCGGAAGCCGCCCACATATTGACGGCGCCCACTCCGGTAGGACCGGTAAGCACATATATACGCACATCCGTCTTTTCGGCTGGCGCGCCGCCCCCCGCGGCGCATGAAGCGAGCACAAAAATCAGTATCAGCGCCAAAAGCGCGCAAATTGTTCTTTTCATCGTTATTACCTCACAATAATTTTTCCGTTTTCCCTTGTTACCGCTCCGGCGCTCTCAAGCTCTCCGAGCGCGCGGTAAAGGCTCGTTCGTCCCATTCCCGTCAGCCGCGCAAGCGCCGACATATTGCCCGCCGCCACTCTGCCCTCGCCGTCCGCGTTGTCAGCGAGATAGCGGTACAGCCGCGCCGACGCGCCGCCCGTGAACTGCCCGATCTTGCGGTTTAAGTACCTTATCCTGTCGGAAAGAAACGCAATGTAATTTTCGGCGCACACGGGATATGCGCGGATCATCTCCCGCAGAGCCGCCTCAGGAATGAACTGCACCGTGCAGTCGGTCTTGGCGACGATATCGCTTATATACGTCTCCCCCGCGCCGAAAACGGCGGCGGCGCCGAACGCCGAGCCCTCCGCGAACGTGTTTTTGAACACGCCGCCTGTCCTCGCGACGCCCTTGCCGCGTAGAAATACGCCGACGGCGTTAGTAAATTCCCCCGGCGCGAAGATCAGCTCTCCACGTCGAAATTCCCGCTGTGCCGGGAGTCTCGCCGTAATGCGCGAAACCTCGTCGGCACTAAGATCCTTGAACAGGAAAAGCTCCTTTATGTCAAACAACGCCCTCACCTCAAAACCGTACCATTTGGAACAGTATTATTATAACTCAAATCCGTGTTTTGTCAATGGAAAACGAGCCATTTGACTAAAGTCAAATGGCTCGTTTCAAATTATGCAAAATAAAATGTTAAGTAAAATAAGAATGTGCAGGACATCGGCTGTGCCGCATACACACGGAATGGTAAATTCAGCTCATTTGTCGTACAGCCGCTTTTCCGCATAAATCATCATTCTGTTGTTCAGATATGCGTATCCCAAAAACGCGAAAACAGGCGCGAAGGCTATCAGCCACTTCAGCTTGTCGAATATGAGCGGCAATACAGTAAACGCGGCGTAAACAATCCCGAAAATTATGAAAAGAAGTATGTGCTCCCGCCGCCATTTTTTCTTGAAATAGGCTTTGCGGTCCTCAAATGAAAACGCGCCGGACAAGGCTATCTCAACGATATTCTCGTCCGCACGGGCGCGAAATTCTCCATCCGGGATATCCTCTCCCGCAAGCAGGTCGTTGATGCTGACTCCAAATTCCTTTGCGAGAAGCCGGAACATTTCAATGTCCGGCATATAATTTCCGTTTTCCCAACGAGAGACCGTCTTGTTCGTAACGCCGAGCCTTTCGCCGAGCCTCTCCTGAGTAAGCCCCGCCCTTTTCCGAAGATATGAGATGTATTTCCCCGTTTTTATTTGATCCATAAATTTCACCTCCGGAAGAAATTATACGGCATACGCCGCGGGAAGTCCTCCCCATAAACAGCGAATCCCCCGCGTTCCCTCACATTTTTCTGAAACTGCCGCGATCTCAAACAACTCTCCTTGTGCCGGTCCCTATGGTCAAAGCCGCCGCAAGCTTATTTTCTTGATGCCGCGCCCAAAGCGGAGAATTTCACATCTGTAAAATACCGCAGTCTGTACAGCCTGTCCCCTCTTCTCACGGCTTCCGCGATAGCCGCCATCTCTTTCTTTGCCGCGTTCTCGTCATTATACCATCCCAAAATAACGGTATGCGCGCCGAAAAAGCCCACTCTGTCAACCGCCACCAGAATATAGGCAGGTTCATTCTTCGCCGGAAAGACTATCTTTGAATACCTGACCGACAGGCAGCTTACCGTTTTGCTGCCGTCAAACACGGTCACCATAAATTTGTTATCCGGGTTTGCAACGACCTCCGTATACTCCGCGGCATCGTCCCCACCCGGAGCATTGTCCATCAGGTAATCCAGTGACACGCCCAGCTTTTTTGCTATAATAAGAAGCTTTTCCGTTTCGGGATATCCGTTATCCGACTCCCACTTTGAAACCGCCTGCCGTGACACCTCCAGCATATCAGCCAGCTGTTCCTGTGTAATTCCTTTCTCCTTGCGAAACAATTTAAGATTGGTCCCAAAGCTCATTTTCTTACCTCTCCTTGTATTTGATGTTCAAATTATACCGCTTTTTTCATCGACTGTACACCAATCTGCGTTTGCTTTTGCGCAACTTTAATTTGCCCCGTCTGTTTTAAGAGTTTTTCGGTGAATTGCGTATCATATATGAGGTCCGACCGCGTTCCCTCACATTTTCTTTTCATAAACCCGGGATAATACCCCAAATAAAATGAGTCCCGCGAGGGCAATGCCGCAGCCGATGAGACCTGCGGCGCTTTCGTCCAAAACATGCAGGATATACGGCCCGTACAACAGCATAAGGACAGTTTGAACGTTCATTACGATATACGCCGCGGGAAGTCCTCCCCATAAACAGCGAATTTGTGAAAAACGGCGTTTTCAATGCAAAATACATCTGCGCCGAGATTATTTCTTGTTAAGAAATCGATTAAAGAAGAACGTCACGACGCCGCTTAAAAATCTGCACCCGACGTTGAACACGAGCCAGCGAACGCACGGTATGTAAAAAATCCTCATGAGCAGGCGCATGAATGTAAATTTCACGCCGAGCCGGTGGGCATACCTCTCTATTATACGCGTATCCGACCTCGTTATCGAAAGCGCCGCCTTTTCTCCGCTGTCAAGTCCGCAGCTTATGCCGGACAGCGTAAATGGATCGCACGCGCCCATCGCGTCGCCCGCGAAAAAGATGTTTTTCCCGATCACGGGCTTTCTTATGCCTATCGGCGTGAACGCCGAGTAGAGCGCAGACGTGTCGGCGTTGAGTCCGAGCTCCCGCAGGAAATTTTCAAATATCTTTTTATATTCCCTTGCCTCGCGGTATTCGTCGGTCATTCCAACGTTCGTCACGCCGCGGAGCGTGCTGACCCAGCAGTAACCGTGCCGCGTTACGCCGAAGTGGATCTCGATGCCGTCGGGACGGTCGCTCGTAAATATGCACTGCATAGCCAGATTTCGGCGTTTTGCGCGCTGATACGCGCTTCCGAAGCCCATCGTCCCGTCTGCGAAAACGAGATTGTCATAGCCGGCGACGTGCGTTTTCCCGAGCGTCACGGTGTTATTATCGGGGTCGTGTCCGGTTATCGGCATATTCTCCGCTATATTTACGCCGCGCGCTTTGGCGAGCCGAAAAAAGGCGTCGTCGAGAGCGACGCGGTTTATCTCGCGGCTCGTGAACAGAAATCTGTTTTCTATCCGCTGTCTGCGCTTCAGCCTGAAATACAGACCGAAATCCTCTATAAGCGAATATCCGCAGTCGGCGGGGTCGAACCCGAAGCGCCTATACTTTTTCTCGGTTTTTCGCGTTATGTAGCCGGCGCAGCATTTGTCCCGTGGGAACTCATGTTTTTCCGCCACGAGCACGTCGTCCACGCCGTTTTCCAGCAGCGTCAGCGCGCAAGCGAGCCCCGCCGGTCCCGCGCCGATTATTATTGTGTTGTAGTGATTTTTGAGCATAATTGATAGTCCCGATCGTTAGGTTTTTTGCCCATTTGTATTGGGTTATTATTGCTTTTACTGATACGCCATAATTTCACTAAGCATTTTTTCAAGCGCATCGCAAAATGCTGTCGGCGCATCATGATTGGGAGAATGTCCGCAGTCGGCAATCAGAGCAAAATCCTTTGACGGCGCGGATATCGAATTGTAATAATCCTCGGAATACTTGACCGGTGTTATCCAATCATCAGCGCCGGAAATAAAGCCGACGGGCACATGGTATTCAAGTCCGTATTCCCGTATATCTACGGTCATGACGGAATCAAACAACTGCTGATTCAATTTTATGTGTTCTTCAAGTCCGCCTATCTGCCTTGAAAACCAGCGCAAATCGTCGATCCCTATATGCGGAGAGGCAATACCTAGCCATAGGGTGTGCGCCGATTTTTCTGCAGGGTGATATTTGCTCACAAGACCGCGCAAATGCATAAAATTGACCAGCGTCATGTCCTTGATGCACTTGCCGTGCGCCGCTTCCAAATCCGTCGTATCATCGCCCCTTGACTTTGCTGCTGCAAGAGCATCCTCATAGCTGTAGAACTCGCTTTCAAAGGAAACGACCTGGCCGACGCCGATATACGCGGCAACCTTTTCGGGGTGCTCCAAGACATATTTGCTGCCGAGCATAGTTCCGTAGGAATGTCCCACAATTATGACCTTCTCGGTGTCGAAACGGTCGACAAGGTAATCCACCAGCTCGTCAAGGTCGGTCTGTGCCTGCTCAAATGAGGCGGTTTCATTGTTGGGATCGGTATCCATATTTCTGTAATAGGTGCGCCCGCAGCCCCGCTGATCCCAATTCACAACGGTGTATTCGCCGACGAGATGCTTTTGGAAGGTATAATTTAGAGGTGTATCCGGACTTGCGGGGCCGCCGTGCAGCCATAGCATTACGGGATTATTTACGTCCTCACCGCGAATCAGTAAATACTGTTCCTGTCCGCCCAAGCTGACATATATGCCTTCGTCGATCCCGTTTTCGGTATTTATGCGGTTTGAAAACCGCGTTATTACGCGGGTGGCGCATACAAACAATACCGCAAAAATAATCAGCGCGAGCAGAGATACCCCAAACCATTTTAATATTGTCTTCCATCGCGGTCTTTTTTTCGTAATATGCATAATATGTCCCCCTAAAATCAACCGTGAAAGGCTGAAATATTGTTGCTTAACTATGTTATTATACAGGAGGGTCGCCCCATTGAAAAGTACCTTTTCAATAAAAGCAACGGTATGCCAAATAAAAATAGGTACCAAGCGGTATCCGTTTTTGCTTTGGCAGGGGCAGAAGGACTTTCAGGTGCTTCGCACCCCCTCTTGCGGTACCCGAAAAACCGTTCGGGCTTTCGCTTATCCTCCGGTTTTTCGACCGCTGCGCTTCGCCGCACTCCCTTCTTCTGCCACCGGCAGCGGTCGTGCGTCTCACCCGGTACGCTCCGCGCGCCTCGGGTTCGTCGGTTGCAGCATACCAAACAAAAAAACGGATACCAAACGGTATCCGTTTTTGTTTGGCAGGGGCAGAAGGACTTGAACCCTCGGCACGCGGTTTTGGAGACCGCTGCTCTACCAACTGAGCTATGCCCCTAATTAAATTGAAATGGTGGGCCCTCGGGGACTCGAACCCAGGACCGTCTGGTTATGAGCCGGATGCTCTAACCAACTGAGCTAAGGGCCCGCACACATTTTATACGCGAATTGCCGCCACTCTATGTGGCGGCAACCCGCATTTTGGCGCCTCTTGTAGGACTCGAACCTACGACACTGCGGTT
>JAFWVB010000074.1 GCA_017518445.1 Oscillospiraceae bacterium | reverse complement strand
ATGCTGTGGGACAGGAAACTGATAGAGGCGATATGGGATTACCGCTACACATGGGAGATATACACCCCGGCGGACAAGCGTAAATACGGCTATTATGTTCTGCCGATGATATACGGCGACAGGTTCGCCGGAAGGATAGAGGCCGCGGCCGACAGGAAAACCGGAACGCTCATCGTCAGGAACGTGTGGTACGAGGACGGCGTAAGACGGACCAAAAAACTCGCCGCCGCCGTTGACGGCGCGGTAAAGCGTCTCGCGAAATTCAACGGCTGCGGCGTTATCGAGCGCAAAGACCTATAACAGATTACGAGGCTGACAATATGGAAAAACCGATAATAAAAGACATATTCTTCCTCGGGCAGAAATCGCAGCCCTGCACCATAGAGGACCTTCCCCTCGCAAAAGACCTCGAGGACACCCTCGCCGCCAACCGCGACAGCTGCGTCGGAATGGCGGCCAACATGATAGGCGTAAGAAAGCGCGCGATAATCTCCGCGATGGCCGGCGTGATGTTCAACCCCGTCATCACGCGGAAGGATTCGCCCTACGAAGCCGAAGAGGGCTGTTTGTCGCTCGAGGGCAGGCGCAAAACAACGCGGTATAAAAACATCGAGGTCGAGTATCTCGACAAGTCGTGGAAAAAGCAACATCGCCGCTTTTCCGGCCTCGCCGCGCAGATAATCCAGCACGAGTGCGACCATCTGGACGGTATTCTGATATAGCCCGGATCAGGGATAATTCCGAATTCCGATTTCCGAATTCCGAATTAATTCAATATCCTTTCAGCGCCGCCCGCGTTTTCTTGCCGGCTATGCCGTCGACTTTGAGGCCGCGGCGGCGCTGTATATCCTTCACCGCGTCCTCGGTCTTTTTGCCGAAGTCGCCGTCTACCGAGAGCGAACGCCCCCACAGCTTCAGCCAGAACTGCAGCCACCTGACGCCGTTTCCTTTGCTGCCCCGGCGCAGGTTGTTTCCCGGCTCGCCGTAGGGGCACTTGCCGCCGAAGCCGGAGACGGTGATGTCCTTCCCGCCCCGGCGTATCCAGTAGTATTTTCCCGGGCGCGTGTCGATATGGACGTAGCGCGAGTCCTCGTTGCACTCTATTCCCGGCACGCCTATCGCCTCAGCGTATTTTGCGACGTCTTTTACGCTCTTGCCCGTGACCACTATGTCGGCGGCGCGTCCCTTGACGTGATACGACGAGCCCGCCCCGCCTACGGCGGCGTTGTGCGACTTGGTGCGGTAGCCGCTTGTTATCCTCACCGGAGCTCCCGCCCAGTTGCGTATGCGCTGGAGGTAACCGACCAGCTTTGTGTCGATATATATAACGTCCGAACCGTCCTTGCAGGCAAATTCCCGCACCCGGAAACTGTCGGAGACCTTTTTCGAGCCGTCGCGCTTTTTGCTGTATTTATTTATCATGGCTTTTCGCTCACCTCTGACGATGTACTTGTTCCATTACATCATATTCAGTGAAGTGAGAGGCGGTGAGCGCTATTGAAAAATCCGTATTACGCGGCTCTGCGGCACTGATATTGTGACGTGTGTGCTCAGGCGATTGAAAACGCCTCCGGTATATGCTATAATAACAACACAAAACTGCTTTCACGGAGGTCTGTTTTATGAAATACCGCGAATTCGGAAAACTCGGCATAAAAGGCTCCGCCTTCGGGCTCGGGTGT
>JAFWVB010000073.1 GCA_017518445.1 Oscillospiraceae bacterium | reverse complement strand
TTGCGGTTGACGCGCTTATAGAGCGCGGCGCCCACGGCGATATCGGCGGAGCCGCCGACGATGGCGTTGTTCGGGTAGACGCCGAACGGCAGGAAGAAGGCGTGCATAGAGCCGCCCATGCCTTTGTGAAAGCCTGTCTCGCGCGCGAATATCTCGCTCAAAGCGCCGTAGAGTATAAAACGTATCGCAAGCTCCTTTACGCTGCCCGCGTCGCCGAGCTTTTCCACGACTCGAAGCGCCTTGCCGTCGAGGAAATTCTCCATTATGCTGAGAAGCTCTTTATCCTCTAACTTTTCGATGCAGGAGAGGCTCTTCGCGAGTATCTCGGAGTGACTGCGGTGCGAGCCAAAGCTGTAGTCGTCCTTTGTCAGCAGATACGCCTGACCTACAGCCGCCGCCTCCTGCCCGATTGACAGGTGCGCGGGACCCGGATATGTCGTCTCTATCCCGCTGTATACGCCCTGCGTCTTGATTTGATTGAGCATTGACTCGAACTCGCGCAGTATCGTTATATCGCGGTATATGCGGACAAGATTATTGTCGCCGTATTTTTCGCGCTCCTGCGCGATCGTCCTTTTATATGTGTTTACGGGTATGTTTTGGAATACTATCTCTCCCTCGGCGCGAGTCGCCGCCGGATCGACAAAAATACTTTTCGGCATAATGCGTCAGCTCCCTTCACGGAACGAATTTATAACTGGAACAGCGCCTCACGTATTATCTCGGCGACCGTCGGATGCGGAAATACAAACCGCTGCAGCCGCTTTGGAGGCAGTTCGGTGTCTATCATTATCGTGGGTGTTATTATCAGCTCCGAAGCGTAGCTTCCTATCATCGAACAGCCGATAAGCCGATTTGCGCCCATATCCACAAGCAGCTTGATAAAGCCCTTGCCGTTTTCTGTCTCCGCGACATAACGACCGGCATATATCATCGGCAGTTTTATCTCCTTGACGCGGAGCCCTCTCTCCTCCGCCTCCACCTTTGAGATACCGACCGAGGCTATCTCCGGATCGGTGTAGATGACCGAGGGTATCACGTCATATCTCATTTCGTCGGAAATGCCGACCATGTGGTTGACGGCGACCTCCGCCTCGCGGTATGCCGTATGCGCGAGCATCAGCTTTCCGTTGCAGTCTCCAACTGCGTAAACGCCGGAGACATTCGTGCAGAGGTGGCGATCGGTGACTATCGCGCCGCGCTCGGTTTCTATCGAGAGCGTCTCCAGCCCGATCCCCGCCGTTCTCGGACGACGCCCCGCAGCAAGCAGCACACGGTCACAGGAGAGAGTCTTTTCCTCGCCATTCTCTTCAAAACGGACGCCGTTTTGCGTGACCTCGAGCACCCTGCATGAGAGCTTTATGTCCATGCCGCGCGATATGCAGTCCTCCGTAAGTACGCCGCATATCTCCGCGTCGGTATTTCCAGCGAGCTTCGGCATCATTTCTATCACGGTAATATCGACGCCGACGCTTGCAAAATAATACGCCATTTCAAGACCTATCACGCCGCCGCCGATAACGGCCATCTTTTTGGGCAGCTCTTTTATATCAAGCGCCTCGCGGTTTGTAAGCACGAAGCCGCTTTCAAGCCCCTCTTTAAGACCGGGCACGGGAGGCACGCTCGTCTCCGAGCCGGTGGCGATAACGATGCGCTTCGCGGTATATGTGTTCCCGTCTGCCTCTATCTCAAAACCGTCTTCTCCGCGTCCCGATATCTTGGCGCAGGCAGATATCACCTTGACCTTATGCGCCTTCATCGCGGAGCCTACGCCGCCGACGAGCTTTTTTACGACCGCATTCTTACGGTCTATAACGACCGCGTGGTCATAGCTCACCGAGCCGACATTAACTCCGAACGCCTCGCTCTCCTTTGCGTGGCGGTACAGCTTTGCGGAATTCAAAAGCGTTTTTGTCGGGATACAGCCCTCATTCAGACACGTGCCGCCCAAAGCGCGCTCCTCAAAAAGCGCGACCTTCATTCCCTTTTGCGCGGCGCGCTCGGCGCACAGATAGCCGCCGGGTCCGCCGCCGATCACTATCAGATCAAAAATGTCCATGCTTTATCTCCTATTATATGCACGCCTGCCCCGCAAGCGTCATCGGTAATTTTTCAAGCGCGGCGCACAGCCCCTGCACATAGCGTGACAGGGGCGCACCGTCGATCGCGCGGTGGTCGTACGTCATGGAAAGCGCCATGGCAGGATAAAGCTCTATCGTACCGTCAGCGCGCAGACGCGGGCGGTCGACCGTTTTGCATACGCCGAGTATGCCGGTCTGCGGCGGATTTATCACGGGCGTAAAGCTCTCAACGCCGGCGGCGCCGAGGTTGGACACTGTGAATGTCCCGCCCTTGAGCAAATCAGGACTTATCGTGCCCTCGCGGGCGGCTTTTGCAAGCTCTTTAACCTCGTTTGATATCTCCAAAAGACTCTTTTGATCCGCGTAAAACACCGTCGGCACCATCAGTCCGCGCGGAGTGTCCACCGCCACGCCCAAATGGACGTGACTGAATCGGCGGATCGTTTTCTCGTCAAGCATATGCGCGTTTAAGTCGGGGCAGGACATAAGGCTCCGCGATACGGCGTACAGTATCATGTCGCCTACGGTTATGCCGGCAGTCTCGCCGCCGAGCTCTTTCAGCATTTTACGCAGAGCGAGGATCGGTCCCGCGTCGAATGAGAAGTTGTGGGTGAGCTGCGCCATTGACGAGAGCGAATGGAACATCGACTTACTTATCGCCTGGCGAATGCCCGTGAATTTCACATCTTCAAATTCCGTGTCCTGCGCGGGGGCGGAGATCGGAGCCGCGCCGCGCGTTGCAGGCGCGCCGTTTTCTATAAGGCCGCGCACGTCGCGCTCTATTATTCTGCCGGAAGCGCCTGTGCCTATGGCAAGGCTCGCGTCCACGCCAGCCCTTTCCGCGAGCTTTTTCGCGCGCGGAGAAATTCCGGATGTTCCTGCATTCGGCAAAACCTCGGGGGCGGCCGATATGTCCGGCGAGGGCGCGGGCTCAATTGACGCTGGAGGTAATGCATCACCCGCGCTCACGTCCGCCGCCGGTCCGCCTGCCTCAGCCGGACGAAGCGCAGAGCAGTCCTCGCCGTGTTCGCCTATCGCGCAGACGTTCATCAGACAGGGAACTTCCTCCCCGTCAGGAAAGAAAATCTCGAGCAGCTCGCCCTCGGCGGTCGATTCGCACTCGAAAGCGGTTTTATCCGTCTCGTATGTAAACAGGACGTCGCCGATCTCTATTTTGTCGCCGACCTTCTTCTTCCAAGACTCGATAATACAGCTCTCCACCGTAATGCCTGCCCTCGGCATTATCACCGCAGTCGCCATAAATGCCTCCCCTTATACTCTGTTTGCGGTGCAGATCAATGTCCGCAAATGTTTTAATTTGTTATTTTTAACATATTATAATATCAATTTGCGGAAAAGTCAATCGCTTCTATAAAATTTTTACCCTTCCGCGCATCGCATCTACGATTTTTTCGGGAGGTGCGGTGTCGCAGATGAGGATATCCGGTCTGTCTATGGCGCAAAAAGTATATGGCATAAGGCGTTTGAATTTCGAGTGGTCGCAGAGGATAACGCTTGTGCGCGCCTTTTCGATAACCGTCTTCTTTACTCGCATATCGTCCTCCGTGCCGCAGGTAAATCCCGCCTCCGCGGAGCAGCCCGACACGCCGACAAGCGCGAGATCTATGTTGATCGCCGCGAGCATATCAAGCGTGTTCTGCCCTGACAGAGTGAGATTTTGGCGGTGCAGCGTCCCGCAGCACAACGTGATATGCGGGCTTACAAGATGACACAGCGCGAGCGCTATTGTCGGCGAGGTGGTTATGATAGAAAGGCTCATGTCGGGCAGACGCCTTGCAAGAGCAAGGTTTGTCGTGCTTGCATCCAAAAAAACAGAGCTGTTCTGCCGAATGAGCGAGAGCGCTTTTTCCGCGACAATCGTTTTCTCTGCGTTGTTTTCGCGCACGCGAATATCGAATATCGGGTCATTCATGCGGCGAATGCTCCTCGCGCCGCCGCGGAACTTGCTTATCTCTCGCGTTCTCTCAAGCGCGTCTAAGTCACGATGAATAGTCATCACCGAGACCTCCGGGCAAAGCTCCTCAAGCTCGTGAATTGTCACGACATCGCGCGATTCTATATAACGTCTGATCTTCTCCTGTCGTATATTTCCGGGATCACCCGCCATAGGTTTCCCTCCTCTTGTTGTGATATTGTGATTTTGTGTTCTTTATATGTTATTTATAACATAAATATAACATTCTGTCAACTGGCATAATGCAAAAAAATAAACATGCGGCGCGTAATGCGCCGCTGTTCAGGCAGATCAAATTAGCATTCAAGAATACATAGACCAGTTTACGGACAGCAAGACAGAGCAGGAAAAATAACACACCCCTTTAGGGGTTGCCCGAAGAAGTAATGCGGTTGGCATAACCTTTCGGAGCCCCTTCAGGGGTGCAGCCTGTATTGTACCCTTCTATGGCTTACTCAAGCCTCCGGCTTTGCCGGAGGTTGTGACTTATACAAACAGCTCCGGCTCCGCCCTTCTAACATAGCCGAGCTCAAGTTCAGTCTTGTGGTATATGTATCCTGCGTCGTCGTAATATTTTGCGCCGGCAGGGCATTTCTTTACGCACGCGCCGCATTTTATGCATATCCCCGCGACCTCTCTCACATCGTTCGGGTCTATCGAGCCCATCGGACAGCTTTTTGCGCACACGCCGCAATTTGTGCATTTTTCATCCGTTTTCGGCTTGACCTTCAATATATTCACGGGTTCTCCACGTCTGTCACGCGGCTGATAATACGGTCTTACCGGCTCATTGCCCCGCACGTTAAGCGTAGAAATGTACTCCGCCTTGAGCTTTTCAGCCGCCATCTTAGCAAATTCGCGCGCCTTTTCCATATCCTTTTCGTCCGGTCTGCCTGCCGCAAGCACCCTCGAAAACGAATGCTCTCCTATGAACGCCGCCGCCGCGACAGGCTTAAACCCGCTCTGTTCAAGCGTATTTTTGAGCTCTATTAGCGCGTCGTCGTAATTTCTGTTCCCGTAAAGCACAACCGGTATCGCTTTAGCACCCCCGCCCGAAAAAGCAGAGATATATTTTATCAGCACATTCGGCACTCGTCCCGCGTAAACGGGCGTGCCGAAAACGACGATGTCATCCGCGCAAAAATCACGCGGCTTCGTCCTCGCCTCCGGCGGCGTGAAATCGAAAACGCCGATCTCCATGCCCGTTATACCGCCTATTTTCTCGGCTATCGCGCGCACGACCTTCTCAGTTGTACCGGTAGCGCTAAAATACACAGCCCATACCTTCCCGTTCATTTTATCTACCTCCGGCGAAGCCGTTTTCTACAGTAAAAAATACACAATAAGCGGTATCGTCACCGCCGTAAGCACCGTTGTCAAAAACGTCGTTTTCGCTGCGGTTTTTTCCTTTTCCCCTTTGCCTATGCAAAGCATATTCACAGACGACGCCACAGGCATAGCGGAGATGAGCGTCGCAACGCCGAGCATCACGCTATCGACCGCAAGGGCTTTGAGTATGAGCCACACCAAGACAGGCGCCGCCGCTATTTTCACGAACGTCGTCACGAAAACGCGCCATTCTCCGAACAGATTTTTAAGCGGCACGTCGGAAAGCGACACGCCGATCGTCATCATCGAAATTGCCGTCATCGCCTGCGTGAGCGTTTTAGCGGTGTTTATCACAAATTCCGGCGGCTTTATTTTCGCCGCAAACAGCATTACCGAGACTGCTATCGTTATCATGACGGGGCTTATGAGCGTCTTTATGCTGAATTTTCCGCCCCCTCTGCCGATTATCGCAACGCCGAGCGAAAACAGCAGTATATTGAACACTATGACGAAATACGTCACATATATCGCCGCGCCCTCCCCGAACACCGCCTGCGCGACGGGATAGCCCATAAACCCACAGTTTGAGAACATTATCATGCACTGATGAAGTCCCGCCTCGTCTCTCGGAGCCGCCATCAGTTTTGTCGAAACGAGCCCCAATATGTAGTAAAACGCGTAACAGCCGAGCGTTATGAGCAGAAATACGACCGCGTCACCGCCGCTTATCGAAAACCCGCCGCCGAGCATAGCTGAAAAAATATTCGCCGGCACAAGGACGTTAAGCACCAATTTTGACAGCGTCCTGTTCCCGTTTCGGTCGATAAATTTTATCTTTCCGAGGATAAACCCGATCGCCATCAGCGATACGAGCACCATCATCTGACCTATCACCGACCCTATACCGATCGCCATATCAGTTTTCTTCCTTTTCCTCCCGCAAAAGCCGCTCCACCTGATCGAGCTGGCTCTGCGTATTCACACCGATTATCTCATATCCGAGGTCGCGTTTGCATATACCTATTTTTTCGCCGTGCACCTGCATGACGTACGGCACGTCGGTGAGGTAATATTCGCCCTGGCTGTTGTTGTTTTTCAGCTCCGACAGCGCGGGCAGCAGTTTTTTCGCGTCGAACACATAAACGCCGCTGTTGAGTTCGTCTATCTCCGCCTGCGCCGGAGTGCAGTCGCGCTCTTCGACGATCCTGTCAAAGCCGCCGTCCGCGTCGCGCAAAACCCTGCCGTATGGCAGCTTTTCGGCGGTCGTGCCCGTCAGCATCGTGCAGGCGTTCCCCTCCTCAAAATGCGTCCTGACAAGCGCCTCGTATGTGTCGCGCCTTATAAGCGGCATATCGCCGCAGCACACCAAAACGGCGCCGTCATAGCCGGATAGCGCCTTTTTCGCGCTCATCGCGGCGTGTCCCGTGCCGAGCTGTTCGCGCTGAACGGCGAAAGTATACCCCTCAAACGCCGCGGTAACCTTTTCCTTTTTATAGCCCACGACGATTATGATATCCTCTTTTTCTATAAATCCGAGCCCGTCCAGCACATAGCTCAAAAGAGGCTTTCCGAGCGCCTCGCGCATCACCTTCGGCATTTCCGCCCCCTCTGTCTGAAGTCTCGTGCCCTTTCCCGCGGCGAGCACCACCGCCTTTAGCTTTTTATCCATTTTTTCTCCTCATGCACCTAAAACAGTGCCAGCTTCCGTCCTCGCTTCGCCGTCCGATAACCTCGATCCCCGCCGCCGTGAGCGTACGTGCCACCTCGTCCTGCCTGCCGTCGATTATGCCGGAGCATATGAAAACTCCGTCATCCGCGAGAAATTCACCGACGTGCGCGGCGAGCGCGATAATAACGTCCGCGACTATGTTGGCAAGCACTATGTCATATCTCTCGCCCTTTATTTTTCTCTTAAAATCGACGTCCGATACGACGTCTCCGCAGAAAACCGTGTACCTGTCCGCGTCTATTCCGTTCATTGCGGCGTTCTCCCTCGCAACGTCCGGCGCCTTCGGGTCAATATCGCATCCGACCGCCCTCTCCGCGCCGAGCAGGATCGCCGCGATCGACAATATCCCGCTACCACAGCCGAGGTCGAGCACGCTTTTTCCCTCACAGCAGCCCTCAAGCTCCTCAAGGCACATCCTCGTCGTCGCGTGCCCTCCGGTGCCGAAGATAAGTCCCGGATTTAACCTTATTATGCGCCTTTCGCCAGTCTCCGGCGCTTCTTCCCACTCCGGCACGATGAGAAGCCTCTCTCCGACCGGAATGGGCTTATAATACTGCTTCCAGTTGTTCTCCCAGTCCTCGTCGCGCACCGTGACGCAAGAGAAATTTTCCTCCGGAAGCGCATTTTTTATGCGCTCAAGCTCCGCCCTGCCGGACATCGATTCCTCCAAATAAAACCGCACCCGTGAAACTCCGGCGATAGACCGCCGCAGCTCCTCGTCGATGTAGTCCCAGTACTGCCTGTTGTTTTCGAGAAACGACATGTACTCCGCCTCGTCCTCTATTATAAGTCCGCCCGCGCCAAGCTCCTCAAGCCTCTCGCACACCTCGTCCAGCCTTTCCGGCGACGTGTTCACGCTTATTTCAATCCATTTCATAAAATCACCGCCCGTTTTTCTCCTGCGGCTATTGTAGCACAAAGGCGCGCCATTCTCAAACTAAATAGCAAAAAAATATGTTTTGTGATATTTGCCACTGTTTAAGCCTCTGCAAGTCAAAAAAATCGTTGCTTTTGCAAATATTTTTTGTTGACAATGCGAAAAAGAAGCGTTATTATTTAACAAATCAAACCGTTAGGAGCTAAATCATGGCTTATCGTGCATTCTTTTTTAACAGCGCTTTTGACTATTGCTTTTTTAACATGGGCAATGGTGATTTGTGTTGTGAAAAAGTCTGACGGCTTTTCTTGATTTCAATCGTTAAATCAGACGACACGGATCACATGCTGTGCCGTCTTTTTATTTTTTCAATACGCTGAAAAACCATCCTATAGACAAGAGAGGTAGCATGAAAATGATCAAACAATCGATCTATTCGCCCGATATGGAATGTATCGACCGCGAAAAGCTGCGCGAGCTCCAGTCGGAGCGTCTGCGCCAAACAGTAAAGCGCGAGTATGAAAACGTCCCCTTTTACCGCGAGCGCATGGATTCCGCCGGAATATCACCCGAGGACATCCGCTCCGTGGACGATCTCAAATATCTGCCCTTTACGGAAAAGAGCGATCTGCGCGATCATTTCCCGTTCGGGCTGCTCGCCGCGCCGAAGCGCGACATAGTCCGCATACAGGGCTCCTCCGGCACGACAGGAAAGCCCATCGTGTCCGGCTACACCGTAAACGACGTGCTCGTATGGGAGGAGATGGTCGCCCGCGCTCTCGCTGCCGCCGGCTGCACCGACGACGACATTGTGCAGGTCGCTTACGGCTACGGTCTGTTCACAGGCGGTCTCGGAGCGCACCAGGGCGCGAGCAGGCTCGGCGCGATGGTCATCCCGATGTCGAGCGGCAACACACAGCGCCAGATAATGATGATGCGCGAGCTCGGCTCCACCATGCTCTGCTGTACCCCGTCCTATGCCGCCTTTCTCGG
>JAFWVB010000072.1 GCA_017518445.1 Oscillospiraceae bacterium | reverse complement strand
GTTTCGCCGCAGGCCGCCATTTCATTGAGAAAATCGCTCGCGTCCGACTTGAAAAAGCGGATATTTTTTATGCCGTTTCGCGCGGCGTTCGATTTCGCGTCGCGTATCGCGTCGCCGTTCAATTCTACGCCTATGACCTCGGCGGCTTTTCGCGCGGCGATTATTCCCATCGTACCCGTGCCGCAGTACGAGTCTATGACGCGCTCAGATCCGGTAAGCTCCAAAAGCTCTATCGCCCTGCCGTACAGCTTTTCCGTGACGGGCGGATTTATCTGATAAAACGATCTCGGGGAAATGCGGAACGTACAGCCCAAAAGGCTGTCCTCGATATAGCCGTCGCCGTGGAGATTTATGCTTTTCGCGCCGAGCACGAGGCTCGTAAATTTGCCGTTTATGTTCTGCACGACCGTCGTTATCTCCGGGCATAGGCGCAAAAGCTCGCCCACAAAGGCACGGCGTGACGGGAATTCAGCGGAGCCCGTGACGATGACGACCATGACCTGCTTTGAAAAATATCCGCAGCGGACGAGCACATGGCGCACACAGCCGCGAAGGCGCACCTCGTCGAACGGGCGTATTTTGAACGATTCCATGAGCTTTCGCACCGTGACGATTATCCTGTCCGCCGTCTCGTTTTCTATGAGGCAGCTGTCTATCGGCACTATGCGGTGGGACGAAGACTGATACACGCCGGAGATTATGCCGCGCCGCCCTTGCGCGAACGCCGCCTGCACCTTGCAGCGGTAATGCGTGGGCTCGTCCATGCCGATTATGTCCTCGACATGGCAGTATTTTCCGACGAGGGCGATCACCCGCCCCTGCTTATAGCGGAGCTGCTCGTCATAGCTCAAATTCTGGAGCTGACAGCCGCCGCATCGCTTTGCCGCGGGACATGGAAATTCGTTTGCCACAAAACACCGCCTCCTCTGTTTTTTATTATACACACGGACGGCGGATTTGCAACGAAAATCCCGTGCGCGAGGAGCTTTGAGCGGCACAGATTGAAGTTGACATCGGGGGTCAATCAGAGTATTATAATTTCAGCTGAAACTGTTAACGCCATGCGAAAAGGAGAGATATTATGCTGACAAAGGACGAAGTACGGGAAATAAGGATTTTTTCCAAAAAGGTACAGATGGAGGTCTGCAAAATGATCGCGCCGCTTCCGGCGGGACATCTCGGCGGCTCGCTTTCGATTGCGGACGCGCTCTCCGTTCTGTATAACAGGCAGATGAAATTCGACCCCCAAAACCCCAAATGGGACGGGCGCGACTGGCTTGTCATGTCAAAGGGGCACTGCGGTCCGGCGCTTTACGCGACGCTTGCGCTGAAGGGCTTTTTCCCGAAGGAGATGCTGCAGACACTCAATCAGCCGCACACCGATCTGCCGTCCCACTGCGACAGAAACCACACCCCCGGCATAGATATGACGACCGGCTCTCTCGGGCAGGGCGCGTCTACCGCCGCCGGCGTGGCATACGGGCTGAAGCTCGACAAAAAGGACAACCGCGTATTTCTCATTTTGGGCGACGGCGAGATACAGGAGGGGCAGGTCTGGGAGATGGCTATGACCGCCGCGACAAAGCACCTCGACAATCTGATCGCCCTCGTCGATTACAACAAGCTACAGATAGACGGGCGCACGGATAACGACGAGGTGTGCAACGTCGGAGATATCGCCGCGAAGTTCACGGCGTTCAACTGGTACGCGCAGAGCGTTGACGGACACGATGTCGAGGCGATTGACGCGGCGATTGAAAAGGCGAAGGCTAACAAGGGCACGCCTAGCGTCATCGTTTTGAGTACCGTCAAGGGCAAGGGCTGGGACAAGTCGGAAAACGCCGTCGGCTCGCACAGCCGCGGCTTCAAGCCTGAGGAGCTTGAGGACGCGCTCGCGCAGATGCAGGCGGAGCTTGACACCTATTGATCGGGGAGGTATCGGATAATGAATAACTTCAAGGTTTGCGACAGAATAGAAAAAGAATCCGGCGAAATGCGAAAGGCGTTCTGCCAGGTTCTCATCGACCTCGCGAAGGAGGATCCGCGCATAGTATTGCTCGACGCCGACCTCATGGGCGCGATGGGCACGAAGCCGTTTCAGAAGGAATTTCCGGAGCGCACAATAGACTGCGGTGTGCAGGAGGCGAACACGGTCGGCATGGCGTGCGGACTCTCGATAGAGGGCAAAGTGCCGTTCGTGCACACCTTCGGACCGTTCGTGACAAGGCGCGCGGCGGATCAGGTGTTCATCTCCGGCGCGTACAACAAGGCGAACGTCAAGCTCATCGGCTCCGACCCCGGCATAACCGCCTCCTACAACGGCGGCACGCATATGCCGTTTGAGGATATGGGAATAATGCGCGGAATGCCGACAATGACGATAATAGAGCCGACGGATATCGCCATGCTTCGCGACATAGTAAAGCAGGTCGCCGGCATATACGGTATGTTTTATCTCCGCCTCGTGCGCAAGGGCTGCATGAAGGTCTATGAGGACGGCTCGACGTTCGAGATAGGCAAGGCGGCTCTTTTACGCGACGGCACAGACGCGACCGTTATCGCCTCCGGCTACTGCGTCGCGGAGGCTCTGTCAGCCGCCGACATGCTCGCGGCGGAGGGGATAAGCGTCCGCGTTCTCAATATGTTCACCTGGAAGCCTATAGACGAGGCGGCGATAAAGGCGGCTGCCGCCGAGACGGGCGCGATCATCACCGCCGAAAACCACAACGTCATAAACGGGCTCGGCTCCGCCGTCGCGGAGGTGCTCGTCAAAAACAAGCCCTGCCCGGTCGAGATGGTCGGCGTGCAGGACGAATTCGGCGAGGTCGGACCGGAGAGCTATCTGCGCGAGAGGTTCAATCTCACGGACAACGACATCGCCGCCGCCGTCAAAAAGGCGATAGCAAGGAAATAACACGTTTTACAAGCAAAACACCCCCCCGATTTTGCCGAAAGGCAAAATCGGGGGTGTTCTATTTCCGTGCGTATATCAATCCAAAGCGTAATCGAGATTAAACCCCGTATCGGCGGTCAATCAGAATTCGTCCTCATTGGATATCGGAACACGAGCGAGTTGTCCGAAATCCGGAGAAGGCAGAAGCAGTCGCCCTCCAGCGTTGCGAACAGACCCTTATATAGGATGAACCCGACCTCAAACGGCGGCAAATCGATGTGAGTGACAAGCGTATTGCCCTCGCCGTCGAACAGCACGTAGTAACGGTCCTTCGGCGTATCGCCATGGTGATGCCCCATATAATAAATATCGCCCGTTATAGCGTCTGTGATACGCTCAAGATAACGGTATCCCTCGATAACAGGAGGCTCCGACGATGCCGGGGCGGAGTTATAGTCGATTTCAACAGGATACCCCTCTGGTGGCGTATCCGTCACGGCTCCCGTCTGAAAATCGAGATAGAGGCGGATTTCCTGTCCAATATTTTCACCGTTAACATAATATGTCCGTATATAACCCACCTTGTCGTCAGTCCAGTTAATATAGGGTCCGCCATCATCGCCCCAAGTATAATTTTCGCCGAGCCACGGCGTTAACAGTTCTTTGTTGAAATGCGTCTGAAGTTCTCCCTCCGCATTCCATACGTCAAGCGAACCGTGGTTGCTGGTCAGCAGCAGACCGTAACCGCTATTAACATTATAACTGCCGGGCAGTTCGTGCACCCAACTCCCGTCCGGCGATGCAATCGTCAGCACGTGAGTTCTTTCTCCGCCATTGGCGGCAGGTGTGTTACGGTTCAGTCTGAGAAAGCCATCGTAGCAATAAACATTTGTGTACACGGGATCGCTGACAAGCTCGCCTTTTTCAGTCACAATACCGTATGCCGGCAAATAACCGATCACATATTTGCCCATCATATCGTAGGACTTGCCGATGTATGGAATAAGCGTACCGTAGTCATCCCGCGCCTCGAACTCGCCGCCGGCGCGGTAGCCCGGGTGATATGTATAGAGCTGCTCAGGCTCATAGGGAGTCAGCTTCGACCAGTCTGTGCGGACGGGGGAAAACTCCTCCTGCGTATCCGTAACATCGGGCGTATCGGTGATGTCGGGCGTATCCGTTATCTCCGGCGTTTCGGTATTCGTACCACAGCCCGCGAATGAGAACAGGGCAAGTGCCGCAAGCAGCGCCGCGATCAGCCTTTTCATTGCTCACCGCCTATATCCATAACGCTGACATAGCCCTCGTGCGCGACAAGTCGCTGTCCCTCCTCGCTCATTATCCAGTCGTAAAGTATCTTCGCGGGTGCGTTTTCGGGCAGGTTTGCGGCTATAACGACATCGGAGTCGTTGATGAACGGGTCATCGCGCGAGCGTATCGTATCCGCGTTCGGCTGAACGCCGTCCACAGCGATAATTTTAAGCCCGTCAGCCATCTTCATATCGTGCGCGTAGTAATATACCGTGTAGCCTATCGCGGCGGCGGAGTCGTTGTAGGACGCGACGACCTCGACAAGCTCGCCCATCGCGCCGCTGACATATTCGGTCGGCGCTTCCATCAATGGAATATCGCCCATGACGAGCTTTTTCATGGCCGTCTGGCTTCCCGCCTCCTCATTTCGCTGGAAAGGGACTATCTCCACGTCGTCGCCGCCGACCTCGCTCCAGTTGGTGATCTTTCCGCTGTAAATATCCTGTATCTGCTCTGTTGTGAGGCTGTTTATCGGGTTATCCTCATTCACGATTAACACAAGCCCGTCCACGGCAAAGGTGGATATCTCCCACTCAAAGCCAAGTTCTTCCTTTTCCTCATAGATCCCCTCCGGCGGCGCGCCGGATATCAGCAGATCGGCATAGCCGTTCATCAGTTCTCTGTAGGACTGCGTTGTACGCGAAAAATTCGTCAGATCCGCGACCTCGTCGCGAGTCTCACCGAGCAGCACGCTCGCTATCGCCTGACCGAGCGGCACCATGGCGGTCGAGCCGTTGAGTCTTGGGAAATTCTCGCGCGTAAAAACAAACTGCTCCTTCGGCGGAGTTTCCGGCGTTTTCTGTGTTTCCTCAACATCGGGCGTTTCTGGTGTCGGCGGCTGTTCGGGCTTCACTGCGCACCCTGCAACAGAAAACATAAGCAAAACCGACAATATAACCGCAATTAGCTTTTTCATCCTATATCCCTCCTATAAGATTTCCGTTTGCGGTCTACAGTCATAGACCTCATGTTGTTATTCTATAACGATACATATCATTTGTCAAGCCTCCGCCGCCTCCACCCCGCCGAGCAGGTTAAACTTCCCTCGGGGCGGAGCGAACAAAGTGAGCGAAGCCCCAAAAAAAGCCACGTCCAGAAGCCGTACCGGTTCGCGTTTTTCGTTTGCCCGCAAGGGCAAACCACGCGCGAAGTCGCGCGTCACAAGCGTTTTGCAAAGCAAAACCTTGGCGCAGGCGGGATTTATTTCCGCCGAGCAAGTTAAATCACCATCGGGGCGAAGCGAGCAGAGTGAGCGAAGCCCAAAAAAGCCACGTCCAGAAGCCGTACCGGTTCGCGTTTTTCGCTTGCTCGCAAGGGAAAGCCACGCGCGAAGTCGCGCGTCACAAGCGTTTTGCAAAGCAAAACCTTGGCGCAGGCGGGATTCACTCCCGCCGAGCAGGTCAAATCTCCCT
>JAFWVB010000071.1 GCA_017518445.1 Oscillospiraceae bacterium | reverse complement strand
GCCGTGTCGCCATTCACATACAGCACGGGCATGCCATCAAAATCCTTCTGCTCCGCTTTCAAATCAAAATCGGAGGTTTTGACCGTGATGGGCGCTTCCCCGGCGTCCGTCAGCTTCTGGAAGGTGGCAGCCACCTTACTGTCGGGTACTTTATTGGAGGCAAGCACCTGCTCCGCAATGGTCGCCATGATAGTGCGCCCGTATTGAATATGGGAATACGCACCGAAGGCCAAAACGACCAGGCAGAGACCGATCATCACGTACAACGCTACCCGGTTGGCCTTCTTACGAAGAAGCAATGCCAGGGAGATTCCCATGATCAGCAGCAGGTTCAGCCCTTCAATCACCGGATACAGCTGAACTACCGCCAAATTCAGCACGAACGTCACGGCGAGCAGGAACAGGAATATCTTCAGCGTATGAAACAGCGCGGACTTCATGATCCCGTCCTCGCATTTGCACCCCTCGCGCTCGCACATGTCGTGTATGTGCTTCTCGCCGCCTTTTGCGAGCTTTGAGAATAATATATCGGCGACAACGCCAACGATCACGCCCGCGACGAGCTTGAAAAGCAAAACCTTAAGTATAAATGACGCCTCCGCCTTCTCGGAAATAAGTATCGGCAGCATTTCATCAGAGGTCGAGAGAAACACCGCCAAAAGCGTCCCCCTCGTGATAAGTCCGGTCGAATATAAATTCGACATGGCGGCGGAAAAGCCGCACTGCGGTATAACTCCGACCGTTCCGCCCAGCACGGGTCCCAGCCGCCCCGCCTTTCTGACGAGCGCGACGGCGCGTTCCTCGCTCCTGTCCTCTATTATCTCTATAAGCAGATAGGCGAGGAACAAAAACGGCAGGAGCTTCACCCCGTCTAAAAGTGTATCTTTAATAACGTCTATAATCATATCTCTCTACAGTCTCTCAATACAAAATTTTCATAAAATTCTTCTTGCCGCGCTTCACGACGACGCCGTCCCTGAGCTTTTCCGCGCTGAACGAAAGTCCGATATCCGTTACCTTCTCGCCGTCCGCCTCGACGCCACCCTGCTGTACATTTCGCCTCGCGTCGCCCTTTGAGGTGCATAAACCGGATTTTGCGAGAATGGTGAGTATGTCTACTTTGCCGTCAATAAAATCGTCGTCGTCTACCTTGTATGTCGGCATATCGGCGGCGTTTCCGGAGGAAAACACGCTCTTCGCCGTCTCCTGCGCCCGTTTCGCCTCTTCCTCGCCGTGGACGAGAGCCGTCAGCTCGTACGCGAGTATCTCCTTGGCGCGGTTTAATTCGCTGCCCTCCCATTTGTCCATCTCGTCTATCTGCTCGAGCGGCAGGAACGTCAGCATCCGTATGCATTTCAGCACGTCACCGTCGCCGACGTTGCGCCAGTACTGGTAAAAATCGTACGGGCTGGTCTTGTTCGGATCGAGCCACACAGCGCCGGACGCGGTCTTTCCCATTTTCTTGCCCTCGGAGTTTAGCAGCAGCGTTATCGTCATCGCGTGCGCGTCCTCGCCGAGCTTTTTTCGTATAAGATCCGTACCGCCGAGCATATTGCTCCACTGGTCGTCGCCGCCGAACTGCATATTGCATCCGTAATGCTGATAGAGGTAGTAAAAATCATAGCTCTGCATTATCATGTAGTTGAACTCAAGGAACGAAAGCCCCTTTTCCATACGCTGCTTATAGCACTCCGCGCGGAGCATGTTGTTCACCGAGAAGCAGGCGCCGACCTCGCGCAAAACGTCGATATAGTTGAGCTTTAGAAGCCAGTCCGCGTTATTGACCATGATGGCTTTGCCCTCGCCGAAGTCGATGAACCGCTCCATCTGCCGCTTAAAGCAGTCACAGTTGTGCTGTATCGTCTCCGTCGTCATCATCTGCCGCATATCGGTGCGCCCCGACGGGTCTCCTATCATGCCCGTGCCGCCGCCGACAAGCACCACCGGTCGGTTTCCCGCCATCTGGAGCCGCTTCATCAGGCACAGCGCCATGAAATGTCCCACATGGAGCGAATCCGCGGTCGGGTCAAACCCGATATAAAATGTCGCCTTTCCGTTATTAACAAGCCCGCGTATCTCGTCCTCGTTCGTTACCTGCGCAATAAGTCCGCGAGCGCGCAGCTCCTCATAAATTCCCATAAAATTGCCTCCCGATTTTTCTTTATCGTAAATTATAGTCTGTCCTTATATTTTTTCGCCGCCTCAAGCTGCTCCTTCGCCGCCGAAAGCGTTGTCTCCGTAATATTTTCTCCCCCGGTGAGTCTCGCGATCTCGCGCGTCCGACCGACGCTGTCGAGCATATCGACGCTCGTGAACGTCCTTCCGTCCGTCTGACTTTTCGTTATCGCGAAATGCGCGTCCGCCATTACCGCTATCTGCGGCAGATGCGTCACGCATATGACCTGTCTTTTTGACGCAAGAGCCGCGAGCTTTTCCGCGACGCGCTGCGCCGCTATGCCGGACACTCCGGTATCTATCTCGTCGAATATCATCGAGCCGGTGTCGTCGCCCTCCGTGAGCACGTTTTTCATCGAGAGCATTATCCTCGCAAGCTCGCCTCCGGAGGCTATTTTACTTATCCTGCCGACAGCCTCGCCCGCGTTCGCGCTCATAAGAAAGCTGACTGAATCGAGCCCGTCTCGCGTCAGCTCCGTTTTCCCGTCAAACGCCGCCTCGAATTTCACTCCCGGCATCGATAGCTCTCCGAGCTCGTCCATAATGCGCTTTTCAAGCACACACGCCGCCGCCTTTCGCTTTATCGACAGCGCCTCCGCATCCGCTTTGGCGCGTTCCTCCGCGATTTCAAGCTCCTTTTCAAGCCTTTGCAGCTTTTCGTCCGCGTATTCTATCTCCGCAAGCTCGTTTTTCGATCTCTCCAAATATTCGAGCACCGCCGTCTCGTCCCCGCCGTATTTGCGCATAAGCCGCTTTATAAGGTCGAGCCTGCCCTCGATCTCATCCAATTCGTTCGGTGAAAATTCAAGCTCCGACCGCACCTCGCGGAGTCTCTCCGCCGCGTCCTCGGCGGCATATCGCAGGTCGCTGACGGCGGACGCTATCGGCGCGAGCTTTTCCGAATATCGCATCGCGGAATCAAGCGCGCTCTCTGCCGCCCCTATAAGCGACAGCGCCCCGTCGCCCCTCTCTCCGCCGTATACGGCGGCAAAGGCGGTGTTCACGGCGTCCGCGAGCTTTTCGGCGTTTCTCATAAAATCGCGCCTCTCCGTAAGCTCGTCCGCCTCTCCGGCGCTTATTACCGCGCCCTCTATCTCATCTATTTGATACTGAAGCGCGTCTATCCTGCGCGCCTTTTCACTCTCGTCCATTTCGAGCGCATTGAGCTGTTTTTTGATCTCGCTGTATCTCTCAAACGCCTCCGTATACGCGTGCTTTTCCTCCGCGGTATCACCGAACGCGTCGAGATACGCGAGATGGTTTTTTTCATCGAGCAGCTTTTGCCCGTCATTCTGCCCGTGTATATCCATGAGTCTCGAGCCGAGCTCCCGAAGCTGAGTCACCGTAACAGGAAAACCGTTTACACGGCAAGTGTTCTTACCGTCCGCCGTCAAACGGCGCATAAGCACGATCTCGCCGTCGCCCTGCTCTATCCCGTTATCCTCAAACCAGCGCGATACGTCCGCTCCGTCAAAAACCGCGGTCACCGTCGCGCTCTGCGCGCCCGTTCGTATGAGATCGTGAGGTACGCGGCTGCCAAGCACCGCGCCTATCGCGTCGATAACTATAGATTTTCCCGCGCCGGTCTCGCCGGTCATGACGTTAAGCCCGTCCGTAAACTCTATCTCCGATTTTTCGACGACGGCAATATTCTCAATGTGCAGCAGTCTGAGCATATCCTCACCTCCCGATAAAAACGTCCTACCGGACGCTTTTTTACATAATGTCCTCTTCTATCTCCGTACAAAACGCCTTCGCGCTGTCGTCGCTTCGCATTACTATAAACGCAGTGTCGTCACCGGCGAGCGTGCCGACGATGTCCTTGACGTTCATGTTGTCGATAGCGCTGCAAACCGCCGACGCGAGCCCAGGAAGAGTCTTTATGACGATCATATTCTGCGCGTGATCTATCGACGTAAGGCTCTCCTTGAGAATTATCGTCAGTCTCTCCGAATGATTGAGTATTTCGCCGTTATTTACGGCATAGCGGTACACGCCCCGCGGAGTGAGCTCTTTGACGAGCCGAAGCTCTTTGATATCCCGCGAGATAGTCGCCTGCGTGCTTTTCACGCCACGTTTGGCAAGCGCCTCTAAAAGCTGATTTTGCGTGTCTATGTCGTTGTTTTTGATAATATCGAGTATTATCTTCTGTCTCGAAGTTTTCATTATCTTCCTCCCAGTTTTTCACTTACTTTTTCGTAAAAGGTTTTATTTGACAGCTTTACAAGCCTCGTCACGAATTTTGACCGCCGCACCTCAACGGTATCCTCGCTCGAAAGGTCGAACATCCTGCCGCCGTCAGCCGAAATATAAGCCGCTTTAGATCCCAAATTTCCAAGCGTCACGCCGAGAACCGCGCCCGCGCTCAATATATACGACCTCGACATCAGCATGTGCGCGCATATAGGCGTCATTATGATGTTCTCTATCGCAGGCTCCATAATCGGGCCGCCCGCCGCCATAGAATACGCCGTCGAGCCCGTCGGCGTAGCAATAACGACGCCGTCGCCGGAAAAAGAGATAACGTGCTTTCCGTCCGATGTAACCGTAATATCGAGCGACCGCGCAATGCCGTTTATGAACACCTCGTTGAGCGCGTAATCCGAATACACCGCCTCTCCGTTTCGTATGACCGAAACATCTAGCATCATTCTGTTTTCAAACGTGTTTTCACCGTCGAGCGCCTTTAATATCATATCCGTCTCATCGCGCTCAAGCTCCGCGATAAACCCCTTTTTGCCGAGATTTACGCCGAGCACCGGCGTTCCGACAGGAGCCGACAGCCTCGACACGCGCAGTATCGTCCCGTCGCCGCCGAAGGCGACCGCCATATCCGCGCCGTCGAGTGCCGCGTCAAGCGGCGAAAACCGCAGTCCCTCCGCCGCGATCTCGCCTGCGCCGTTTTCGAAAATCGGGCATACGCAGACGTCGATGCCGCGTCCTGAGAGTATCTCATAATATTTTTTTGTGTATTCAAATCCGACGTCGCGCGCCGGATTTGGACACAGCACGATTTTTTTCATATCACAGCTCCAAATGCGACATTTTTACAGTTTTCTCGGCGTCGAGCTCACAGTCTTCGCCGTCCGGCGGTATGAGATGACCGAGATATTCTATATTCCCCTCCGGACCCTTTATCGGCGAAAAGGTGATCCCGCCGACTTTAAAGCCCGCTTCACGAGCAAATTCCGCAAAGCCTCTCAAGACCTCGATATGCGTCGCCTCGTCGCGGACGACGCCCTTTTTGCCGACCTTATCCCTGCCAGCCTCAAACTGCGGCTTTATGAGGCACAGCACCTCTCCATCGTCCTTCAGAAGCCTTCGCACGACCGGCAGCACGAGACGGAGCGATATAAAGGACACGTCTATTACCGCCAGATCGAGCTTTTCCGGTATCTGCTCCTCCGTGACGTATCTGATATTCGTCCTCTCCATGTTTATCACGCGCGGATCGTTCCGCAGGCTCCACGCGAGCTGTCCGTAGCCCACGTCCACGGCATAAACGCGCTCAGCGCCGCCTTTGAGAAGGCAGTCCGTAAAACCGCCCGTCGAAGCGCCGCAGTCGATGCAGCGTTTCCCCTCCGGCGACACGCCGAAATATTTTAGCGCCTTTTCTATTTTCAAACCGCCGCGGCTTACATATTCAAGCGTCTGCCCGCGAAGCTCTATCTCGCAGTCGTCCGTAACGCTCATGCCGGGCTTGTCGAAACGCTGACCGTTAATGAAAACCACGCCGCTCATTATGAGCGCCTTCGCCCGCTCGCGGCTCTCCGTGAGCCCGCGCTCGAACAAAAGCACGTCAAGCCTCGTCTTACTCATGCCCAAGCTCTCCGATCACAGCCTCAACAACTCCCTGCGCGTCGATCCCGCGCTCTTTTCTCAAAAGCTCAGTACTGCCGTGCGCGACAAAGCCGTCTCCGAGATTTTTCAGCAAAAAGCTCTTTACCGCCGTGCCGCTCTGCGCGAGTTCTGCGGCGATCCTCTCGCCTATACAGCCCTTGTCCATAATCTCCTCGAGCACGAGCACCCTTCCGGTTTTCTCCGCCGACGCCAACACGGATTTCATATCTATCGGGCTTATGAAGTCGAGCTTTAACACCTCGACCGAAACGCCGCGTTTATCAAGCTCCGCGGCGGTCTCGATAGCCGTGTTCACCGACACGCCGTATGTAATTATCGTAAAATCCGAGCCCTCTCGCAGCAGCTTTGACGGCTTCACTCCGCCGTCCTTGTATATCCCCTCGCCGCCGCGCGGGTATCTGACCGCGACGGGACCTTTTACGCGCTCCACCGCAAATTCAAGCATATCCTCAAGCTCGCGAAAGCTCGCCGGACAAAGCACGCTCATCCCGGGTATACCCGTCAGATATGCCGCGTCGAAAACGCCGTGGTGGGTTTCGCCATCCGCTCCTACAAGTCCCGCTCTGTCAACCGCGAAAACGACGTGCTCGCCGCTTATCGCCGCGTCGTGTATCAGCATATCATATCCACGCTGTAAAAACGTCGAATACACGGCAAAAACAGGCACAAGCCCGCCCTTAGCCGCGCCCGCAGACATTGTGACGGCATGTCCCTCCGCGATACCGACGTCAATAAATCTGTCGGGAAATCTCTTTGCAAAGTCCGCAAGTCCCGTACCGGAGGTCATCGCGGCAGTCACCGCGATAACGCTGTCGTTTTTCGCGGCAAGCTCTACCATTTTTCGACCGAAAACGGATGAAAAGCTCTCTCCGCCGACATTCACCTCGCCCGTCTCCGGATCAAAGCCAGACACGCCGTGAAACGCATCCGGATCTCTCTCGCTCGGCTCATAGCCCTTGCCCTTTTTCGTCTTGACGTGTACTATCGTAGGCCGCTCCTGCTCCTTCGCCCACGATAATATATCTATGAGCTTGTCCACATCATGCCCGTCTACGGGTCCGAGATACTGAAGCCCCATGTCCTCAAATATGCTGCAGTGCAGGATCGCATTTTTGAGTCTCGTCTTTATTTTGTGCGTAAAAGCGTATAGTTTTCTCCCGAAACGGCTCTTTTTCGTTATGTTTCTGTACCAGCGCTTAAATCCCAAATATCCCGGCTTTACCCGAAAACTCGCCAGATGACGGCTTACGCCGCCGACGGAACGACCTATGGATATGCCGTTGTCGTTGAGTATTATAACGAGCCTCTCTCCGCAGTCGCCCGCGTCCGACATCGCCTCATAGCTCAGCCCGCCGGACAGTGCGCCGTCTCCGATGAGCGCGATGACGCTGTGCTCTTCTCCCTTGAGCGTCCTCGCCCGCGCCATGCCGAGCGCCGCGGATATTGAATTTGAGGCATGCCCCGCGATAAATGCGTCGTGAACACTCTCCGAGGGCTTCGGGAATCCCGCTATGCCGCCGTACTGCCGCAGGGTTGCGAAACGGCCCTTTCTTCCGGTCAGTATCTTGTGCACATAGCTCTGATGACCGACGTCGAACACGAGCCGGTCTGTCGACGTATCGAAAACCGAATGTATGGCGACAGTAAGCTCTACAATGCCCAAATTTGCGGCGAGATGCCCGCCGGTTTTCGACACGTTTTCGACGAGAAATCCGCGTATATCCGCGCAAAGCTCATTAAGCTCCGCGGGCGTTAATTTTTTTACATCCTCGGGAGAATTTACCCTATCCAATACTTTCAAAACGAAATTGCCTCATTTTTTATTAAATATTTTTTTGAAAAACGCCGCAGTCTTTCCGCAGGCGTGTACGATATACGTATTATTATTCATCGCCACCGCCTTGCCGAGCGCCTTGCCCCCGATAGTGAGCCCCGCGACAAGCCCCGACACGCCTATCTGCGTGATAACGGTGCCGAAGCTCAGATCGCGCACAAGGTTTGAAACGATTATCGCGCTCGTCGCGCCGCTCACAATTCCGGCTATATCTCCGACAACGTCGTTGCACACGCTCGACACGCGCTCCGCCCGCCGTATGAGCCTTATCGCCTCCGCCGCGCCGCGCTCGTTGTGCGACGCCATCGAATGAAACGGCGTCTCGTCGGCGGACGTCACGGCGACGCCGATTATATCGAATACGACGCCTATAACGATAAACACAAAAAGCACGATAAACGCGGCTATATAGCCGGAGCCTCGTAAAAGCTCGGCTGACACGAACGTAAACGCCGCCGATATTAATACGCTCATCGCTATTATTTTTACGACCCAGCCGCGGTCTGTTTTCTTCTTCATACGTTTCCCCATGCGCTTTGCGCATAAAAAATTGACGGCAGCAGACAGAGGAAATCTTACGGCTTAGGTACGGGTTGGATTTCCCCCGCGCCTGCCCCCCGTTGCCGCAGGGGCGGTTTCCCATTGAAGGCGCGTTCAGACCGTTGCCGACTCTGCGACCCGACTGCCACTTAGTCCGTACCGCAATCCCCTGTCTGCCCATTTGTTGACAGCCTAGGTGTTTTCCACTACAGTCCCGTCGTCTCTTAGCCTCTTTTGCAGAATGTATTTCAGGAGAACACCGCATCGGGTCATGGCCATGACTCGCGCGGCTTTACCCCCATCCGCACACCCCACTCAAGGCAGGCTACTCTGCACACAGCACCGGTCAATGCCGATTGCACCGCAATGCAGGTTTAATCCCGCCCCGTACGCGATCGGAATTACCCAACCGGGAGTACGTCTACGCACGAAAGCGGGTCTCCGCGCAGACAGGGTCGTATTTTCCATGCCATTGGAAAGCGCCCTGAAAGCGCAAGCACAAAGTGCTTCCCCCCAGCATCCACCCCAAACTGGGCGTCCGAAGCAAACACCAGGGACTTCACAGATATGCCCTTCAAAGGATTTTTAGGCCCTTCCTGGGAGATAACGGTTCCGACTAGAATACTGCGCCGCCGCCCGAAAAAATCGGGCTGACTGTTATTATACCAAAATTGAATATAAAAGTGAATATATTTAATAAATTTTTTAAATATTTAAAGGCACAGCAAGTTTATTGCCTCGCTGTGCCTTTTATCACATATAGCCTTTGATTACTCCGCCACGATCTTTTTGAGTCTCGCAAACCTCGGCATACCGTTTTCGAGCTTTCTCTCCGGCTCGCCCTGTATAAGCGGCAGTGCGTAATCTATAAAGTCTTTCGTAACGTAATCTCCGTCCGGTGTTATCCACTCCAGCGGGACCTTCTTCTCATAATTCGCCACGGCGGTGAGCGGCAGAAGCTCCGGCTCGCACTTATACCCATTCGTGCGGTCGCACTTGAACGCTACCATCTTGCCCGTCTCTCCGGCGACAGCCGCCTCTACCGCGGTCTTGCCCGCCATGAACGCCTCCTCTATATCCGTCTGCGAGGCGAGATGCGCGCCGCACCTCTGAAGAAGGCTGAGTTCTATACCGCGCACCTTCGCACCGGTCTTCTCCTTGACAACCTCCGCGAGCCGCGCGGCGAGCCCGCCGAGCTGGGCGTGTCCGAAGCCGTCGGTAGCAGAAGTCTTCGCCTCGGAAACGAACGTCCCGTCCGCGTAATGTATACCCTCGGACACCGCGACGATGCAGTTGCCCTTCTCCTTATATATGCGGGAGACCTTGTCGAGGAACTTGTCCATGTCGAAATCGACCTCAGGTAGATAGATGAGGTCCGGAGCACAGCCGGAAACCTCGGCTAAAACGGCGGAAGCCGCGAGCCACCCCGCGTGGCGTCCCATGATCTCGATTATCGTGACCATGCCCGTATCATAAACACGCGCGTCCTTATAAACCTCCGCGACCGACGTTGCGATATACTTCGCCGCGCTCGCAAAGCCCGGGCAGTGATCCGTGCCGTAAAGGTCGTTGTCTATCGTCTTCGGCACGCCCATAACGCGGCACTCATAGCCCGATTTCGCCATGAAACGGCTCACCTTGTCGCAGGTATCCATTGAATCGTTGCCTCCGTTATAGAAGAAGTATCTCACATCATATTTTTTGAATATCTCAAGTATGCGCCGATAGTCCGTATCGTCCTTATCCGGGTCGGCTATCTTATACCTGCATGAGCCGAGCTCGCTCGACGGGGTGTTGAGTAAAAGCGCGAGTTCATTCGCGTCCTCCTTGCTCATATCGTAGAGCCTGTCACCAAAACGCCCTTTATGCCGTGCGCCGCGCCGTATACGTTAGTTATCTCAGGCGTATCAAGCGCGGTTTTGATAACGCCGTAGGCGCTGCAGTTGATAACCGCCGTCGGACCGCCGGACTGCCCGATAATACACGCGCCCTTCAATGTGTTGCTCATAAGGAAAATCCTCCTTTAATATAATAAATTTTATAAACTCCCCACATACGTATATTTTTCACACCAGAATAATACCATATTTTCCTTCAAAAGCAAACACTTATTTCAACGTTTCGAGCTTTCTTAAAATTCTAATGTCGTAAAAAGTCTATAATTTTCGCTCCGCGGGGTCCATTTTCTTTTACGCAAAAGAAAATAGACGAAAAGAAAGCGCCAAAGGGGGAAGATTCCGATTTCTTCCCCCTTTGGAATCCCCTAATTCAAACGGCAAAAGAGAACGCTTCGTTCTCTTTTGAAACTCTCCGCGCCGGAGAAAATAAGATGCGGATACCACATAAAATTTATGAGCGCTTATTTTTCTTTGAGTCGCTGAACGATTCGGAAGAGAACAAAGAGTTCTCTTACGTCGTTTCAAGGTTGGGGATCAATAAGGGGAAGGGAAATCGAAATCCCTTCCCCTTATTTGTCCTCTT
>JAFWVB010000070.1 GCA_017518445.1 Oscillospiraceae bacterium | reverse complement strand
GCTATCAACACCGCCATGCGCGAGCTGTTTTTGCAGATAGTGTACGGGCGCAGCCAGTCCGCGTTTTCGGAGGGCGGCCTTGCCGTCGGCGCGTCGCTCGAGGATCTCGGCAAGGGGCTGCGCAGCCAGGTCGGAACCATGTTCGCCACGAAGGAAAAGGGACCCCGCTATCTTGAGATGGCGGAGGGCTACTGTACGCGCGTCGCTCTCAACGGCGAAAATGAGATCATCGGCTATGAATTCATAAACTTCGGCAAAATGATGGACTTCATCAAGGCGGGCGACGAGCCCGCGGAGGCGATGAAAAAGTCCACCGGTCATTACGGACAGTGGGATAACGCCGCGAAGTACATAGACCCGCGCAAGGATTAAGAGAAGGAGGACGAAAAAATGGCTTTGTTTGAAAATTACGAAAGAAGGATCGGCAAAATAAACGGCGTCCTCGCTCAGTACGGCATATCCGGCGTTGAGGAGTGCAGGGAGATGTGCAGGGCGAAGGGCTTCGACCCTTATGAGATAGTCAAGGGCATACAGCCGATATGCTTTGAAAACGCCTGCTGGGCGTACACCGTCGGCGCGGCGATCGCGCTGAAAAAGGGCGTAAAGACCGCCGCCGAAGCCGCAAAAGCCATAGGCGAAGGGCTTCAGGCGTTCTGTATAGACGGCTCCGTCGCGGATGACCGCAAGGTCGGACTCGGTCACGGCAACCTCGGCGCAATGCTTTTGAGCGAGGAGTCCGAGTGCTTCTGCTTCCTCGCCGGACACGAGTCCTTTGCCGCCGCGGAGGGCGCTATCGGCATAGTCAAAAACGCGAACAAGGCGCGTAAAACGCCGCTCCGCGTCATTCTGAACGGTCTCGGCAAGGACGCCGCGCAGATCATCTCCCGCATAAACGGCTTCACCTACGTGCAGACGCAGTTCGATTACGGAACGGGCGAATTGAAGATAGTCAAAGAGATCCGCTACTCCGAGGGTGAGCGCGCAAATGTGCGCTGCTACGGCGCGGACGACGTGCGCGAGGGCGTCGCCGTTATGCACCGCGAGGGCGTGGACGTCTCCATAACCGGCAACTCCACTAACCCGACGCGCTTCCAGCACCCGGTCGCGGGGACGTACAAAAAGGAATGCGTCGAGCAGGGCAAAAAATACTTTTCCGTCGCGTCCGGCGGCGGCACGGGCCGCACGCTCCATCCGGACAACATGGCGGCGGGTCCCGCCTCCTACGGTATGACCGACACGATGGGACGCATGCACTCCGACGCGCAGTTCGCGGGCTCGTCCTCCGTTCCGGCGCATGTTGAAATGATGGGCTTTCTCGGCATGGGAAACAACCCGATGGTCGGCGCGACGGTCGCCGTCGCCGTCGCCGTCGAAGAAGCCGTAAAATAAACGAATTTGCACAGCGCCGTTTTGACAAAACGGCGCTGTACTTTTGTCTATGCCGTATTTATTCGATAATTTGCCAAAAACGGAGGTTTTTTCTTGCGCGGGCGGATCGTTGGTGCTATAATTATAAATTAAAGAGGTATGCCTGTCGGTTTAGGCTCAAATCTGGACATACTATCTGTAAAAATAAATCAGCAGGAGGACGTTCCCTTGACAAAATACGTTATAAAGGGCGGAAAACCTCTATACGGAAAAATAGATATCAGCGGCGCGAAAAATGCCGCTGTCGCGATAATACCCGCCACGATACTCGTCGGCGGCGTTTGCCGCATCGAAAACATCCCGCAGATCTCGGATGTTACGATGCTTTTGAACATACTCAAGCAGCTCGGCGCGGATATACGCACGGTGAACAAAAACACGATGGACATAGACTGCTCCGCAATCAGAAGCTCCGAGGCGACGTTCGACATGATGCGCAAAATAAGAGCGTCGTATTACCTTATCGGCGCGCTTTTGGGCAGGTTCGGCTCTGCCACGGTCGCCATGCCGGGCGGCTGTAATTTCGGCGGCGTCCGCCCGATAGACCAGCATATAAAGGGCTTCACCGCTATGGGCGCGGAGGTCGAGGTCAAAAACGGACACGTCTGCACGACCGCTCCCGGCGGGAAGCTGCGCGGCGCTTCGATATATCTCGACGTCGTTTCCGTCGGCGCCACGATAAACCTTATGCTCGCCGCCGCTCTCGCCGACGGGATAACGGTTATCGAAAACGCCGCGAGAGAGCCGCACATCGTCGATCTTGCAAACTTCTTGAATTCGATGGGCGCGGACGTGCGCGGCGCGGGTACGGGCGTTATAAAAATCTACGGGGTGGATCGGCTGTCCGGCGGCTTTTACTCAATAATCCCCGACCAGATCGAGGCGGGGACATACATGGCTGCCGTCGCGGACGCGGGCGGCGAGGTGCTCATAAACAACGTGATACCGCGTCACCTGAAATGTATAACAGTGAAGTTAGAGGAGATGGGAGTCTATGTCGAGGACAGGGGCGACGCCGTTTTGGTGCGCCGTGACTCGCCCATACGCCGCGCAAATGTGAAAACGCTTCCATATCCCGGCTTCCCGACGGATATGCAGCCGCAGATATCAGCCGTACTCTGCATCGCCGACGGGACAAGCGTTATAACCGAGGGCGTTTGGGACAACCGCTATAAATACGTTGACGAGCTTGCGAAAATGGGCGCGAGGATACAGGTCGACGGGCGCGTAGCCGTGATCGAGGGCGTGGAGAGTCTTACCGGCGCGCCGGTAAAGGCGTGTGATCTGCGCGCGGGCGCGGCTATGGCGGTCGCCGCTCTCGGCGCTCACGGCGTGACCGAGATAAGCGAGGTCGGGTATATCGAGCGCGGCTATGAGAGCTTTGTCGAAAAGCTGCGCGGCATCGGCGCCGACATAAGCTGTGTGACCGAGCCGGACGCGGAGGATGAGGAAAAATCGGTCGGCTGACGGCGACATGCGGCGCGCATTGAGCTTTTACGAACGTATTGCAAGCCGACGGGGGAATTTTTGTGTCCTTCGGCGGCTTCACTCTTATAAAAACGAAAGAGAGAAATCACTTGAAATTCTGCACCCTTGCAAGCGGCTCGTCCGGCAACTGCACCCTCGTGGCGGGCTGCGGAACGGCGATACTGATAGACGCGGGCATATCCATGAGAAGAATAAAGCTCGGACTCGGAAAATGCGGCATACCGCCGGAGCGGCTTTCCGGCATACTCGTCACACACTGCCACTCCGACCATGTAGCGGGACTTGGCATGATGAGCAAATATTTTGCCGTCCCGATATTCGCGCCGTACATAACGGCGGGCGTCATCGCGGCACAGAGCCCCGAATGCGCGCCCTATATAACGCCGTTCGAGCCGGGCGCGGACATACATATCGGCGCGCTTAAAATATCGAGCTTTCGCACTATGCACGACGCGCACGACAGCGTCGGCTACGTCGTTTCCGACGGGGATAAGACTATGGCTTTAGCTACCGACCTCGGCTGTGTAACGTATGAGGTGGAGGCGCGGCTTCGCGGCGTGAACGCCGCCGTCATAGAGGCAAATCACGACGTCGATATGCTCAAAAACGGACCTTATCCATACACGCTCAAGCGCAGGATACTGGAGGATAACGGACACCTGTCGAATTTCGCCTGCGCCGCGCTCGCCGTAAGGCTTTTTGAGAGCGGGACAAAGAGGCTCGTCCTCGCGCATTTGAGCAGTGAGAACAACACGCCGTCCCTTGCGTTTAAGACGGTCTGCGCGGCTCTCGCGGAGCGGGGGTGCGCCGTGGGCGATAAAATTGCCGTAAGCGTCGCGCCGAGATCGGAGGCAAGCGAATTTTTTGAGATATAGCCGCCGCGGGAGGGGAATATGCTTGGTATAAAGATAATCTGCGTCGGCAGACTGAAGGAAAAGTTTTACGCCGACGCCGCAGAGGAATACTTAAAGCGGCTCCGTCCGTACTGCAAGGCGGAGATCGAAGAACTGGCGGAGGCGAAGCGAAGCGCGAACTGTTCTCCCGCCGACACCGAGGCGGCGCTTTTGCGCGAGGCGGAGGCGATAATCGCGAAGATCCCGAAGGGCGCGCGCGTTTTCTCTATGTGCGTCGAGGGGGAATCGATGGACAGCGTCGCGTTTTCAAGGCTTATTACCTCGCCGGACGGCGGCGCGTCCAAAATATGCTTTATCATCGGCGGCTCGGACGGGCTTCACGAGAGCGTGAAAAAGCTCGCGGATAAACGAATAAGCGTATCTCCGATGACATTTCCGCACCATCTGTTTCGCGTAATGCTGCTCGAGCAGCTTTACAGGGCGTTCAAGATAGCCGAGGGCGGTACTTATCATAAATAGGGGGAAAAGATGAAAAACTGGTATTTTAGCAGAGTGGGAGACGCTTTTGAGAATTGGCCGAAGGACGAAAACGGCGAACCTGTCGAGCCGGTATTTTTAGAGCATTTAAGCGGTGCGGAGTTCGATATGGAAACGAGCGTCAATCTGCTCAGAGCGTACGGTATTCCCATTATAACGGCATATCCGGGAAACTCCAGCTGGGGAACGTTCGTCAGCGGATACTCCGCCAACGAAGCGGACATATATGTCCCGAAAACGATGCTCGAAGAGGCGCGTGACATACTCGCCGCCGAGACTGACGGCGAGGAAAATCAAGATATTGAAAGGACGGAGCAATAAAATGGAAAAATGGCGTATCGAATACGAAAAATGGCTCGCGTACGGCGGGCTGACTCCCGACGAGCGGGCTGAGCTTTCCGGCATAAGCGGCGACGAGGGAGAGATAGAGAGCCGCTTCTGTATGAATCTCCAGTTCGGCACCGCCGGGCTTCGCGGCACCATGGGCATGGGTACGAACAGAATGAACGTATATGTCATACGCCACGCTACGCAGGCGTTTGCCGAGACGATACGCGAAAAGTCCGATCCCGCGAAGGGCGTCGCCATATGTTTCGATTG
>JAFWVB010000069.1 GCA_017518445.1 Oscillospiraceae bacterium | reverse complement strand
GCGGCGTCGAGGATCTGACGCTCGCCTGCGGAACGGGCGCGGGCGCGGTCTCGGCGGTTATGACGCTGCTCGGCAGGGTGAGCGGCGATAACGTGAAAATCGAGATGGACGGCGGCGAGCTGTATGTGACGCTGACCGCGCACGGAGATACCGTACGCGGCATCTATCTCACAGGTCCGACGAACATCGTCGCGCGCGGCGAGGTATGCGACGAGGATATATGCCTTTGAGGGGGTAATATTGTGAAAAAACGCATAACTGTTATAATCGTCGTCGCGGTCTTGCTGATCGGCGCGGCGGCGGCAGCGCGCTTCTTCGGTCTGATACCGGAAAAAACATATTCGGGCGCGCGTTTCGGCATTGAGACCGCCGTGAGCGCCGTCGATTTCGACGGCGACGGGGTGGACGACTATGCGGACATACTGCTCGGCGCGAAGCTCGACGCGGAAAACTGCCCGGTCTACAAGAGCGCGTATTATGACGGCGGCTATCCGCCGGAGACAGAGGGAGTGTGCACCGACGTCGTGTGGCGAGCATTCCGAAGCGCGGGCTATTCGCTGCGCGACATGGTGGACGCGGACGCCGAAGAAAATCCGGACGACTATCCGGACATAGAGACGCGGGACAGCAACATAGATTTTAGGCGCGTTCGAAATCTGCACGTATTTTTCTCTAAATACGCGGTCGAGCTGACGACGGATATAGAGAAAATCGCCGAATGGCAGCCCGGGGATATAGTCATCTTCGGAGACGACACGCATATCGGTATAGTTTCCGACAAGCGCGACAGATCGGGTCACGCTTATGTGATACATAACGCGGGTCAGCCGAACCGCGATGAAAACCGCCTCATACGCGGCGGCGTCACCGCGCATTTCCGCTTCGACGCGGAGAAGATAGACGGAGATGTTCTCAAACCGTGGGGCGGTGAGTGAGAGCGCCGCCGATGTTGCGCTTTTGCGCGAGGTATGGTAGAATTCCGGCGTGGATATAACAAATACAAATCGCAGAGCATCGCGTTAAGTTGAGTATTTGGGAGCTGAAATACTGATGATAAGATTTTTTATTGCCATGATCGCCGGCAAAATTTCCGTTATCGGATGTAAAATCCTCGGAAAATTCATCAACAGAAAGGGACAAATCTGCCGGGCCAGGTGGCGCTTAAAATATGTCCCGATTTTTTGAAATACGTCAAAAAACCGAAAACCGTGGTGACAGTCACAGGCACGAACGGCAAGACCACCACTACGAATATGATAACTGACGCGCTGGAGATAAGCGGGTATAAGGTACTAAGCAACCGGCTCGGTGGGAATATCGCCTCCGGCATCGCCACCTGTCTTATGAGCGGAGTAAGTCTTTTCAACAGGTGCAGGTACGCCATTGCGGTATTGGAGGTGGACGAGCGCAGCTCGCTTCGTATTTACCCCTACGTCCGCCCTGATTATGCGATATGCACGAACCTCGCCAGAGATTCGTGCCGCAGAAACGCACACCCGCACTATATTTTCGACATAATCGACAGGGCGCTGCCGGACAGCACCACCATGATACTCAATGCCGATGATATTATAAGCAGCGCGCTTAAAAAGGACAACGATCGCGTCTATTTTGCCATCGACAGACAGCCGGACGACAGGAGCGAGCCCTTCAATATCATAAACGATATGCGTATCTGTCCCAACTGCCAAGAGACGCTTGAGTACGAGTACGTCAGATACAATCACATCGGCGCGGTACGCTGTCCGAAGTGCGGGCTTCGCTCGCCAGAGGCGGATTTCCGCGTAAAAAATATCGATCGGGAAAACGCGCTCATCACCGTGTGGGACGGTGAAAAGGACAGCGATTACCCGATGGTTTCGGAGAGCATTTTCAATATCTATAATGAGCTGACCGTAATAACCTTTCTTAAGACCTTCGGTGTCGAGGAGGAGAGCATAAAAAAAGCCCTCGCCTCCGTTTCAATAGTGAGCTCGCGTTTTCACAGCGAGACGGTGTGCGGCTATAACGTCATATCCACTATGGCGAAGGGCTGGATAGCGCCGGCGTGCTCCGTTGTGTTTGATTTTATAAGCGGTCTGCCGGGGAAAAAGGAGCTTGTGATGATTCTCGAGGACACGGAGGACAATATCACCTCCTCGGAAAATCTCTGCTATATGTACGACACCGATTTTGAGTTTCTGAACAAGCCGGATATAGAAAACATCGTCGTTGTCGGAGTCCGCGCGAAGGACTTTTTGCTCAGGCTTCTGCTCGCGGGAGTGGACAGGGGCAGGGTACACTGCAGTGAAACCGTGGAGGGCATGATCCAATATTTGAAGCTCTCCCGCGGCACGGACGTGCATATAATATACGACCTGCACCAGATGGAAGCGTACGCGCGCATACGAAACGCGGTCATCGACAGGATAAAGGAGGTTGCCGGAGAGTGATAAAGATCGAGGCGCTTTATACCGAGGCGTGCAATCTGTACGGCGACAGGTTCAACATGAACTATTTGGAGGCGTCGCTTACCGATGCGGAGTTTATATACACCTCTCTGAACCAGACCCCGCGTTTTGCGACGGAGGATGTGGACTTCATTTATCTCGGTCCCATGCCGGAAAAGGAGCAGGAATACGTCATCGCGCGTCTGCTGCCGTACAGGGCGCGGATAATGGAGCTTATCGAAAAGGACAAGGTGTTTCTGCTTACGGGAAATGCATTCGAGATATTCGGCTCGTATATACAGTGCGAGGACGGCAGGAGGATAGACGGGCTCGGCATATACGAGGGCTTCGCCGTAAGGCGCATGATGAACAGATTTAATTCTCTGTTCCTCGGCACCGTAAAAGACGAAAACGGGGAGGATATAGAGGTCGTCGGCTTTAAGTCCCAGTTTACGCACACATACTGCGATAACGAAGGCTGTTACGCCTTTAAGTCGGTCAGGGGCTGCGGCATAAATCCGGACTCCGATTTAGAGGGAATACGGCTTCACAATTTCTTCGGCACATATCTTATAGGTCCGATACTCATTTTTAACCCGTATTTCGCAAAGTATCTGCTTCGCCTTGCGGGCGTGGAGTCCCCGACGCTTGCCTTTGAAAAGGAGAGCGTGGACGCATACGAGGTCAGACTTAAGGAATTCCACGACCCGAAGCGCGTGTATGAGTCATAAATATAACTTATATTGTTTAAAGCGCCCGCTATAGCGGGCGCTTTAAACAATATAAGTTATATTTATGACTCATACACGCGCTTCGGGTCGT
>JAFWVB010000068.1 GCA_017518445.1 Oscillospiraceae bacterium | reverse complement strand
GCGCCCGCAGTGTTCAACAGTATAGCCGCGATAGTGACGATATTTATAACGCTTCCCGCGACTATTGCCTTCCCGATGCTGCTCGTCATGCCGATAGGCATTTTAATAGTTCTGAAGCAGATCAAAAGCCAAAAAGGGATACGTGTAGAGCTTCTGAACAGCAAGGCGTAGATGGACGGCACGATAGTCGAGCTGATGAACGGCATAGAGGTCATAAGGATATGCAACAGCCTTGATTTTGAAACCGCGCGCTTTGACGGCAAATCCGAGTTTTTGAGGGCAAAGGAGATGAAGCACCACAAGGCTATGGCGCTTTACGACTGCCTTAAATTTGTAAATCAAGCCGTATTTACCGTATTTGTCATCGGAATATCCACATAGCTGGCGACGAAAAGCGTGATATCCGTCGGCAGCGTTCTGACGGCGTATCTGTGCTTCAATCAGCTGTTAAAGCCGCTTGAGGAGCTTCACCGGATATTCGACGAGGTGTCGGAATGCACGGTGCTCGCGACGGATTTCTTCAAGATGACAGAGATAGGGTATGATTTTTCGTATTCGCCGTCGGCTCCCGTCGAGCAGCACTGGACGTCGGGCGGGATGATAAGCATGGACAACGTCACGTTCAGTTATCCGGAAAACGAGGACAAGGTGATACTCGATGACTTCAGCATCGGCGTTGAAAATGGAGCGTATCTAGGCGTCGCTGGACCGTCCGGATGCGGAAAATCGTCGCTCATCAAGGCGATATGCAGGCTTGAAAAAACGGGCGGGACGATAACGATAGACGGCGCGGAGCTCAGCTCGCTTTCGAGAAAGGCGATCGCCGGTATCGTAGCCCTTGTGCCGCAAACGCCGTTTTTGATAGCGGGGACGATACGTGAAAACATAACCTACGGGCTCGACCGCGAGGTATCCGACGCGGAGGTGGAAGCGGCGGCGAAAAGGGCGTATATATACGACTACATAGACTCACTGCCGGAGCGGTTCGATACGCTGATTTCGGAGGGCGGCGGCAATCTGTCCGGCGGACAGAGACAGCGCATAGCCATCGCGCGCATCTTTTTGCGCAGACCGAAGATACTCATACTCGACGAGGCGACGAGCGCCCTCGACAATACCTCCGAAAAGCATATACAGGCGGAGATAGAAAAAATGCAGGCGGAGGACGGCACGACGGTGATCGCCATAGCCCACCGCCTTACGACGCTTAAAAGCTGCGACAGGATAATCGTGCTCAACGGCGGCAAAATCGCGGAGGACGGGAAATTCGACGAGCTTATAGAGCTCGGCGGGATGTTCAGCGATATGTATTACGGCAGAATGAGATAATGTATTAAATAAATTAACGCAAAGAAGCCGCGGAAATGCGGCTTCTTTGCGTGTTGAAATTTATTTGTGACAGTCGCCGCGCATGGCGCAGTTCGCGCATCCGCAGCTACAGGAGGAAGCTCCGTTTTTTCTCGCTTTTATGCCCCTTGCCGCAATGATCACGACGATCGCGGCGAGCAGAGCGCATACGGCGACAGTGGCGAAATTTTCAGATATCCACTGCATTTTATCACCTCGCAGTCTCTATTTTAACGTACTTTTTTCGGGGCGCAGGAGCATATATAGACCCAATGCGACCGCCGCGACGGCGAAGACCAGACCCGCGATGTTTGTGCTGCCGGATATGGCGCTGCCTATCTGATTGACGGCGAGGGCGGTGAGATACGCGAATACGCACTGATAGCCTATCGCAAACCACGTCCATTTCGCGCTGTTCATCTCACGGCGTATCGCGCCTATCGCCGCAAAGCACGGCGCGCACAGAAGGTTGAATACCAAAAATGCGAAGGCGGCGAGCTTGCCGTTCCCGCCGGAGAAGGCGTTGAAGTCCTCGGCGACGCGATCCCAGATCTGATCGCCGTTTTCCTCCAGCTCCTCCGTGCCCTCCTGGTCGTCATAGGCGTACATGATGCCAAAGTTGGCGACGACCTCCTCCTTTGCGACAAGACCGGTCACGGTGGCGGCTGTTGGCTTCCAGTCGCCAAAGCCGAGAGGCTTGAAGACGACGGACAGCGGCTGCGCCGCGCG
>JAFWVB010000067.1 GCA_017518445.1 Oscillospiraceae bacterium | reverse complement strand
CTGAAAATCGGCAACCACAGTAATCCTGTCTGTAAAGCCCGTACTGCTCCGACAGCTCTATCGACCGCTTATAGCCGTCGCGCTTTTTGAAATCCGACGGCAGGAACTTAACGCCGTATTTTTCACCGAGCGCGAGCCCTATAGAATTGAGCGTCTGCGCGTCCTTTAAGGGACTCACCGTCAGCGTCGTCGTGAAATAGTCAAAGCCGAGCCCGCGCGCCTTTTGCGCCGTTTTTTCTAGCCGCAGATGAAAGCACGCGGAGCACCGCTTTCCGCCCTCCGGCTCATTTTCAAGCCCGCGCACCGCGTCCAAGAATTCACTTTCGTCATAGTTTTCAATTATTATGTCAACCTTGCGCTTGAGCGGCATCTCGGATATAAGCCGTTTCTGCTCCTCCGCGCGGCGGTAAAATTCCCCCTCCGGCGAGATGTTAGGATTATAGTAATACACCGTGACGCGAAAATGCTCCGCGAGCTTTTCCAGCACGGAGCTGCTGCACGGCGCGCAGCAGCTTTGAAGCAAAAGCCTCGGCGCGCGACCGCCTATCAAAGCGATCTCGCGCTCCATCTCCAAGCCGTAATTCACCTTCTGCATTTCTCTCGCCCCCCTGTCCGCAGAATTCACCCTCAAAACACAAGCTGCACAAGCAGCATATAGCACACGGTTCCCGCCAAAATGCTTAAAAGCGTGTTGTGCCGCCATGCGTGAAGCAAAGCAACGACCGCGACCGAAATAAATTCCGGCAAACCGTGCGGCGCCGCGATAAACGATACGTTTTTCAGACAGAAAACCACCAGCATGCCCATGACCGCATACGGCAGCATCCTTCCGAGATACTCTATATACGCGGGCGTTCTCCGTCCCTCACCGAAAACGGCAAACGGGGCAAATCTGAGAGCCGCGGTCACAGCCGACATCACCGCTATTAAAAGCGCGGTATGAAGTCTATCCATCCGACACCCCCGCCTTTCCCCGCATAAGCGTAAGCGCGGCAACGATCAGCACCATCGACGGGATGAGAAAATTTTCGCTTCCGAATATGAGCAGGCATACAACGCTTGCAGTCACTCCGCATACGGCTGGGGCGTGTTTGTTCGTGCTCGTCCACTGATCCACGAAAACCGTGACAAACAACGCCGTCAGCGCAAAATCTATCCCCTCGGCATCGAACGGCAGAACCTTGCCTAAAAGCGAGCCCATGACCCCTCCGCACAGCCAATAAATATGGTCAAAAAGAGAAACGAGAAAATCGTAGCTGTGCCGTTCCCTCTCGCTTTCAAATCCATCATCTCCGCAAATCAGCGAATATGTCTCGTCCGTCAGCGCGAATATCATATACGGCTTTTTCCTGCCCGCGCCGCGGTATCTGTCCACGACCGATATGCCGTAAAACAAATGTCTTGCGTTGACAACAAATGTGACGACGGCTGCGGTAAGCAGCGACACGCCGCCGGTTATAAGGTCTATCGCCACGTATTGCATTGAGCCCGCATATATAAAAAGGCTCATAGCCGCCGCCCATAAAACGCCGTATCCCTTTGTCTGCAATAAAACGCCGAAGCCTATACCGAGCACAATATACCCCGCCATGACCGGAAGTGTGGCACGAAACGCCTTCAAACCTATCTTTTTTGTATTTTTACTCTCTGCCATTCCAACACCGCGCATAAACATTTTTCCGCCAGTTTAGCACCGAAAAGCCAATTGTGTCAACCATGCATAGCCTTTCCGGCACGGCTTTTTATACGCTTCCCTTCGCTGTTCTTATCCCAAGCCTTATTTCACTATCACAGGGCTTTTTCTCCATGTCTGCCCGCCGACGCGCTGCTCCTCTACGGTAAATGCCAGCGCGTAAATGTCGTCGGCGACGGCACATTTCTCATACGCCGCGGCGGCGCTCCCGCAGAGTTCTCTCGCGGAGGCGGGCTTCGTTATTACGGGCAGCGACGCCTTATTTTTCATCTCCGCCAACAGCTCCATGCCGCGTTCGTTCATGGCGAGAACGCTTATATACTCCGGCAGATCTTTTCCGTCCTCCCGCGTCACGCCGAGATACGCGCTCATCACCATCCGCCTTATGCGCGCTGCGGGGTATCGCTTCGACTTCGCCATATCCACGACATCTCCAATCGACGCGGAGAGGCTCGCAGCCCGCATTATTCTATTATGTAAACCTTCCGAATTGTCCGGAAGCGCCTCAAAATCAGCCTTTTTCATCGTTCTCAATCGATATAAAGCTGCGCTGTCTATTTTTCTTATGTCAACCATTCTGCCGCATTTTATCTCTCGCTCGAATATCTCCGCGGTAGCCTCCGGCACGGCTTTCAGCGCGTATTCGCCGCGCAAAAGACCTCTCCTTATCGCGGACGCCGACAAAAATTTTCCGTCTCCTATTCCGTCGTGCTCCGCGCCCTCGCGCTTTATTGCCATATGTATTATGTCAACTTGATACCTTTTTATCGCCTTGAGGTACTCCACGGCGAGAATGTCGTTCGGGCTTTTCATGACCTGCCCGAGCGCACCGAGAGCATCCTCCACAGCCCTTTCGCGCGCCTGCGCAAAGCTGACACCCGTTTTAAGCTCCTCGCGGAGCTTTTCCTCCGCGCGCCCGCTCAAAAGCGCGTCGGCGACACTCTCTAAAAGCGGCAGATCCGCGCTCTCGCTCCCGAAAGAAATATGCGTTACAACCCCCGTTGCCGCGAGCAGCGCCACCGCGCCCGACGCGAATTTTTCAGCCGGAGCCATAGCCCAGAAAAGCGGCAGCTCGATAACGAGATCGGCGCCGCATCTGACAGCCGCCTCCGCTCTCGCGTGCTTCGGGAATATCGCCGCGTCGCCGCGCTGAACGAAATTGCCGCTCATGGCGCAGACTATGCCGCAGTCGTCTCCGAGCCGCCGCTTTGTTTCCGCGATATGGTATTCATGTCCCCTGTGAAAAGGGTTGTATTCGCAAACTATGCCCGCAGTTTTCACAAATTTTTACTCTCCCGCGTTAAAAATCAAAAAAACAGTTGTGATATGCGAAAAAAAGTATTAGAATAATGTTCAGGAACTCAATGCTTCAATTTTATACCGTTTCGCTCATTATATCAAGGAGGAAAAATACATGAACATTTTGGTAATCAACGCGGGCAGCTCTTCTCTCAAATACCAGCTCTTCAGCATGGAAAACGAGGAAGTCCTCGCAAAGGGTCTGTGCGAGCGCATCGGAATCGACGGGCACTTAAAGCACACAAAGCTCAAGGGTGAGAAAAAGGTTTTTGACGAGGACGTCTCCCTTCCGACGCACGCGGAGGCGATCTCCACTGTCATCGAAAAGCTCACGAGCGCCGATTTCGGAGTCGTTTCTTCGATGAAGGAGATAAACGCGGTCGGTCACCGCGTCGTCCACGGCGGCGAGAGCTTTTCCGCCTCCACTCTCATCACGGACGACGTGATGAAGGCGATAGAGGACTGCATACCGCTCGCGCCTCTCCACAATCCGGCTAACATCACAGGTATAAACGCCTGCAAATCCGTCATGGGCGCGGACGTTCCGCAGGTCGCCGTGTTCGATACCGCGTTTCATCAGACCATGCCGGCAAAGGCGTTCACCTACGCCATTCCCTATGAATTTTATGAAAACGACAAGATTCGCCGTTACGGCTTCCACGGCACGAGCCACAAATACGTCGCCTCACGCGCCGCCGCGATGATGGGCAAGCCCATAGAGGAATTAAAGCTCATCTCCTGCCACATGGGAAACGGCTCGTCCATCGCCGCGATAAGCGGCGGCAAGTGTGTCGATACCTCCATGGGTCTCACCCCGCTGCCAGGACTTCCGATGGGCACGCGCGCGGGCGACATAGACAGCGCGGTTTTGGAGTTCATAATGAACAAATACGGCTTCTCGATAAGCGAGATGCTGAATATACTCAATAAGAAATCCGGCGTTCTCGGCGTCTCCGGCGTATCCTCCGACTTCCGCGATCTTGACGAGGCGGCGGATGCCGGAAATTCCCGCGTCGCTCTCGCGCTCGATATGTTCGACTACTGGGTAGCCAAGGTCGCCGGCTCTTACGCCGCCGCGATGAACGGCGTGGACGGCATAATCTTCACCGCCGGTGTCGGTGAAAACAGCGCCTCGATGAGATCCTCCATCTGCGAATACTTCACCTATCTCGGCTGCACTGTCGACGCAGAGGCGAACAAAAAGCGCGGCGAGGAGATCTTCATCTCCACCCCCGACTCGAAGGTCAAGCTCATGGTGATCCCGACGAACGAGGAGCTTATGATAGCAAGAGATACGAAAACCATCGTCGAGTGATATGAAGCAGCTTCTCCACGCTATCTAAAAGGCTGGCGCTCTGTAATTTCTTATCTTTCGCTAATCTGTGCAACTTTTATTTTTATTGCTCCGCAGGGTCCATTTTCTTTTACGCGCCCAATTGTGTAGCGGAGCACTGTGTGTTCCATATCCCTCGCGGGGAAGTTTTTATTATGAAAACACTCTCATATTTCCTCCGTCGCTGAAAGATTCGGAAGAGAACAAAGAGTTCTCTTCCGTCGTTTCAAGGTTGGGGATTAATAAGGGGAAGGGAAATCGAAATCCCTTCCCCTTATTTGTCCTCTTTTTCCTACTCTTTTTCTGGACAAGCAGAAAAAGAGTTATCGTCCCCCATTAAAATTATGGTGCACACAGTGCTCCGATACAGACATGGAGAGCGCATAAAAGTCACCCCGCGGAGCGCGTAAACCTACTGGCGATGACATTTTTGATATCGAAAATAATAACTGAAACATTCAAAAAGTGACGTTCAATTTTCATTTCCCGCCTGCATGCTTAAATACGCGTTTATAAATCCGTCTATATCGCCGTCCATCACGGCGTTAATGTTCCCGTTTTCAAAATTCGTCCTGTGGTCCTTTGCGAGCGTGTAGGGCATGAACACATAAGACCTTATCTGACTGCCCCACTCTATCTTCATCTGGACGCCCTTTATATCCTCGACCTTTTCGAGGTGCTCCCGCTCCTTTATCTCGACGAGCTTCGAGCGCAGCATTCGCATCGCGTATTCGCGGTTCTGGTGCTGGCTTCGCTCAGTCTGACAGGACACGACGACGCCGGTCGGGATATGGATAAGTCTCACCGCGGACGACGTTTTATTGACGTGCTGACCGCCCGCGCCCGACGAGCGATAGACCTGCATTTCAATGTCGTCGGGTTTGATATCGACCTGCATATCGTCGCCTATCTCCGGCATGACCTCTACCGCGGCGAAGGATGTGTGCCGCCTGCCGGAGGCGTCAAACGGCGAAACGCGCACAAGGCGGTGAATGCCGTTTTCGCTTTTGAGATAGCCGTAGGCGTTCTCGCCCTCTATAAGTATGGACGCGCTCTTGAGCCCCGCCTCCTCGCCGTCGAGATAGTCGAGCAGCGTGCAGGAGCAGCCGTGCCTTTCAGCCCAGCGCATATACATGCGGTAGAGCATCTGCGCCCAGTCCTGCGCCTCCGTACCGCCCGCGCCGGCGTGAAATGACATGATCGCGTTGCAGGAGTCGTATTCTCCGGAGAGAAGCGTAGACAGCCGCATGGTCTCCAGATCCTTTTCAAACGCCGAATACTCCTCTACAAGCTCCGGCAGCATGCTCTCGTCGTTTTCCTCGAGAGCCATCTGGCATATCGCCATCATATCGTCCCAGCGCGAGCGCATCGCGTCGAATTTGGAGCATTTGTTCTTGAGCTGCTTCGTCTTTTGAAGCACCCTCTGCGAGTTTTCAAGGTCGTTCCAGAAGCCGTCCTCCGCCGCCTGCTTTTCAAGCGTCTCTATCTCGGCGCGCGCGGCGTCGAGCTTGAGCGCCTTTCCGAGATCCTCGAGCTTCGGCTTGAGCGCGTTGAGCTTCACCTTGTAATCTTCAAATTCAATCATAACGCATTCCGTTCTTTCAAAAATAATATTTATAACTTAAATATTATACAGAAATTTTTCGCGTCTGTAAAGTCTTTACCTGTCGCTGGGCGTCGGGGCTTCGTCGCCGTATATCATATCGTCGATGTCCGGCAGCGGCTTTTCGCCGTCCAAGCGGGAAAAATGCATATACTCACCCCTTTTCAAAAACAGCACATATATCATTGTATGCGAGTCGGGTGAGGTCTATGCGTTAAAATTCATTCGGCGGTCAGGGTTATAGATACGATGTCGGGGTTGTTGAAAAGCCGCGGCGCGGCGTAATAGCCTATGCCTCTCGATACAATCATCACGGTGTCGCCGTCGCGGTATTCGCCGGCGGTGTAAGCCGGAAGCCACTCCCGCGAGGGTCCTATAAGCCCGTCCGTGAACGGCAGGCGCACGATGCCGCCGTGCGCGTGTCCGCAGAGCGCTAAATCGACGCCGAGGTCGGCGAATTCATTTAATTTATTGTTGCGGTGAAACAGCATGACGGTGAATTTATCGCCCTCGGCGGCGCGGACGCCCTCCATGAGCTCCTGCCGCGTCATCATGTCGTACGGTCCGAGCGGGTCCTCCGCCCCGACGAGTACTATATTTTCACCGTCTCTCGTTATCAGCTCATAATCGTTGCGAAACGCCGTCGCGCCGAGCTCGGAGAGGTCGCGGAACAGCCCCTTCGCCTCCCCGCAAGCCCACTCGTGGTTGCCGCTCACATAATAGACCGGCGCGATTTCCACAAGCTGCGGGATCAGCGTTTTCACATATTCCCCCTGCCCTTTGCCGTCTATCATATCTCCGGTTATGGCTATTATATCCGGCTTTTCCTGCGCCACCTTTTTTACGAGCCGCGAGTTGTCCTTGCCGAATTCCGTGTTGTGAAGATCGGACAGCTGGACTATTTTAAACCCGTCGAACGACGCGGGCAGATTTTCAAATTTCTCCTCATAGCGCGATACCGTGAGGCGAAGATTGCTGTCCGCAAACAGCAGCGCCGCGGCTATAAGCAGTAAAAGTATTATGATAAGTCCCGCGCGCTTTCTGCGTCGGACGTGCTTTCCCTTTGCCATTTTTGTCTCCTTTGTGCGTGTGTGTCACTGTTAAGTATACCGCCGCCGCCGCCGTTTTTCAAATTAAATTTTGTTGAATTTTTCGGTTGTATAAAGCGGCAAACGGTGTTATCATGTCACAAAACAAGTTTTATGCGGGAGGCGGTTATATGCTTGGCACCGTCGTGAACGCGGCCGCGGTCATAATCGGCAGTCTTATCGGGATGGTCGTGAAAAAGGGCATACCCGAAAAGGTGCGCTCCGCCGTCATGGTCGGCGTGGGGCTGTGCACCATCTATATAGGCGTATCCGGAATGCTGTCCGGCGAAAACGTCATCGTCGCGGTGCTGTCGATACTTGTCGGCGTCATCATCGGCACGCTTTTGGATATAGACGGCGGGCTTGAGCGCCTCGGCGGCGCGATAGAAAAGAAATTCGGCAAAAAATCCGATTCGTCTGTCGCCCGCGGCTTTGTCTCCGGCTCTCTGCTGTTTTGCGTCGGGGCGATGGCGGTGACCGGCTCGCTCGCTTCGGGGCTTACGGGCGACCACTCGATAATATACACAAAGTCGGTGCTCGATTTCATCTCCGCACTCATGCTCACGGCGAGCCTCGGCATAGGCGTCGGGCTGTCTGCTGTCAGCGTATTCGTATTTCAGGGCGCGATCGTCCTGCTGGCGCAGGTTTTGGCGCCCGTACTGAACGCCTCCGCGATAAATGAGATGACGTGCGTCGGCTCGCTTATGATCATAGCCCTCGGCTTTAATCTTATAGGGATAGCAAAGATAAAGATAGCAAATTTCCTCCCCGCGATAGCGCTCGCGCCCGTGTTTTCATGGCTCGCCGCGCTTTTGACGGGATTTGCGGCAAAGTTGTTTTGAAATCAAAATAAAAGACTCCGGAACGCGGCAACGTTCCGGAGTCTTTTATTTTGTCGCGGCTTTTTCGATTTCCGCGTCGATTTTACGGTACAGCTCCTCATACGCCCGCGCCGATATGTCCTCATTAGGCGTCCACGCCTTGTAAAGCTAGCAAAGCTCCTCAAAATCACCGAAAATTGCCTTTACCTTTTCAGAAGCGAATTCATTCGCGTCCCTCTCATACGGCTGTCCGAGATACATTTCGGTAAAATACTCCTCCGAGCCGTCAAACCTGCATTTTTTCCAGATCCCGTCCGCGAGCTTATAGCAGACGCCGTCATACATTACGGCATATATGCGGCTTTTGGCAACAAGCTCCGAAAACCGCTCCGGGTGCGAATACTGTATGGCATGGCGAAGCTCATGGTACAGGTAAAAAAGCTGTTCGTAATCCGGCATGGCGCGCAGCCGCGCCATGTTTATAAACAGCGTGTTGACCACCGGGTCAAACGTGCCGTTGGCTGTCTCATACCCCTCCGGCATATCAAACGAGAGTTTTATCGTTAAATCGTTCTCCTCGCAGCAGGCGCGAAAGTGATTTTCAAGGTCAACCAAAATCCTACCCTCTCCGTTTCAAGCTCTTTACATAAGCGTCGCTTTTTCGATATCCTCCGCGAGGACGGTGATAAGCTCGTCCCGCGTCGGCGCGTCCATCGCCGCAAGGCGGTCGGAGTGGACGGAAACCATATTTTCAAATATGTTTCTCACATCGCGCGCGTTGCCGAAGTTTTCATCCCTGTTATCGTACAGCTTTGTGAAATATTCCTCGGCGAAAGCCCGCGCCCCGTCGTCGAGCGTGTAACTGTTTTTATCGCACATGGAGTCGAAGATTTTGCAAAGCTCCTCGCCGTTGTAGTCCTCGAACACGAAATATCTGTTGAAGCGCGACTCGAGCCCCGGATTTGAGTAGATGAATTTTTCCATCAGCTCCTCATACCCCGCGACGATGACGACGAGGTCGTCGCGGTGGTCCTCCATCGCCTTTAATATCGTTTCTATCGCCTCGCGTCCGAAATCGTTGCCGGAGCCGTCCGGCGTGAGAGCGTACGCTTCGTCTAT
>JAFWVB010000066.1 GCA_017518445.1 Oscillospiraceae bacterium | reverse complement strand
TTCTCGGAGGTGGCGAGAACCGACACATGGATAGACTCATGGTAAACTACGGTCCTATTGCTGTAGTGCTCCGATTCGCGCTTGTCATCGTCTTCGCACAGCTCTATATAGATATCGATATCCGTATACAGATCTTCAAACCTGTTGTCTGCATAAGTATATCTGCGAGACCAGTATCCTGCTTCTATATTGCCGTTTTCGGCGTCCTTCATCACGGCGTCGTACAGCTCGAACGCCTGCTCCGGAGAAATCCACATATCAGAGTATTCCGTGTAGGTATCCGGATAAGCGTCGGGCTCGACGTAATGAGGCTGCGTCGGCATCTGGTAACTCACGGTTCCGCCCACGACCGTCTTTTCGGTCACGGCGAAATCTTTCGGCGTGAGCGCGTAAATAAGCGCCTCGGGAGAGGTCATAATATCACCGTAGAGCTCAATATCCTCATTTTCATATTCATAGTACTCATAAGTGCCGTCACGGTTATACACGTCATATCTGTCCGGTACCGTGTACGCTCTTTGCAGCATATCGCCGTTTTTGAGCATATATGTTATACCTATCCCTATGCCGTTCGCGTCCATGTACTCGTTTTTATGCTTTATGAGCGAGGCGTGAAGCTCGCGGACGCGCGCTATGTTCTCAGGTTCCTCCAATACCGCTCCGTCAATTTTGACTGATTTTATATCTTCAGGCTCCGGTATGCGGCGCTCATAACCAAACCCGTTATATCTGCAGCCCGCCAAAAGCCCGATTATCAGAACGGCGCAGACGGCGAAGCCGAGCCAGCCCTTTCTGAAAACGCGGAACGTCTTGTCCATGAGCATTTTCGAGACGAAATACCCGATGAACGCGCCGCCGACCATGCAGATTATCAGAGCGATAAACTGGCGCATACCCAATACGCTTCTGTAATTCAGTATCGCGGAGAAGATGAGAAGCCCGACGAAAAGCGAAAATCCGAAGGTCATGCAGTATTTGAACACGGGGCGCAGGGCGTTGACCGCGACGACGTCGGAGGCGTTTTCCATGCGGCGTTTTCTGAACATAAGCAGAGCCAAAACCGCGAGCACGACGCCGGCTGCGGCGAATGCATAGAGATATCCTATATGTCCGAACGCACCTGATGCAAGACGGAGCGCTTCATCGTCAAACAGCTGCTGGTTGTATATACCCTGCGATATGCCGAAGCCCGTCATATATACCACGGGCGACAGCCACGTCGGAATGAGCGTGCCGCTGCCCGGATAACCGTAAAGCAGCATTGAAATAAGCGTCGGTATCACGGCGTTCAGCGCCATACCGAGAAAGTTTATAATAAGGTACAGTATCGGAATGGCTACTATATGCCCCGTGAGCATGCTTACGAATATCGCGAGGCTGTAAAACAGGATAAATTGCAGTACGGATATGAGCGCCCACATGAGAATGTATTCGACGCTCTCCGCCACAAGGCACGTGCCCGCCTGTATGAGCAGGCATACGACGCCCGTTATGACGATGCCGCATATGAAAATGATAATGCCGGAGAGGTAATTCGTAATGAACATCGTCTCGCGCTTTATCGGGAGCGATGCGAAGCCGCCCGCGCTGCGCGCGTTTGTGAGATAGGAAAATATCAGCATCGCGAAGATTAGCCCCGCGACGAGGTTCATCGCCGCGCCTGCGGCAAGAACGGCGTCTATAAGATCGTTGCCTATGTCGAAAGCGGTCGCGACGGGATTATTATGGAAAGATACGTATTTTAAGTCGCCGCCCACTACGCCGAGCGCGAAAACGATAAGCTCTATCGCAACGAAAAGGAGCCACAGCGGCCAGAAGCTCTTTATGTTACGGCGGAATATCGCCTTATCAAAGAATGAAGTCTTTGATTTCATAATTTGCACCTCCCAACTCGTAAATGAATATCTCCTCAAGCGTGAGCGGAACGACGTCGTAAAACAGCGGGCTTGCCGCCGCTATCACAGTCTCTATCTCCTCGCTCTTTCCGCGGATTATATAGCTCTGTATCTTGCCGTTTGCGCTTGTGTGCATGACCTTGAGCCCGGTTGGCAGACCGCCGCCCTCCGGGAATACCGCCTGCACCTTGACGACGTTCTCCTGAAGCTCCATGAGCGACCGCTCGAGCAGCATCCTGCCCTTGTTCATCACGCCGACGTGGTCGCAGACGTCCTCAAGCTCGCGCAGGTTGTGCGAGGAGACTAAAACGGTCGTGCCGTTTTCCGCGACGTCGCCCATGATAAGACTCCATATCTGGCGGCGCATTACGGGGTCAAGCCCGTCAACCGGCTCGTCGAGAATGAGTATCTCTGGGCGCATTGAGATGGCGAGCCAAAACGCCGCCTGCTTCTGCATACCCTTGCTCAATTTGCGCATGGGGCGCTTTTCATCGAGCGCGAACACCTCGCGCATTTTGTTGTAGCGCTCCATATCGAAATTTTTGTAAATGCCGCGGTAGAACTCCATCATGTCCTTTATGCCCGCCTGCGTAAAATAAAAGATATCGTCCGGTATGTACGCCATGCGCTGCTTTATCGAGGGGTTTTCGTAAACCTCCTCGCCGTCTATCGTTATCTTGCCGCTGTCCTGCCTGTAAATGCCGGCGAGGTGGCGTATTATCGTCGATTTCCCCGCGCCGTTCGGACCGACAAGCCCGTATATCGCGCCCTTCGGCACGTTGAGATCCAGCCCGTCAAGAGCCACAAATCTGTCAAAGCGTTTTACTATTTTTTCCGCCGTTATCATTTCTTATCTCCTCCCTCCAGTCTGTCTATAAGCTCTCGGCTCGTCACGCCTATACCGCGCAGCTCCGCCGCCGCTTCGTCAAATTTTACAAGCAAAGCCTCTCTGCGGTTTTTTACAAGCTCATCCGTCTCCGCGACGAACGAGCCCTTGCCGGGTACGGAGCATATATACCCCTCCGTCTCCAGCTCGCGGTAGGCACGCTGTATCGTGTTCGGGTTTATCGCGAGCTGTGTCGCAAGATCCCTTACCGACGGCAGCTTGTCCCCCGATTTCAGTCCGCCCGCCGAGACAAGCTCGATAAGTCCGGATTTTATCTGCTCATATATCGGGCGGTTGTCTCTGTAATTGAGATTTATCAAAATCATCACCTCCGTAGATATGTCAAGCGAGACTGTATTAAATGTTCTAATACGGTCATATTAACACGCGGTTTCCGCCTTGTCAATACGAATTTCCAAAAAATTTATTTTATTGGCTTGGATTTTCTTGACAAGGCTGTTATAATTATTTTGTGCGACCTTGTCGCATTATTTAACGTGCAACAATTTAATATTACTTATAAAATTTACGGAGGAACCCTCTTATGATCTCTCACGGCAAGGATATCAAAGTATTTTCCGGCAACGCAAACAAGCAGCTCGCGGTAAGTATATGCCGCAATATCGGTATTCCGTTGGGAGACGCAAATGTTGTCAGTTTTTCCGACGGCGAGGTTTCCGTTTCACTGTATGAGACGGTTCGCGGCTCGGACGTTTTCATCGTTCAGTCCACCTGTCAGTCGGTAAACGACAATCTTATGGAGCTTCTTATCATGATAGACGCGTGCAAGCGCGCCTCCGCCGGACGAATCACCGCCGTTATGCCGTATTTCGGCTATGCGCGGCAGGACAGAAAAGCCAAAGCCAGAGATCCGATCTCCGCAAAGCTCGTCGCAAATCTGATAACTACCGCGGGCGCGGACCGTGTGCTGACGATGGACCTGCACGCGCCGCAGATACAGGGCTTTTTCGATATCCCCGTGGACAATATTTTGGGCGGTCCGCTGTTTTGCGATTACTTCCGCAAAAGATTTGCGGATTGCATAGACGACACTATGGTCGTATCGCCGGACGTCGGCTCCGTCGCGAGGGCGCGTAATTTTGCGATGCGCCTCGGCATGAACCTCGCTATCGTCGATAAAAGGCGCGAAAAGGCAAATCAGTCCGAGGTCATGAACATAATCGGCAAGGTCAGGGACAAGCATGTAATACTGTTCGACGACATGGTCGATACCGCCGGAAGTCTTTGCGGCGCGGCTAAGGCACTCGTCGAGATAGGTGGCGCGAGGGATGTTTACGCCTGCGCCTCGCACGGCGTTCTGTCCGGAAGCGCGATAGAGCGCATAGAGGCGAGCCATATAAAAGAGCTGCTGCTGCTCGACTCCATCCCCTACCACTCCGAGCAGAAATGCGACAAGATACAGTATCTGTCGGTAGCCTCGACATTTGCTGAGGCGATCGAGAGGATATATGAGGAAGTTTCGATCTCGACGCTCTTTAAGTAAGGGCATTTGATATTTACCATGATTTTTTTCAGAAAACCCGCCGTCTCATGGCTCGTCGTTTTTCTCGGCAATCCGGGGGCGAAGTATGCGAATACGCGGCACAACGCCGGCTTTATGACTGCCGACGCCGTCTCGAAAAAATACGGTGCGCGAATAGACAGGCTCAAATTCAAGGCGCTGACCTGCATTTGCGATATAGGCGGAGAGAAGGCGTTTTTGATGAAGCCGCAGACCTTCATGAATTTGAGCGGCGACGCGGTAAGGGGCGCGCAGGCATTTTACAAAGTGCCGACGGAGCACATACTCGTCGTGTCCGACGATATTTCTATGCCGACGGGCAAGCTGCGAATTCGCAGAAGCGGTTCCGCGGGAGGACATAACGGACTGAAGGACATCATGGCAAAATGCGGGGGCGACGGCTTTCCGCGCGTGAAGATCGGCGTCGGCATACCGCCTGAGGGCGGAGATGTGATAGACTGGGTGCTCGGCTCGTTCAAAAACAAAGATGCCGCGGACATGGCGGAGGCTGTCGAAAAAGCCGCCGACGCGGTCGGCGTTATTTTGTCCGAAGGCATTGAAAAGGCGATGAGCATATTCAACTGATAACATGGCGAGCCGAATATCGCTTCGGCTCGCTTTCGCGACCTTCCGCGGATGTGAAATCACGCCCCGCGGATTTGGATCATTTTATAAAAGGAGGCTTGCAAATGGAGGCTATTAAGAAGAACAAGCAGAGCGGCGCCGGATTTGAGCCGGTCTATGTCACCGGACACAAAAATCCCGACACCGACTCCATCGTATCGGCGATGGCGTATGCCGCGCTCCGAAACGCGCTCGGAGACAGGGATTATGTCGCCGCGCGCATAGGGCACATAAGCGACGAGACAAAGCTCGTGCTCGACCGCTTCGGCTTTTCGCCGCCCGTGCATATCAAAACCCTGCGCCCGCAGGTCAAGGACCTTGAATATTACACTCCCCCCGCGCTGTCGGGCGGTGTCACGGTAAGCCGCGGATGGGACGCGCTCAAGGAGGATCGCTCTATCCCCGCGATACCCGTCACTAACGATGACGGCACGCTTTTGGGAATGCTGTCCGCCGCGGATATTGCGACGTACGACATGGCGTCCGTCAACAATCCGGTGATCGAGGACATCCCCGTATTCAATCTCCTCAGCGTGCTCGACGGCAAGATAATGAACGACTCCGGCTATCTCTGCGACTCCGTGAGCGGAGAGGTCATAATCGCCCTGCCGCAGAAGTCCGAAAACCTGCTGTTTTCAAACAAAAAATCCATCGTTATCTGCGGCGACCAGCCTGACATGGCGAAAAGGGCGGTAGAGTTAGGCGTTAAATGTCTCATCGTATGTCAGGCGTCTCTGCCCAAAGAGCTTTACAGCGTCACAACAGAGACGTGCATAATCTCTACCCCGTTCGACGCATTTAAGGCGGCGCGTATGATATATCACGCGATACCGGTAGAGCGCATCTGCCGTCAGGATGAGCTTGATCCGTTCAAGCTGACGGATTATCTCGACGACGTTAAGGATGCGGCGATAAGGAGCCAGCGGCGCAATTTCCCGATTTTGGACGAAAACGGGCTCGTCGTCGGCGCCTTCGCGCGCGACCACCTTCTAAAACCGCGCCGCAGGCGTGTCGTGCTCGTCGATCACAACGAGGCTTCTCAGTCTATCGACGGGCTGGAGCAGGCGGACGTGCTCGAGATAATCGACCATCACCGCCTTGCGGATATTCAGACAACGTCGCCCATATCCTTCAGAAACGAGCCGGTCGGCTCCACTGCGACGATAATCGCGGAGATGTACCAGGAGCGCGGTCTGATGCCGAACGAAAAGCTCGCCGGACTGATCGCCGCCGCCATCGTATCCGATACCGTAATGTTCAAATCTCCGACGGCGACGCTTATAGATCAGCGCATGGCGGAGCGCATGGCGCGCATCGCGAAGGTGTCTTTGGACGATCTCGGACGCGAGATATTCTCCGCCTCGATGGGCGGAGACAAGTCCGTTGAGACACTGCTGTTCACCGATTTCAAGACGTTCCACATCGCGGACCGCGATTTCGGCGTAAACCAGATCACCTGCGTCGAGGCAAAGCATATGCTGGAACGCAAGGAGGAGTTTCTCGATATAATGCGCAAAACCGCGGAAAAGCGCGGATATGCGTTTATGATACTGATGCTTACGGATATTCTCGCGGAGGGCTCGCATATCCTCTACATAGGTGACGAGGACATAATAGCCCACGCCTTCGGCGCGGACGTGGACGTCCGTGATCACGCTTTCTTCCTGCCGGGCGTTGTGTCGCGCAAAAAGCAGGTCATACCGATGCTCACCGCGCTATGGGGATAAAAACAGCTTTATAGAAATACGGAAACATCGGGGCGCTTACAGCGCCCCGATGTTTTTATGCTTAAACCACTCTCTTATCGCCTGAAGTATCTCGAGCGTTTTGAAGCTCAATTTATACTCTCCCGTCTCGCCGGTTATGAGATCGACCTCGCCCTCCGTAAGCCCGTACTCCTCGCTTTTATCCTCTACGGCGGCGGATTTGCAAAGCGGCGGGAACGCGACGCACCACCAGTTGCGTCCCTCTCCGCCGCCTATGACGACGCGCAGAGATGTGTAGCTTCCTGCGGGCAGAGAAAAAGTGTCGTATCTTCTCGTCGGAAAATTTTCCTGCGCGATTGTCGCTTTTACCCGGTAATTCTTGCCGTTTTCAAGCACTGCCTCCCCCGCCGCTCGCGCGACAGCGTCCATGTTCTCCGCAAGGAGCGACACCGCCCCCTCCCTGTCCGACGCGCCCATTATGATTGGCTCTACCTCGGACAGCACCGCGTCGCGCACCTTTAATTTAAGCGCCTGATCCTCGTCTGAGTCGGAGTTTGCTACGACATGCAGCCGCACCAGCTTTTCCGACAGCTCCGCTTGACTCCCCTGCGTCACACAGCAGAAAAGCATCGTCACGACGAGAGCCGTTATCAGCGACAGCTCCCATATCTTCAGTTTCATAAGTAATTCCTCCGAATAAAATTTTAAGGTCGGTATTATGTACCCATGCACATAATATCGACCTTAATTTAGCGTTTTATTCAGTTCAGAGAAATTTTTTGACGCTTTTTGTGAGGAAACACTCACGGTATTCGCCGGATAGCGATTTATAAGCGGACTCCGCCGACGCCGCGTCGTCAAATATTCCGAACACTGATGGACCCGTCCCGCTCATCGACGCGCCGAGCGCGCCGTGGTTTATGAGCTCGCTTTTTATATGCTCCACATCGTTTCCGCCCTGCGGCAAAACGCTTTCAAACACGTTGAACATACGCCTGCCAACACCTGTCAGATCTCCGTTTTCGAGAGCCGATATCAGCCCGTCGGTGTCCGGTCTCTGCTTTATGGCGCTGCAATTCAATCGTGAAAAGAGCGTCGGCGTCGATACGGGAAACGGCGGCTTGCAGACGACGATATGGCAGTCGGGAATATCCGGAAGATCGGTCAGCTTTTCGCCCCTTCCGCACGCGAGTGCGGTTCCGCCCGAAACGCAGTACGGCACGTCGGAGCCGAGACTCTCACCCATTTTTTTGAGCGCCTCGCGGTCAAATCCCGTTTTGAAAAGCTCATTCATGCCGCGCAGCACCGCGGCGGCGTCGCTGCTGCCGCCCGCCATGCCCGCGCATACGGGAATGCGCTTTAATATGCTTATGGCGACATCCTTGCCGCGTATTCCGGCGATGTCCATGAAAAGCCTCGCCGCCTTGCCCGCGGAATTCAAGTCGCCCGATGGCAGATATCGCCTGTTTGTGGACACGCTTATCTCTCCGTCGCCGTCGGTGCAGGCGATCGAGATATCGTCGCAGAGCGCCACACTCTGCATGACCATCTTCATCTCATGGTATCCGTCCGGTCTTTTGTAGAGCACGTCGAGCGACAGATTCAGCTTCGCGTATGCGTGAACGAGAGTTTCCATATCATTTCCCGAACAGCATTCCCATAAGGCTTATGCCCGCCGCGACGGGAACGCCGCCGAAGGCGCAGTCTTTTTCGGAATAGCCTATGCCGTTTTTGTTGTCGTATCTGCTGTCGTATATCACATACGGCACGTCGGAGCCGTCGTGTCCGCGTGTGCTCGTGAGCGTTTTATGGTCGCTCAAAATCAGCATTCTGAAATCCTCGCCCGCCGCGGACAGCCTCTCCGCGATCGGCGCGATTATGCGGCTGTCGAGGTTTTCTATCGCCTTGAGCTTGCCCTTCAGATCGCCGTTGTGCGTACACTCGTCCGGCGCCTCGAGGTGTACGGCGACAAAATCGTCCTTCTCCAACACCTTCAGCGCGGCGTCCACCTTGCCCTCGTAATTCGTGTCGAGCTCGCCCGTCGCCCCCTCGACCGATATCATATCGAGCCCTATGAGCGCGGCTATGCCGTGGCAGAGCGGAACGGCGGATACTACGCCGCCGCGGCGACCGTACTGCTCCACGAAATTCGGAAGCTCAGCCGCAGTCCCCTCCGCCCAGAACCAGATTCCGTTCGCGGGCATTTTCCCCTGCGCGCGGCGGCGCTCGTTCAATGGGTGATGATCGAGCTTTTCATGCGCGAGGCGCATAAGAGCTTCAAGCGTTTTTGCGTTTTTACAGCCTGACGGCATGAGCGCACCGATCTTTTCGCCGAGATGGTCGTGCGGCGGGATGAGCGAAATGCCGTCTATATCGGCGTTCGACTGCACGGCAAAATGGCGGAAGGACGGCGATTTGTGTATCGTTATACCGGCTTTGTCAGCCGCCGCCTTGAATTCCGGGTCTGAAAGAAGCGCGGTTATGATCTCAATGGACTCCTCCCCCTCGATCGAGCCCGCGCTGTGGGAGAGTATGTGCTTTTCGTCAAACGGCATGTCGCCGTCCTCGAAGCATACCATGTTGCACCTGTACGCCGCGTCGCCCGCGCGGAGCTTTACGCCCGTAGCGGCGACCTCAAGCGGAGCCCTGCCGCGGTAGCAGTCTCGCGGATCACAGCCGAAGATGGACATTATAGCCGTGTCGCTGCCCGCGGGCAGTCCCGCCGGCACATTGTAAACGCAGCCGTATTCGCCGCGCGACGCCATCATGTCCATAGTCGGTATGCTCGCATACTCCAGCGGCGTTTTATTCCCAAGCTCCGGCACGGGAAAATCCGCCATGCCGTCGCCTATTATAAGAATGTATTTCATATTTCCTCCCCGCGCCGCGCCGCTCGGTTTGCGTGCATACGGCGCCGCTTGCGCTTATAATCTGTTTATAAATACCTCAAGCCGCTTCAGCGCCTCGGATATATTCTCCGCGGACGAGGCGTAGCACATACGAACAAAGCCCTCGCCTCCCGCGCCGAATGCGGTCCCCGGGATCACCGCGACCTTTTCCTCGAGCAGAAAACGCTCGCAAAATTCGTCGGAATTTAGTCCCGTGGACGCGATGCTCGGAAAAACATAGAAAGCGCCGCGCGGCTCGAAGCAGTCGAGCCCCAACTTTCGCAGTCCGTCGACGAGCAGTTTTCTCCGATAGTCATATTCCTGCCGCATGAGCTCTATATCCGCGTCACCCTCCCGCATCGCCTCTATAGCGGCGTACTGGCTCGTCGTCGGCGCGGACATGATGCCGTACTGGTGGATCTTGAGCATCTGCTTTATTATCGGCTGCGGCGCGCATGCATATCCCATGCGCCAGCCTGTCATGGCATGGCTCTTTGAAAAGCCGTTTATGAGTATTGTGCGCTCGTACATACCCGGTATATTCGCTATTGACACATGGCGCTGACCGTATGTGAGCTCGGCGTATATCTCGTCGGATATGACTATTATATCCGTGCCCTCGAGCACGGCGGCGATCGCCTCAAGGTCTTTTCTCTCCATAATCGCGCCCGTCGGGTTGTTCGGATACGGCAGTATGAGCAGCTTGGTTTTAGGCGTTATCGCGGCGCGCAGCTCGTCCGCCGTGAGGCGGAACTCGTTTTCGCGCTTCGTGCCGACATAGACCGGCACGCCGCCAGCCATCGTCACAAGCGGACCGTAGCAGACGAACGACGGCACGGGTATTATCGCCTCTTCTCCGGGGTTTAAGAGCGCGCGGATCGCGCTGTCTATGCCCTCGCTCCCACCGACGGTCACCATTATCTGCTTTTGCGGGTCGTAACGCAGATCAAAGCGGCGGTGTAGATAACCTGCTATCTCCGCTCTCAATACGCCGAGACCCGCGTTTGACGTGTACTTCGTAAAGCCCTTCTCAAGCGAGTAAATTCCGGCGTCGCGGATATGCCACGGCGTCACGAAATCCGGCTCGCCCACGCCGAGCGAGATGCCGTCCTTCATGCTTTCAAGCAGATCAAAAAACTTCCTTATACCCGACGGGGCAAGACTTTGCACCCTGTCGGACAGTATACCGCTGTAGTCCATCATGTAAACAATAACCTCTCCTGCTGTTCTTCTTGGTTTGCGAAAACGCGATGCTTATCCTTGTATTTTTTCAAGATAATGTGCGTGGCGGTGCTCGTTACTCCATCTATCGGCGCGAGACGCCCGAAAACGAATTCGGATATCTCCCTTATCGACCTGCCTGCGATCACGACGGCGAGATCGAACGCGCCGCTCATCAGATAGAGGCTCTCGACCTCCTCGAACTGATATATGCGCTCCGCTATCCTGTCAAAGCCCGCGCCGCGCTGGGGCGCGATCTTGACCTCGATAAGCGCGGTCACGGCGTTGGGATCGACCTTGTCCCAGTCCACGAGCGCGGTATAGCCGATTATCACATTCTCGGCTTCGCATTTTTTTATCGTCTCTTCAATGTCGTCAGCCTTTTTCCCCGTCATCGCGGCAAGCTGCTGCGGTGTAAAGCGGGCGTCCTTTTCGAGAAGTCTCAAAACGTCTTCCATGATAGCACCTCCGTTTTATTTGTTATAAAGAAAAAATTTTCCTGTTTTTATAATTATACAACATGAGTCAAGCGCCGGAAACAATAAATCAAAGCGGATCTCGTGCGAAAAATGAAATTGCGTCTTTCATTTCGGGCGCATATCTGTTATTATTGCTTTTGATATTTATTTCCCGTCTGTTTTGACGTGTATATTTCCGCGCCTTTATGGGCATATTAAGCCTCACAAGGAGGGAAACACGATGATAATGGACAGGATTGCGCTGATTCTTTTGATAATAGGCGGCATAAACTGGGGCAGCGTCGGCATTTTCAAATTCGACCTTGTCGCATATCTATTCGGCGGACAGACCGCGCCCGTGAGCAGAGTGATATATACGCTCGTATTCCTCTCGGCGGTCTGGTGCATCTCGCTGCTTTTCAGACAGAGAGACGCCGCTGAAGACAACGCATAAACGCATAAGCAAATTTGGGGGCGAGTCCCCCGTACATAAAAATTTCGCAAAAGTGGCGCAGCCTCTTTTGCGATAAGGCTGCGGTCTGCTGCAGCGCACTCGCTGCGCTCGCACGTTTGCAGACCGAGAAGTGTTTTCCGCGACATACATGCTGCCGCAGAAAACAAATCAAGCTTTTTTCGCGTCTGCGGACGCGAACTCTGCGAGGCTCTGTATGCAAGGCGGTACATATGAAATATCTTTTTTACTATATTATATTTATAAATTTTGCCGCGTTTATTCTCATGGCTTCGGACAAGCGCCGCGCGAAGAAAAAGCGCGGCCGCATACCGGAGGCGGCTCTGATGTTTTTCGCGCTTATCGGCGGCTGCCTCGGCGCGCTTTTGGGAATGCTCGCCTTTCGCCACAAAACGCGGCATCCGAAATTCTACATAGGTCTTCCGCTGATAACGGCGGCGTACGCCGCGATCGCCGTGCTGCTTCTGATAAAAAAGCCTTAAATTCCCGTGACGTTTTTCGCAAAACGCCGCGGGAATTTTTTTGCCGGCGCCTCCGTCACGGAGCGCGCCTGCTTTTTTTCGGAGGCTCGCCGTATATTTTTTTATACGCACGCGAAAACGTCGAATAATCGCCGAAGCCGCTCATTATCGCCGCCCTCGTCGCGGAGACGCCGTTTCCCAAAAGCTCCGCCGCGTATAGCACGCGCTTTAAGAGAATATAATTATGTACCGTATAGCCCGTCATCTCCTTGAAGCGGCGCATGAAGTAATACTTGCTCAAATAGCTGCGCGCGGCGAGATCGTCCACCGTGAGTTCCGACGCAAGGTTGTCGTTTACATAATTGATCACACCGGCTATCTGCGAGTCGTATTTCAAGACGCTCCGTTCCTCGCCCGCGGAAGCGTTCGCTATCCTGTTTATAAGCACCAAAAGCTGCAGAAAAACGGCGTTTCCCAACACATCTGAGCCAAAATCGTCGGAGTCCGTCGCCTCCTCGAGCCGCTTTAATATCTGCTCGAGCTTCGCGGTCTCCGCGCCTTTCGGGCGGAGCAGATACAGCCGGCTCTGCGCCGCGTCGTCAAAGCACCGCATGAGCGGAGTGCTGTCCGTGCTGTTTTTCTGCACGAAGTCGCGGTTTATGTATATTATCACGCGCTCATAAGGCGCTGTCTCGTCGATAACCGCGCGATGTATCAGATGGTTTCCGATGAGCAGCACATCCCACGGGCGCAGATCGTAGGACGCGCCCTCTATTACATAGCTCGCCTTGCCACTCAGAAATACGACGATCTTGTCGAATTCGTGATAGTGGTATTCAAATTCAAGCCCGCGGCTGTCCCGCAGATGGAACAGGCGGAAATCCTCGTTAAGATATCCGCGCTTGGAGTATAGCATTTCCGCACACTTCCTTTCCGTTCTGCTATTATGATTATAGAGCATTTTATGCCATACCGCAAGGTGAAGAAGTATATTTTTATGCAAAAGATGTCCGCCAGACGGTCAGGCGACAGGTTGACCGTGAACGCGCTGGAAAGGAAAGCTTATGAAATATCCACTTTTTACCGGCTCCGCCACGGCTATGGTAACGCCGTTTAAGGACGGCGCCGTGAACTACACGAAAATGGGGGAGCTGCTCGACATACAGGCAGCCTCCGGCACTGCCGCCGCCGTTATCTGCGGCACAACGGGAGAGAGCGCGACGCTCTCCGTATCCGAGACCGAGACGCTCTTTGATTTTTGCGGAAATCACCTCCGCGAAAAGGGCATGCTTTTCATCGCCGGCATCGGCGGCAACGACACTTTGAAGGCGCTTCGCCTCGCCCGCGCCGCCGAGAACGCCGGAGCCGACGGCGTTTTGATGGTAACTCCGTACTACAACAAGACGACGCAGGCGGGGCTCGTCGGGCATTTTACATACGTCGCCGATCGCACGACGCTGCCCGTCATACTCTACAACGTGCCGTCGCGCACGGGGATAGGCATAACCGTCGAAACGTACAAGATACTGTCGGAGCACCCGAACATAAACGGCGTAAAGGAGGCGTCCGGCTCGCTGAGTCTCGCGGCGAGGACTATGGCGGAGTGCGGCGACGACCTCAATGTATGGAGCGGCAACGACGACGACACAGTGCCGATGATGGCTCTCGGAGCGAAGGGCGTGATCTCCGTCGCGTCGAATATAGTGCCTAAAGCTGTCGCGGAGCTGTGCTCTTTATGTGCGGACGAGGAATTTTTCGAGGCGGCGAGGCTTTATTTCAAATACGCCGATCTGTTTGCCGGAATGTTCCTCGAGGTAAATCCGATACCGGTCAAAACCGCTATGAACGCCGTCGGCATGGATGTGGGCGATCTCCGGCTTCCGCTTGCGGAAATGGGCTACGAAAATCGGGAAAAGCTCATCGGCATACTGGAAAAGCACGGGCTTTTGTAATTGCGCCCCGCCCTCTTCCCTTTTGCGTGAAAAAAAGGTATAATGGTGGAAAACGCGAAACGGGGCTGATGAAATGGCGCTGAAAAAGAACAAAAACACGACGAAGAGCAAGATCGTATCCGCCGCATGGCGGCTGTTTTACGAACAGGGCTACGACGACACGACAATCGAGGAGATCGTCGAGGCGTCCGGCACGTCGAAGGGCTCGTTCTACCACTATTTCGAGGGCAAGGACGCGCTTTTGGAGTCGCTCTCGTTTCTGTTCGACGAAAAATACAACGAGCTCGTCGGCTCGATGGACCCCGATATGAACAGCTTTGAAAAGCTGCTTTTTCTGAACCGAGAGCTCTTCGGCATGATCGAAAATACCGTGTCGCTCGAGCTTTTGGCGCGCATGTATTCGACCCAGCTCGTAACGCGCGGCAACAAACACCTGCTCGACACGAACAGGACATATTACCGACTTATCCGTAAAATAGCGGTCGAGGGGCAATCTCGCGGACAGATCAGCGCGGAATATTCCGTAAACGAAATCGTCAAGGCGTACGCGCTTTGCGAGCGGGCGCTTCTCTACGACTGGTGCATATGCAACGGCGACTACTCTCTGAAGGGCTATTCCGCGCAAATGCTGCCGATTTTTTTGGGCAGATTTTACTCTCAAAAATAAATATTAAAATTTGTCCGTATTTAATTTTAATTATAAGTCTATTAAAATTTCTTTTTATTTAAGCTGAAAATCGTGTTTTTTACAAACGCAGTATAGAATTTCGTCTATACTGCGTTCTGTATTGCGTTCTTGTTCCCTATCTGCTATACTTTGTCTGTTCAAATGCGAAACAGGGGGAAATGTAACAATGAACGTCGAAGCAATAGTATTTGTTGTATATCTTGCCTTTATGCTCGGAATAGGCGTATATTTCTTCACCAAGAGCAAAAACGGCAACGAAAAATCGTATTTTTTGGGCGACCGCAAGATGGGCCCGTGGGTATCCGCTCTCTCGGCGGGCGCTTCGGATATGAGCGCGTGGGTGCTTATGGGCTTGCCCGCGTCGATTTACGCGCTCGGCATAGGTCAGGCGTGGATCGCGATAGGTCTCGCGATAGGCTACGCCGTTAGCTGGATAATAGAAGCACCGAGACTGCGCCGCTATTCGATCGCGGCAAACGATTCGATAACGATACCGCAGTATCTCACGAACCGCTTTCTGTCGAAAAGCAAGGCGATTCAGGTCATCTGCGCCGTCATCTTCCTTGTGGCGTACACGATTTACGCCGCGTCGAGCGTAAAGGCTTGCGGCACACTGTTCAACACGGTCATCGGCATAGACGCGAAGCTCGCTATGTACATCGCCGCCGTCGTAATAATCGGCTACACCTTCCTCGGCGGCTTTTCCGCGGTATGCTGGACGGACTTTTTCCAGGGGCTTTTGATGCTCGCCGCTCTTTTGATCGCGCCGATATTCGCGCTCGCGCTCATTCAGGGCGGGCAGGGCGCCGAATCCGCCTCCCTGCCCGACGGATATTGGAATCTCTTTTCGAGCTGGAAGGATATCGTTTCCGGACTCGGCTGGGGTCTCGGATATTTCGGCATGCCGCACATTATAATACGCTTTATGTCTCTGCGCTCCGATAAGGACCTCAAAAAGAGCGC
>JAFWVB010000065.1 GCA_017518445.1 Oscillospiraceae bacterium | reverse complement strand
TTGTAAAATACAGCCCCCGCGTCTGTTACGCGCTCCGATTTGAACCGCCCGAACGCCCAGTCATACAGCGACGCATGGTCAGTCCAGTCGTCCGGTGCGTTGATCGTTACACAGATAAGGCACAGCCCGTCTTTTTCGCAGCAGGTAACAAGTATGCGCCCCGCGCTTTTTGTATAGCCGGTCTTGCCGCCGAAAACGCCGGAATACGACGACAGGAGCTTGTTATGATTTGAAAAGGTTCGCCCGCCTATGGATACGCTTTTTGTCGAGGTTATGCGCCGGAAGGCGTCGTTTTTTATCGCCTCCGCCATAATGATAGCGAGATCCGCCGCGCTCGAATAATGCCCCTCGTCGTCAAGCCCGTGCGGATTTGTGAAATGTGTGTTTTCAAGTCCGAGCGAGCTTGCTCTTTCGTTCATCATTTCCGAAAATTCCGAGATCCCGCCCGCAACATGATACGCGAGCGCCGCCGCCGCGTCATTCCCCGATTCGAGCAGTACGCCGTACAAAAGCTCAAGCACGGTGACCTTTTCGCCGTTTTTCAGGTAAATGGACGAGCCCTCAACGCCGACGCTCTCCGGCGCTATCTCTACCGTATCGTAAATATCGCAGTTTTCGAGCGTCACAAGCGCCGTCATTATCTTCGTAGTGCTGGCGATAAGCATCCGTTTGTCCGGCTCTTTCTCAAAAAGCAGTTCTCCGCTTCCGTCCGCGACCACGGCGCATTCAGCGGAAATCTGCGGCGTATCGTCAGCTCGGCAGACGATGCCGAAAAGCGACAGCGCCGCGCAAATGACGAGCGCCGCCGCAGTAAATTTTTTAACTGTCACAAATAAGCACCACCTTGTTTTTTAGGCAGTGCTTATTATTTGCAGCTTTACGATGATTTATCCGGCGAAATATTTACGCTCCGCCCTTATTTTTTGTCCTTGCCGACAAAGCCGGCGACCTTATCGACAATATCGGGCGCCATCTCAACGATTCGGTCGACGGTGTTCGCCGCCGGCGGATTTACGTTGAGTATCCTGACGCCGCCCTCTTTGACGACAATGAACGCCATCGGCGTTATTTTGACTCCCGCGCCGCTGCCGCCGCCGAAATTGGCGTTATCCGATTTCTTGCCCTGAAAATCCGAGCCGCCGGACGCGAAGCCGAAGCTGACGTTTGAGATGGGGATCAGTGTAATGTCGTCCGCCGTTGTTATCGGCTGACCGATGACCGTGTTCACATCGACCATCTCGCGTATTTTCTGCATCGTGATCTCCATCAATTCTCCGATCGGGTGCTTATCCATATTATCCGCCCTTCCTTTCGTCGTTTTTTATGTCAGATTTCTTTTCTTTATTATTATCGCTTTTTGAGCCTTTCAAAAACAGTATCAAAAATTTTATTCCTATCGCCGTCATCGCCCAGATCGCTATCGAGATCTTCGCCTCTAAATATACCACCGGATCCGTCTCTTCAAAGCTGACGTCGCTCTGCATATCGAGGCTTCTCACCTTGAAAAACCGCCTTATCAGCGCGGTGACGGCTCCCATACCTGCCGACGCGCGTCCAAAGCCCATCGCCGCGTCGAAAGGATCGCCCGCCGCCGAGGTGTAGCGCACTGTGAGCTTGTCGATAACGAGCCTTCTGCGAAGACCGCCGAGCGCTTCTCCGGCAGCCGACAGCAGCTCCCGTATTTTTCTTACGCTGCCGCCCTTTTTGCTTTTCTTCTCGCCCTCCGCTTCGGTTTTCTTTTTTTCTTTAGGCTTCTTTTTTTTCTTGGGCTTCTTTTTGCGCTCGCCCTTTTCCGGTCGCGGATAGAGCGTTATCTTCACTATCCCCGCGTAGCCAGCTACCACAAGCCCGTCCCGTGAGTAGGAGACATAAACGGCGAGCCGCATAAGTCCGAGGATAACGAAAAACGCAAGCACGCACAAAGAAATTATAAGAGCAGTCATTAAATCACTCCGCTTCGCCTTCCGGCATATCGGTTGCCTCCGACGGTTCGGGTGTTTCCGGATTGTCGGCGGGGTCCTTTGTCAGCGCGTCTATCGCGCTCTGCAGTTTGATCTGTTCCTCCTCGCCGTCGCTCTCTATCTCCGGCAACTCCGGCAGCTCTGCGAGCGTCTCGATACCGAATGTCCTCAAAAACGCGCCCGTCGTCCTGTATAGCACCGGTCTGCCCGGCACGGCAAGCCTGCCGCAGGGCTCTATAAGACCGCGGTCCTGGAGTATGCCGACCGTGTAATTGCTGTCAACGCCGCGCACCTGGTCTATATACGCCCTCGTGACGGGCTGAAAATACGCAACGACGGCAAGCACTTCAAGCGCGGGCTGTGTCAGCTGTGGCGGTTTTCTCGTCTCGAGCGCCATTCTGATGTAATCGGCATATTCCGGCGCGGAGCATAGCTGAAGCGAGTTTTCAAGCCGCACGAGCCGTATGCCGCGCCTTTCAAAGCTGAATTTATCCGCAAGCCGCGCGGCGACATCGAGCACTATATCCTTATCAACCGCCAAAACGCCCGCTATCCTCTCCGCGGACACAGGCTCGCCCGCGGCGAAAAGTATGCCCTCAAGAGCGCCCTCAATATCACGAATTTCCATTTTCAGCTTCTCCGTTTATTATTTCTCCGTCGGCGCGGCTTATGAGAAAATCATCGCCCTCGCCTGTTATATTGACCCGTCCGCTCCTGCAAAGCTCAAGCAGCGCGATAAACGTGGCGACAAGCTCCGAGCGGCTGCGGCTCTCCATAAACCATGCGTATGCCCTAAGCACGCCGTGCTCGCGGAGCTTACTTAAAAGCTCATCCGCCTTCTCTGAAACAGGATAGACTATTCTGTGCGGAATGTCAAAGGGCTTTGAATTTTTTGCGGCGGCAAACGCCTCCTCGCGGCTCAAAACGCGCCTTATAGCCTCGGAAATATCGCTCTTTTCGTGCGAATATTTATATTCCCTGTCCGGAGCTATGTATTCCGGCGGCTTGACTATGTATCCGCTTCCGCTTCTGTACATCTCGGACAGCTCGTCGGTCACGCACTTAATGAGCGCGTAAGTATCCTTGCATTTAAGGCTTTCAAGCGAGCTTATGAGCTGCTGAAGCTCGGAATTGTCCTCCTCGCCGTCGAGCAGCGTCTTCGCCTTGATATAGACGAGATACGACGCCATCGACACAAACTCGCTCGCAACCTCCAGATCCATCGCCTTCATCTCGTCGAGATATGCCATGTACTGTTCCAAAAGCTCGGCTATCCGAATATCTCTAATCTCTATTTTATTCTTGCTCAAAAGCTGAAGTATCAGCGTCAGCGGACCCTCGAAATCCTCAAGTTCCTCCTTGACCTTAACAACGCCCTCGAGCTTAAAGGTTGGATTTTCCATGCTAAAATACCTTCTTTTGGGCTAAAAAAGCAGTTTTTGGAACACAAATTGCGTCGCCGCGCCGAGCGGCTTTGATATTACTCCCGTCAGCAAAAGCGCCACAAGCACGACTGAGCCGTACCTCTCGTACCGCATGAGCTTATAATACGCGCTGTCCGATATCACCGAAAACAACACCTTCGACCCGTCGAGCGGCGGGATAGGAATTAGGTTGAATATCGCGAGCGCTATGCTGATGTACGCCGTCATAAGGATCATTCGCAGCACATAAAACATGATCTCCGAAATTATCAAATGGCGCGCCAGCAGCTTGTAAAGCGCAAGGAACACGACCGCCAAAACAAGATTTGACGCGGGACCCGCAAGCGCGGTGATAGCCATTCCCCTCTTGGGATTTTTGAAATTCATCATATTGACCGGCACCGGCTTTGCCCATCCGAAGCCAAAGAGCATTATCGAAACAAGCCCCATTATGTCGATGTGCTTTATCGGATTTAACGTCAGCCTGCCCATGCTCTTCGCCGTGTCGTCACCGAGCCTGTACGCTACATATCCGTGACTCAGCTCGTGAAATGTGATGCATATAAGCGCGGGCAGCGCCTTGAAAAGCATATCGCCGAGAACCGACCAGTCAAGATTTTGCAGTATATTCCTCATGCTCAGTAAACCTCGATCTCATTTTGCCGCCTGCTCTATAAGCGAGACAAGGCGGTCCCTGTTCGTCCCTTTTTCAGCCGAAAACGACACGAGCGGTGTCTCCTCCGACAGTCCGAGCGTCTCTCTTATAAGCGCGAGATTGCCCTCAAGCTCGCTCTTTTTGACCTTGTCCGTCTTGTTGGCGACAACTATAAACTGCCCGCCGGAGCCCTTGAACCAGCCCGCCATCGTGACGTCGTCCGCCGTCGGCTTGTGCCGCGCATCGACTATCATGACGCCGAGCCTTATAAGCCCCGACGCGAAATACTGCTCCATGAGCTTTCCCCATCGGTCGCGCTCCGCCTTGCTGACCTGCGCGTAGCCATAGCCCGGCAGATCCACAAAATACGCCTTTTCATCGATAAGAAAATAGTTTATATGCACCGTTTTCCCAGGCGCCGAGCCCACGCGGGCAAAGTTTTTGCGGTTGAGTATTTTGTTGATTACCGACGACTTGCCCACATTGGACTTACCGGCAAACGCTATCTGCGCGCGCCCGTCATATATAAAATCACTCTGCTTTACGGCTGATTTTATAAATTTAACGTTGTTGTAATTCATCTCTCAAACCTACTGACTTATCGAGGGGCGCTTTTTCCCGCCCTTCTGCGCGGCGGCGCAAATATCGAGCTTATTTGCCTCTCTCTGCGAAAAATCGAGGGCTATATCGAGTATCCCGTCAACCGACGACGCCGTTACGAATTCAAGACTGCGTCTTACGGTCCGGTCTATCTCATCTAAATCCTTCTCGTTTTCCGAGGGTATGATAACGGTTTTTATACCGTTTCTGAGAGCCGCCATCGTCTTTTCCTTGAGCCCGCCTATCGGCAGTATCCTGCCCCGAAGCGTGATCTCACCCGTCATGGCGACGTCGCTTCTGGCTGGCGCGCCTGTGAGCGCAGATATGAGAGCCGTAGCAATCGTTATGCCCGCCGACGGACCGTCCTTCGGAACGGCGCCCTCCGGAAAATGTATGTGTATATCCTTTGTCTTGTAAAAATCATGCTCTATACCGAGCTTATCCGTGCGGCTTCTGATATAAGACACGGCGGTCCTCGCCGACTCCTTCATCACGTCTCCGAGGTTTCCGGTAAGCTCTATCTTTCCGCTTCCGTCGAGGACATTGACCTCGACCTCCAAAAGCTCTCCTCCGGTATAAGTCCAAGCAAGCCCGTTAACTATGCCGACCTCGTCCTTTAACATGAGCCTGTCGCCGCTGAATTTCTTTACGCCGAGATATTCTCCGAGCGACGCGGAAGTAATATTTACGCCCGTCACGCCGCCTTCGACGATTTTCGCCGCGGTCTTGCGGCAGATATGCGCGATCTCGCGTTCAAGCTGTCTGACGCCGGACTCGCGCGTGTAGTACGTTATCATGTCGCGCACCGCGCCGTCGCTTATTTTGAGCTGACGCGCGGAAAGCCCGTGCTTTACGCGCTGCTTTGCGATAAGATGCTCTCTCGCGATATGCAGCTTTTCCTCGTCCGTATAGCTCGTAAGCTCTATTATCTCCATTCTGTCGAGCAGCGGTCGCGGTATCGTGTCCGTCGTGTTCGCCGTCGTGATAAAGAACACGCCGGAGAGATCGAACGGTATTTCGAGGAAATTGTCCCTGAACGACGTGTTCTGCTCCGGGTCGAGCACCTCCAGAAGCGCCGACGCCGGATCGCCCCTGTGATCCGAGCCGAGCTTGTCGATCTCGTCGAGCAGCATAAGCGGATTTTTCGAGGAGCACTGTATCATCGCGTTTATTATCCTGCCCGGCATCGAGCCCACATACGTCTTTCTGTGTCCCCGTATCTCCGCCTCGTCGTGTATTCCGCCGAGCGACATCCGCGCGAGCTTCCTGTTCATCGCCCGCGCTATGCTTATCGCGACAGACGTTTTCCCGACTCCGGGAGGCCCGACAAGGCACAGTATAGTACCGTTATTATCCGGCGCGAGCTTTCGAACGGACAGGTATTCCAATATGCGCTCCTTGACCTTTTGTAGCCCGTAATGGTCGCGGTCGAGTATTTTTCTGACCTGCTCTATATTGAGCCTGTCTTTCGTCGCGCTGTTCCACGGCAGCTCGATGCACGTATCGAGATACGACCTTATTACCGACGCTTCCGACGAGCCGAATGGCTGCTTTTCGAGCCTGTCGACCTCCTTAAAGAGCTTCTCCTCGATGTCCTCTGCAAGACGGAGCGCCGCGATCTTATCTCGGTACTCGTCGAGCTCATCAAATCCGTCGTCCTCGCCGAGCTCGTTTTTTATCGCCTTTATCTGCTCTCGCAGGATGTTGTCCTTTTGTATTTTCGCGATCTGCGCGTTGACACGACCGCTTATCTGCTCTTCGAGCCCCAACACCTCGATCTCCCGCGCAAGTATCACATTTACTCTGTTTAGCCGCTTGACCGGGTCGAGTATCTCAAGTATCTCCTGATTCTCGGTGTATTTCAGAAACATATTCTGCGCGATAAAGTCCGCGGCGTGACCCGGGTCGGACGCGATAGCGAGCTTTATCAGCGTTTCCGCGGCGATATGCGCGCTCAATTCAGCGTATCTCGCGAAGAGCTCGCTCGCCTTTCGCATACACGCCTCTACGCGCGTAGTTATCTTTACCTTGCGGTCCTCGATAAGCTCGATTTTCGCCTCATTATGTCCGTCGGCGTTCACCATGTCGAGAAGGCGCGCGCGGCTCTTTCCCTCGACCATTATGCGCATGCCATTGCCGTTTTTTACAAACTGCTTTACGACGCATACCGTACCTATATCATACAGATCTGCTCTGAGCGGCTTATCCTTAAGAATATCACGCTGTGCGACCAAAAAGAGCCGCCTGTCTCTCTTATACGCCGCCTTCAGCGCCGCAAGCGAGAACGGACGCTCCACGTCGAACGTGAGCGCCATGTCCGGAAAAACCGTTATACCGCGTATCGCCATCAGCGTCATAAGCTCGACAGACGGCGTTTTGTTTATATCATTGTCCTGTAAATTGCTCATTTCAAATATTCCTCCGTGCCGAATACGCACGACCTTATAAAGCTCTCGCGGCGGTATTCGCCGCCGCGAAAACTATGCGCTCTCCGTATCGGGATCTATCTGCGGCTTAGGTTTGCGGAATATGTGCGGCATTTCGCCGTCCGCAACGCAGTCCTTTGTGATCACGACCTTCCCGATCTTGTCGTCGGACGGTACATCGAACATGATTTTCGTCATCACGCTCTCCATGACCGAACGAAGTCCGCGCGCGCCGAGCTCCATATCTATCGCCTTGTCGGCTATCGCTTCAAGCGCGTCCTTTTCAAACTCGAGTTCCACGTTGTCATAGCCCATAAGCACTGCATATTGCTTAACAAGCGCGTTTTTAGGCTCCGTAAGTATGCTTATAAGCGTCTCTCTGTCAAGCGACTCAAGCGGAGCGACGACCGGAAGCCGCCCGACAAGCTCCGGTATTATGCCGAATTTTATCAAATCGTGCGACTGAACATTTTTCAGCGCCTCTCCGATATCGCGCTCCTTCTTGCTCTGTATCTCCGCACCGAAGCCCATGCTCTTTCTGTCCAGCCTGTTTTCGACAATCTTGTCTATCCCGTCGAACGCGCCTCCGCATATAAACAGGATATTCGATGTGTCGAGACTGATAAACTCCTGATGAGGGTGCTTTCTGCCGCCCTGCGGCGGCACGTTCGCGACAGTGCCCTCGATTATTTTCAGCAGCGCCTGCTGAACGCCCTCTCCGGACACGTCGCGCGTTATTGACCTGTTCTCACTTTTGCGCGAAATTTTGTCTATCTCGTCAACGTAAATTATGCCCTGCTGTGCGTATTCCACATCGAAATCAGCCGCTTGGAGCAGACGGAGCAGGATATTTTCAACGTCGTCACCGACATATCCCGCCTCGGTCAGCGTCGTCGCGTCCGCGATGGCGAACGGCACGTTCAGTATCTTCGCAAGCGTCTGAGCGAAAAGCGTCTTGCCGCTTCCCGTGGGGCCTATCAGAAGCACGTTGCTTTTCTGAAGCTCCGCGCCCTCTGCAGAACCGTGGAAAACTCTTTTATAATGGTTGTAAACCGCGACCGACAGCGTCACCTTGGCTCTCTCCTGCCCGATGATATACTGATCCAAAATCGCCTTTATCTCCGCAGGCTTGGGAAGATCCTTAAAGCTCTCCGCACCAACTCTTGCGGGAGAGTCGTCAAATTCGTTGTAATCCTCGTTTAATATCGAATTGCATATTCCGATGCACTCGTCGCAAATATAGGCGCCGTTGCCCGCTATTATGCGCGCGACCTCCGACTCCGCCTTGCCGCAGAACGAGCATCGAATAATAATATTGTCCGGCATATAAGCCCTGTCCTCCTATGGTTATCGCTTATAAATGACGCTGTCGATTATACCGAATTCCTTTGCTTCCTCGGCGCTCATGAAATTGTCGCGCTCGCAGGCTTCCTTTATAACGTCGATCGGTTTGCCCGTGTTCTCCGCAAGTATCGTATTGAGGTTGTTCTTTATGCGGAGTATGTTCTCTGCGTGTATCTGTATATCCGTCGCCTGTCCCTGAAATCCGCCGGACGGCTGATGGATCATGATCTCTGAATTCGGCAGGGCGATCCTCTTGCCCTTCGTTCCCGCCGCAAGCAGAAAAGCGCCCATGCTCGCCGCGAGCCCTACGCAGATCGTCGAAACGTCCGCCTTGATATAACGCATCGTGTCGTATATAGCAAGCCCCGCCGTAACGCTTCCTCCGGGGCTGTTTATATAAAACTGGATGTCCTTGTCCGGGTCCTGCGCCTCAAGATAGAGAAGCTGGGCAATGACGAGGCTCGCCGTCGTATCGTTGACCTCCTCACCGAGGAAAATTATCCTGTCGTTGAGAAGTCTCGAAAAAATGTCGTAAGATCTCTCCCCGCGTGAGGTCTGTTCAACTACATAAGGTACCAAGCTCATAAATTATCGTCTCCTTCCAATTAAATGCGTCACAGGAAATAATGTCCAGAAAGAGCGATGTATATTCATCGATCAGAACGCCGCGCACCGAGCGGCGGCGCGCGGCGCTTTATGCGAAATTAACCGCCTTTTTATTCAGCGTCGGTCTTTTTCTTGGGCGCGGGCTTTGTTTTCGGCTTTGAATCCTCTCCCGATGCCGCCTTTGTCTTGGGCTTCGGCGTATCCTCCGCCGCCTTTTTCTTCGGCGCGGACTTCGGCTTTCCCGCGTCAGCCGCCTTTGCCTCGCCGTCGTCTGCCTTTTTCTTGGGAGCGGACTTCGGCTTTGCTTTCGGCGCTTCTTCCGACGCCTTTGCCTTGGTCTTCGGCTTATCCTCAGAAGCCTCCGGCTCCTTCGGCTTTGAGGTCTTTTTAGCCGCCTTTTCAGCCTTGGCGGCGTCCATGATGAGCTCCTCGACCTTCTGCCGCTTAAGCTGCGCCCTCACGTCATCGAGACGCACATATTTCTTTATCGCCTCAAGCTCCATGTTATATTTTTCAGCCATGCTCTTGAGCTCGTTTTCGCAGTCCTCGTCGGTGACCTCTACCTTTTCAAGCTCCGCGATTTTTTCTATCGCAAGCTCAAATCTGATATTCTTCTCGGCGCTCGGTCTGACCGTGGACTCAAACGAGCCCCTGTTCAGACCCGTCATGCCGAAATATGTATCGAGATCCATGCCCTGCGCCTTGAGATTGTTCTCATAATCGCGGATTATATACTCGACCCTCTCGTCTATCATCGCGTCCGGTATCTCCGCCTCGGTGACCTCGGTGAGCTTATCCATTATCGCATCTTTGTATGCGTTTTCGGCGGCGGCGCTCTTACGCTCCGCTATCTGTTCCTTTACGCTGTTTCTGTACTCCGCCAGCGTATCGAATTCCGACACGTCCTTCGCAAATTCGTCGTCAAGCTCGGGCAGTATGCTCTCCTTGACCGAGTTCACCTTGACCTTGAATACCGCGGGCTTACCGGCGAGATCTTTCTGATACTGCTCAGGGAAGGTGACATTGATATCCTTCTCCTCGCCCGCTTTCATGCCGATGACCTGCTCCTCAAAGCCGGGGATAAAGCTGCCGGAGCCGAGCACGAGGTCATAATTTTCGCCCTTGCCGCCCTCGAACGCCTTGCCGTCCGTAAAGCCCTCAAAGTCGATGTTCGCGGTATCGCCCTTCTTTGCCTTGCGCGATACCTCCTTAATGCGTGCGTTGCGCTTGCGGATGTTCTCTATCTCGCCGTCGATCTCCTTATCCGAAACCTCGACAGCCTCACGCGGGGCGGAAAGCCCCTTGTATTTGCCCATCTTGACCTCCGGATAGAGCGCGACGCTAAACGTTATCGTAACAGTCTTATCGTCGGCAATGTCCACGTCCTTAACGCGAGGACGACCGACTATATCGAGCTTTTCCTCGTTAACGGCATACTCCAGCGCGTCGGGGCACAGCTCGTCGATGGCGCTCTCATAGAAAACTGACGCGCCGTACATATTCTCAATGATTTTTCTCGGAGCCTTGCCCTTTCTGAAGCCGGGGATGGCGATGCGCCCTTTTTCTTTACGATAAGCGGCGTCGCAGGCGGCGTCAAACTTCGCGGGCGAAACCTCAACGGTCACGTCCGCAGTATTTTTCTCTTTTTTCTCTACACTCTTTACGTTCACGGAATTCGTCCTCCTATTGAATGCGTATGCTTCTTGTAAATACACATGATAATACGAATGGCATTATAGCAGAAATACTTTCCAAATGCAAACAATTTATTTAATATTCCAAAACCATCACGGGCTTATACCCCACACGGTCGGCTGATACAAGACGGTATGTTATCCCGTCCCTCTCTCCCTCGACCGCGAATTTAATGCCGGGTCCGTGTATATGTCCGTACAGGCAGTTTTTCACGCCGTAATTTTTCATAAGCTCTATCATCTCAGGACAGATATAGCCGTTATAAAGCGGCGGATAATGCAGAAAGCAGAGCTTTTCCGCGGCGTCTCCCGCCGCCTTGAGCGACGCTTCGAGCCGCATGAGCTCGCGCCTCATTATTTTTAGGTCGTGTTCGCCGCCCGTCTCTTCCTCGTAAAACCAGCCCCGCGTCCCGCAAATCGCCGTCTCGCCGTAAAAATAGCAGTTGTTGTTCAGAACGCTTATGGACTCTATTCCGTGTGCCTCGAAAAATTTATTCAGCTTCGCGGCAGTCGTCCACCAGTAGTCGTGATTGCCCTTGAGTATTATCTTTTTACCCGGAAGCGAGTCGATAAATTTGAAATCCTCCGCCGACTCCTCCAAATTCATTCCCCAGGAAATATCGCCGCATATCACACATACGTCGCTGTCAGTGAGGGCGGAAAAGCCGTCGCGCAGCCGCTCTGTGTAATTTTCCCATCCGCCGAAAACGTCCATCGGTTTATCCGAGCCGATAGACAGATGCGTGTCTCCTATGGCGTAAAGCACGACCGCGCCCCCTTTCCGTGAATAATTTTGATAAAAAAAGACAATATTAAATACAACCTTATGAAACGGAGATATTAAAATGAACGACAAGACTCAACCGCGTTCCGACAAGCTGTACCATGTGGGCTGTGACGTTGTAAACTGCCGGTACCACGGACCGGACAACCACTGCCACGCCGACAGCATAACCGTCGAATCGACAAGCGCCACAAGAATGTCCGAGACGTTCTGCGGCACATTCTCCGCAAAGCTCAAATTCTGAACCTTATGGCGAGGGGGTTCTCCCCTCGCCATACATATCAGCTCAAGAATTCCTTTACGACGGTCTCCATGCCGTCCTTTTTGGCGAAATCCGTAAAGCGCACCGTCTTGTTTTTGAGGGATTTGAGCGGCGCCGGCGCCTCCGTCCCCGTCACCTGCTCAAGCCTGTCGATAAGCGCGAGCCCGTCCATGTCCGCGCTCTCTCCGAGCGCCTCAAGGACGCTGCCGCAGAATTTATACGCGCTCGCCGTTGATACGACGACAGAAACCGTATCGTCGCCCGTCTCCGCGCGGTACTTATTGAGCGCGTCATATGCGACGGCGGTGTGCGTATCCATAAGATACCCGTGCTCGCGGAATACCCTGCATATCGCCGCCCGCGTCTCGCCGTCGTCACAGCAGGAGCACGCAAACTCCTCAGAAACGGCACGCTTTATCTCATCGCTGACCGTATATTTACCGTCTGATGACAGCAGGCGCATATATTCCGCGGTCTCCGCGTCGTTTCCTCCGGACAGTATGAACAAAAGCCTCTCGAGGTTGCTGGAGAGAAGGATATCCATCGACGGAGATATCGTCGTATAGAATTTTCTGTTGCGGTCGTACGTTCCGGTTTTGATGAAATCCGTCAGTACGTCGTTCGAGTTCGACGCGCAGATCAGCTTATTAACGGGAAGCCCCATGCACTTTGCGTAATAGCCCGCCAAAATATCCCCGAAATTACCGGTAGGCACGCAGAAGTTTATCTTATCCCCGTTTTTTATATCACCCGCGTTCACGAGGTCGCAGTAAGCCGAGATATAGTACACGATCTGCGGCAGCAGTCTGCCCCAGTTTATCGAGTTTGCCGAGGACAGGAAATACCCCGCCTGCGCGAGCTCGTCCCGCAGATCGGGATCGGAGAACATCTTTTTTACGCCGTTTTGCGCGTCGTCGAAATTGCCGATTACCGAACACACGCCGACGTTTTTTCCGCTCTGCGAGGTCATTTGGAGCTTCTGTATATCCGATACGCCGTCGCGCGGATAGAACACCATTATTTTTACTCTGTCCACGTCCTTAAAGCCCTCGAGCGCGGCTTTTCCCGTGTCGCCCGACGTTGCGACGAGTATGCACGCCTGCTTTTTCTCGCCCGTCTTGACGAGAGCTGAAGTAAGAAAATAAGGAAGCATCTGAAGCGCCATGTCCTTGAACGCGCAGGTAGGTCCGTGCCACAGCTCCAAAAAATGCGTATTTCCATCGAGCTTATACACGGGCGCGACCGTCGGCGAATCGAATTTAGCGGGTCCGTAGCCCCTCTGCGTAAAATCGTTCAGCTCCGAAACGGAATAGTCGTCGAGGTACATCTTCATGACGTACACCGCCCGCTGCTGATAATTCATGCCGCATAGCGACTCTATCGCGCCGTCCGCGAGCGCCGGCACGACCTCCGGCACGAAAAGCCCCCCGTCGCGCGAGAGCCCCATTGCGATAGCCTCAGCCGCCGTAAGGCTGACCTTTTTGTCTCTTGTGCTTATATATCTCATAATAAACCCTCCGTGGATAAAATGATCAAAATTCAAATGCGCGCATCATATTGTTGAAAAAAATGTCGTTTACAAGCGATTGCGGATAATTTCGCCGCAGGAGCGCCTCATACAAAGCCGAGATGTCGTAAACCCGCCTTATGCCCGCGGGAAGCCTGCTGCACCCGTCGAAATCGCTTCCTATCCCGACGCTTTTCTCCCCGCCGAGAGCGAGGAAATGCTCGATATGCCCGACGACCGTGTCCACGGTCGCGCTTTTGCCCAAAAAGCGTTCATACAGGTTTATCCCGACGGCGCCGCCGGAGCGCGCTATTGCCTCAAACTGCGCGTCCGTAAGGTTTCTCGTGTGCTCCCATATCGCCCTCGAATTCGAGTGACTCGCTATTATCGGCTTTGAGCTTGTCTCCAAAACGTCCCAAAAGCCCGCATCCGATATGTGCGACACGTCGACGATAACGCCGAGCTCGTTGCAAGCCCTTACAAATTCCCGACCCGCGTCGGAAAGCCCCCTCTCCGGCGCGTCGCAGTGCGAGCCGGACAGGGCGTTCGCGTGGTTCCATGTGATATTTACAGCCCGTACGCCCATACCGTAAGCCCATTTCAGCCTATCCGCGCTGCAGCCGAGCTGCTCCGCGCCCTCAACCAACAGAAACGCCGCGATTTTGCCCTGCGAAAAAGCCGCCCGCGCCTGCCTGCCGTCTGTGCAAAGCGCGACAAGCTCGCAGTTTTCCGAGATCTCTTTCAAAAGATAATCCATCTGTTTTACGGCGGCGGCTTCAATATCCGCGA
>JAFWVB010000064.1 GCA_017518445.1 Oscillospiraceae bacterium | reverse complement strand
GCTTTTACAGGGCAAGCGCGTCGACGGCAGGGCAATGAACGAGATCCGTCCGCTCGGTGCGGAGGTCTCCGTATTGCCGAGAGTCCACGGCTCCGGTCTTTTCACGAGAGGACAGACGCAGGTAATGTCCGTCGTCACTCTCTCCACCCTCTCCTCCTCACAGAAGCTCGACACGATTTTCGAGGAAGAGTCCAAAAGATATATGCACCACTACAACTTCCCGTCCTACTCCGTCGGCGAAGCCAGACCGAGCCGCAGCCCCGGACGCCGCGAGATCGGTCACGGCGCGCTCGCTGAAAAGGCGCTCGAGCCGGTCATACCGTCGGTAGAGGATTTCCCGTACGCGATCCGCGTCGTGAGCGAGGTTTTGTCCTCCAACGGCTCGACCTCGCAGGGCTCGATCTGCGGAAGCACGCTCGCACTTATGGACGCCGGCGTTCCGATCTCCGCGCCCGTCGCGGGCATCTCCTGCGGTCTTATCACAGACAACGGAAAGTGGACGACCTTTATCGATATCCAGGGCGTCGAGGACTTCCACGGCGAGATGGATTTCAAGGTCGCCGGCACGAAAAAGGGCATCACGGCGATACAGATGGACCTCAAAAACGACGGTCTGACCTACGATATAATCGAAAACGCATTTGAGATAACGCGCGAAGCGCGTTTGCAGATACTCGACGAGATCATGCTAAAGGCGATACCGGAGCCGCGCCGTCAGCTCGCTCCGACCGCTCCGAAGATGATCTCCATGCGCATCGACCCCGACAAGATCCGCGAGGTCATCGGCTCCGGCGGCAAGGTCATTCAGAAGATCTGCGCGGATACCGGCACGAAGATCGACATCGAGGACGACGGCAGCGTGTTCATATGCGCTACGGATATCGAGGCGTGCAGGGCCGCAAAGGCGACCATCGACGCCATCGTGTTCGTGCCGGAGATCGGCAAGCTCTACTACGGCAAGGTCGTTCGCATTCTGCCGATTGGCGCGTTCGTTGAGCTCGCACCCGGAAAGGACGGCATGGTGCACATCTCGAAGCTCGACAACAAGCGCGTTGCAAAGGTCGAGGATGTTCTCAATATCGGCGACATGACGTGGGTCAAGGTCACGGACATAGACGACCGCGGCAGAGTCAACCTCTCCAGAAAAGACGCCGTCAAGGAGCGCCAGGAACAGGGCTTGGACATCTGATCCATCAAAAAAAGATAAAAAATATCCCGCAGCCAATGGCTGCGGGATATTTTTTACATCAATTCATCACATATTTGACAGCGTTCCGGGTATTCCATATATTTCACTCTGGTAGATCCAGCGCCCTGCGAATATAAAAAAAGCAATGAATATTATCACATAAAGCACTATCACTACTATATACCAAACAAAAATGTATCTTGCATAATTTCTACGGTTTATATTGCTGTTGTTGAAAGCGAAAACGCACGCGCATACAAACCCCGCGATCGGTATTGAAAACAACAAACTGTAGCCGAAATACGCCCAACCGGAAAGCGGTCTGTACTCGTCCGGCAGAGAATTCAAGACGTTCTTTTGTTCCATAGTTATCCCCCATTTACTGTATTTGTCAATATTCTAACTCTTTTCGACAAATTAGTCAATGGGGGATTAAATTTTCAGACGGCGGCGCTTCTCCTCTCAAGGCTCAGGCGATCCGCGATCATGGCGATAAATTCGCTGTTCGTCGGTTTTCCTTTTATACCTGAGACGGTGTAGCCGAAATATCTCTGCAGCGTTTCGACGTCGCCCCGGTCCCACGCGACCTCGATGGCGTGGCGTATCGCCCGCTCTACCCTCGACGGCGTAGTTGCGAATTTCTTCGCGACCGCCGGATAAAGCACCTTTGTAACGGCGTTAATTATGTCCATATCGCCTATCGTCAGTATTATCGCCTCGCGCAGATACTGATAGCCCTTGATGTGCGCCGGAATACCGATATCGTGTATGATCTCGGTGACCTTTCCCTCAAGACTCTGCTCAAGTCTGGGCTGGATAAAGCTCTTTTGAAGCGGCTTTGCCGTAACGGAAGTCTTTCTGCCTGAAAGCTGTCTGACACGGGCGGCGATCGAGGCGGTCTCAAGCGGCTTTTGCATGAAATAGGAGGCGCCGAGAGAGGATATTGCGGTCAAAAGCTGTTCGTTCGTGAAGCTCGACAGTACGATGATCGCAGGACGGCGGCATTCCGGCATGGCTGAAATGCTCTCCAGCACGCCGATGCCGTCTATACCGGTCAGCACAACGTCGGTCAAAAGCACGTCGGGCGATAGCTTATTTACAAGCTCGATCACCCCTGCGCCGCTGCCTCCTGCATCGGTCACTTCAATATCGCCCTCGTTTTCCAGAACGTGTGACAAAAGCATTCTGTATTCATCGTTGGTATCTGCGATTACGACTTTAATTTTGTTTTCCATGAACATTTCCTCCGTAAATTGTAATATACGGCGAATATCTCTCTCTTGCCGCTGTATTATGGAATAATTTACCATATTTTGATACGGATTGCAAGAGGAATTTGGAAATTATTGACATTTTTTATCGTCTAACTTTGTCGTATCGTGTCTTTTTTAGACATATCGGTCGTGAAGCGGCGTACGGATACCCTAAATTGCCTAAAAAAGCATGACCTCCGTAAAAGCCGGAGGTCATGAGTTTTTTTATGCCGCATTGTCGAGGCTGTCGAGCATATTGCCGATAAAAATGCCGTAGCCCTTTGACGAGTCGTTCATAAGAACGTGCGTCACAGCGCCGATGAGCTTGCCGTCCTGTATTATCGGGCTTCCGCTCATGCCCTGAACGACGCCGCCGGTTTTCTCAATAAGGCGCTCGTCCGTCACGGAAAACATGAGGTTTCTCGTGCCGTGATCCCTGCCCATCGAGACGCGAGTAATCTTTACGGTGTACTCATCTACCCCGCCGCCGTCGACGGTGCTGAGTATCACCGCCTCGCCGGAATGCACGTCGGAAGCGTCCGCGACGGGGATCGCCTCCGTGCCGCCGAGGATCGACGTGTCGGAGAGATTGCCGAAAATGCCGGCGTCCGTGTTGGATCTGACGTCGCCCACAGCATCGGAGTCGCCGAACTCGCCGCGGAGCTGTCCCGGCTCGCTTCCGGTCGCTCTGACCGTATCCGTCAGTTCGGCGGGCATAATATTACCCGTTTCGAGCGGGAATAATATATTCGTGTCAACATCGCTTATTTCATGTCCGAGCGCGCCGTAAGCGCCGCTTTGCGGGTCGTAAAATGTTATCGTGCCTATTCCGGCGATGCCGTCACGCACCCATACGCCGATCGTCTTCACGCCGTCACATGAGGTACACGGCGTGATGTTGAGCTGCTTTAGCTCTCCCGCGCGGGCTATGCGTAAAGTCGTCTCGCCGGACACGGCGTCGAGAGCGCGGCGCAGATCGTCGCCGCAGGTTATCTCGGTGCCGCCGATACGAACGATCACATCTCCCGGCATTATGCCTGCGTCCTTCGCAGGAGCGGCTGTTCCGGAGGCTGTCTCCACCTCAGTTAGTTCGGTCACGATAACGCCGTTCGCGCGGACGTCTATGCCGACCACCTCGCCGCCCGGCACGAGCGAAAGCATCTCCGCGGCAAACGATGTCGGCGACAAAAAAATCACCGCAAGCAAAAATATGCCCGCGCCCGTCATGCCTTTTAATTTCTTTTTAAGCTCCATGCGAAACGCGGCTTTTTCACATGGAGCCGCCCTGTTTCTTTCCATTTATTCCCTCTCCTTCTCTGTCCCAAGCGGACTTTCTTAATATGTCCCGACGCGAAACTATAACGCACCATAGACGCGCCCAAATTATTTCTGTTTTGGTCCCGCGCTTTGTGCCGTCCCCGATTTTTCGGATATGCGCGGCTCTTATTCGGAAAAATAAGGTCTTTTACGCATTTTTTTCGTTTCTGCGTCATTCATACGCGGGCGCAGACAGACATATAATGGACAAACGGTATAAGGAGATGGTAATTTTTGGCGGAATTCAAAACGCTTCGCGTCGGATCGCTCGGTCCGACGGTTGAATTTTTACAGCTTGCGCTTTTACGAGCGGGCTTTACGCCTCTCGCTACGGACGGCATTTACAGGCAGAACACCGCAAATGCCGTCCGACGCTTTCAAGCCGCCGTCGGTCTGCGGCAGGACGGCGTGGTCGGCAGCGCGACATGGCGCGCTCTGCGCCCTTATCTTTACGGCTACACCGCCGTTTCCGTCCGCTCCGGCGACACGCTTTACAGACTCGCGTCGCGCTTCGGGACGACCGTTAAGGCGATAGAGGTCGCAAATCCCGGCATAGACCCGTTCAATCTGCGTATAGGCTCAAAAATAACCGTCCCGCTCGGCTTCGAGCTTGTACCGACGACGATCAGCTTTACCTCGACCGTGCTTGAATGCTGTGTCGAGGGGCTGAAAGCGCGGTATCCGTTCCTCACGGCGGGCTCTATCGGAAAGAGCGTCGCCGGCAGTCCAATCAGATATATGGCGATAGGTGAAGGCTCGACGGAGGTGTTTTACAACGCCGCCCATCACGCGAACGAGTGGATAACTTCCCCACTTTTGATGAAATTTCTCGAAAATTACTGCGTATCTTACGCTCTCGGAGGGGACAATTTCCCCACTTCGGCACAAAATGTATATGAAGGCACAACGCTCTACATAGTACCGATGGTCAACCCCGACGGCGTCGATCTCGTAACGGGGCTGTTGAATTCCGGCAGATATTTCACGCGCGCGCAGACGCTCGCCTCAAATTACCCGTCTATCCCCTTTCCCGACGGCTGGAAGGCGAATATCGACGGCACAGACACAAATCTCCAGTACCCCGCCGGGTGGCAAAACGCGCGTGAGATAAAATTTTCGCAGGGCTTCACAAGCCCCGGTCCGCGCGACTATGTCGGCTCTGCGCCGCTCTCCGCGCCGGAAAGCCGCGCCGTGTACGATTTCACTCTCGCGCATGATTTCGCGCTGACTATCTCATATCACACGCAGGGCGAGGTCATTTACTGGAAATATCTGGACTATATGCCGCCGCGCTCGCTTGAGATCGCAAATGAGTTTGCGCGGCTGAGCGGCTATGAGGTCGCGGATACGCCGTACGAGTCCGGCTACGCGGGCTATAAGGACTGGTACATTTATAAATTCCTGCGCCCCGGGTATACTATCGAGGTCGGGCGCGGCACAGCTCCTCTCCCGATATACGATTTTGACGGCATATACGCCGCGAACGCCGGCATCATGGCGCGCGGGTTGGAAACGGTACGCTGAAAATCTTGACAGCGCGGCAGTTATTATATAAAATTCATTTGAGATTATTATCTGCAAAGGAATGATAAAAATGAACGAATGCACACACGATTGCTCGGGCTGTTCGAAAAAGTGCCCGGGGCATGAAATACAGAAGGAGCCGCAAAACGAGCTCAGCGATGTGAAAAAGGTCATCGGCGTCGTCAGCGGAAAGGGCGGCGTCGGCAAAAGCCTCGTCACAAGCCTGCTCGCCGTGTCGATGCGCCGCGCCGGATTTTCATCCGCGATCCTCGACGCCGACGTGACGGGTCCGTCGATACCCAAAATCTTCGGGCTCGACTCCCGCGCCGAGTCCACGGGCGAATACCTTCTGCCCGCGATCTCGTCCACCGGTATCGGCGTCATGTCCGTAAATCTGCTGCTCGAAAACAAATACGCGCCCGTCGTGTGGCGCGGTCCCGTAATAGCGGGAACGGTAAAGCAGTTTTGGACGGACGTCGCGTGGAGCAGCGTCGATTATATGTTCGTCGATATGCCGCCCGGCACGGGCGACGTTCCGCTTACCGTTTTCCAGTCGCTCCCGATCGACGGGATAATCGTCGTAACCTCGCCGCAGGAGCTTGTCGGCGAGATCGTCGAAAAGGCGGTCAACATGGCGAGGCTGATGAACGTGCCAGTGCTCGGACTTGTGGAGAACATGAGCTATGTCGAGTGCCCGCACTGCGGAGAAAAGCTGAAGGTCTTCGGCGACAGCCATATAGACGAGATCGCCTCGCGCCATGGACTCGATGTGCTCGCGCAGATACCGATGCTGCCGGAGATAGCCGAGAGGTGCGACGCCGGAGAGATCGAATTTTTTGATGGCGAGCTGCTCGGAAACGCGGTCGAAAAGCTCAAATCGCTTTGAATAAACGAAACGAAAGTCAATGCCGCGGCGTTGACTTTCATCTGTTTTATCGCTGAAAACGCAAATTAAGCCTTGACATTTGCCGCCCTCTTGGTTATAATTAGCTTTGCGTTTAGCGGGATTGTGTAAGGGTAGCACAGCAGACTCTGACTCTGTATGTGAGGGTTCGAATCCTTCTCCCGCTGCCAAAGCGAAAATCCTGTCGACGATAGTCGGCGGGGTTTTTGCTTTGTATTATTCATTATTAAGTTTTAAGCTTTCAGTATTCATTTCCCCGACAGCATTTTCTAAATGAATACTGAATACTGAATACTTAAAAACTGTCTGATTATAGGTAAAACGTCAGATAAAGAGGGACGATATGAGCTATCTTGAAAATTATTACGAAAACTACGACGAGGAGGGGCGGCTTTTATCCCGTCACGGGCAGGTCGAATACCTCACCACAATGAAATACATACGCGAGTGTCTCGACGGGCTCTCCGATCCTGCAATTTTAGAGGTCGGCGCGGGGACGGGTCGGTACAGCGTGACGCTTGCGCGGGAGGGCTGTCGCGTGACGGCGGTAGAGCTTGTTGAGCACAATATCGAGCTTTTGAAATCGAAGCTCGACGGCTCCGAGCCCATCACCGTGATGCAGGGAAACGCTTTAGACCTCTCCTCCCTGCCGGACGGCGCGTTTGATCTCACCATGCTGCTCGGCCCGATGTACCACCTCTACACGCCGGAGGACAAGCGGCGGGCGCTTTCAGAGGCTGTCCGCGTGACAAAGCCCGGCGGCTTTATACTCGTCGCCTACTGCATGAACGAGCCGACGGTAATACAGTATGTTTTCGGCATGAACAAGCTGCGCGAGGTAATGGAGCTGAATATGCTCACAGCCGATTGGCACTGTGTAAGCGAGCCGAAAGAAATATTTGATTTGGTGCGGACGGAGGATATCGCCGCGCTTGACGCGGAATTTCCGGTCGAGCACATAAAGCTGATCGCAACGGACGGGGCGACGAGGTATAACCGCGAATATATCGACGCCATGGACGACGAGACGTTTTCGCGGTGGATTGAGTACCATTTCGCTATCTGCGAGCGGCAGGATCTTATCGGCGCGTCGCACCACACGCTGGATATATTGCGAAGGAGGAATAAAAATGCTGATCCGGCGGTTTGAGGAGTCCGACGCGGAGATCGTGTCGGAGTTTATTGTCCGCACGATCAAAATATCCAACAGCGCGGATTACTCGCCGGAGGCTTTGGAAGAAGTGATCACGAGGCAGACGCCGGAGGATATTTTGCAGAAATCGCGCTTTACTCATTTCTATGTTGTCGAAGCTGAATGCGGAGAGATAATAGGCTGCGGCGCGATAGGACCTTATTGGGACAGAGATGACGAGAGCAGTCTTTTCACTATATTCGTTTCGCCCGAAATGCAGGGACGCG
>JAFWVB010000063.1 GCA_017518445.1 Oscillospiraceae bacterium | reverse complement strand
GAGCCCCGCGCGCTTTGCCAGAAATTCGACCGACTCTCTAAAGCCCAGCCCCTCTATCTCCATTATGAAATTTATCACGCCGCCGCCCTTGCCGCAGCCGAAGCAATGGTATATCTGCTTGTCCGCGGACACCGAAAACGAGGGCGTTTTTTCGCTGTGAAACGGGCAAAGCCCGAACATATTGCTGCCGCTGCGTTTCGTAAGCTGCACATAGCCGGAGACAACGTCCACGATGTCGTTTCTTGCGGCAAGCTCATCTAAAAAACGTTCCGAAAACGCCAATTTATTCACGCCCTCCCTTCTGTTTTTTCGATATTTTTTTATCCGGCGCGCGTCATCTGACCGACCACGAGGACGGTATGAATATGTCGCTGTAGCAGTCTATGGCGTATTTATCCGTCATGCCGGAGATGTAATCGCACACCGCGCGGCGAAGCCCGTCTGCTTTGGCGATTGCGCGGTAGTCCTCCGGCAGCTTTTCCGGATGTGCGATATAGTGGTTGAAAATCCCCTCCAAAATGCCGAGCACCTTTGTCTCCTCGCTCTTCGCCTTCGGGTTTTTATATACGTTCTCATATAGGAAATTATGCAGTCCCTCGGTGACGAAATATATCTCCGGGCTCATTTTTATATCGCCGTCGGCGCTGTTTTTTATAACGTCGCTCGTTATCGTGTTTATGCGGCTGCTGTTGCTCGCGCCGAGGGCGCTTGTGATCTCGGCGGGTATGCTGTCCTCCGAAAGGAGCCCAGCGCGGACCGCATCGTCGATGTCGTGACATATATACGCTATCCTGTCGGAAAGGCGCACAACGCGCCCCTCTCTCGTCGCCGCCGGCGGGTCTATCGTGTGGCGGAGAATGCCGTCGCGCACCTCATAAGTGAGATTTAATCCCCTGCCGCCCTTTTCGAGTCTGTCCACGACGCGAAGGCTCTGCTCGTAATGCCGAAAGCCGCCGTCGTCGCGAATAAGCTCGTTAAGCGCCCGCTCTCCCGCGTGTCCGAACGGCGTGTGTCCGAGGTCGTGTCCGAGGGCGATCGCCTCCGTCAGATCCTCATTTAGCATGAGCGCGCGGGATATTGTGCGCGCGATACGCGCCACCTCAAGCGTGTGAGTGAGGCGCGTACGGTAATGGTCGCCCTCCGGCTGGAGGAAAACCTGCGTCTTGTGCTTTAAGCGGCGAAACGCCTTCGTATGTATTATTCTGTCCACGTCGCGCTGAAAGCATGTGCGCACGGCGCAGGGCGCTTCTTCCATCTGCCTGCCCTTTGAAGCCGCCGCCGCGACGCCGTATTCACCCACTGTATATTTTTCAAGCTCCTCGCGTTTTTCCCGTACAGTCATTTAGCCGCTCCTTAAAATTCTTCTCTGTATTATATATACCCATTAAAACCTAAAAATCCTCTTTTTATTTTGAAAAAAATGCTCCCGCGCGTTTTTCCGCGCACGGGAGTGTTTATTTTATCCGTACCGCCCTGTGCGTCTCCCCCGCCGGTTGCGGCGTTACGCAGCCCGACGATATGTCGACGATACGCGCAGTCATTTCTTCCGCAAGAGCCTCCGGCACAAGAGCTTTTATAACAACGCTCTCTCCGTATGCTATATCCTCAATCACGGCGTCAAAGCCCTCAAGCTCGGTTTTCACGCGCTCGAAAAGGCTGTACGGGCAATCCATGTCAAATATTTTCCAAAGCCTGACGACGGCGGTTCCCGCGGCGTCGAGCGCCATTTTCGCCGCCTGCGAATACGCACGCACAAGTCCGCCCGCGCCTAAAAGCACGCCGCCGAAATAGCGCGTCACGACGCAGCAGACGTTCGTGATGTTTCCTGCGGAAAAGACGTTCAGCGTCGGCATTCCCGACGTGCCCTGCGGCTCGCCGTCGTCGGAATAGCGCATTATGCCGCCGTCGCGTATTATATACGCATAGACGTTGTGTGTCGCATCCCAGTGGGTTTCGCGCGTTTTCTTTATATGCTCTATCGCCGCCGCCTCGTCCTGCACGTTCCAGACTCTTGCTATGAAGCGCGATCGCTTTTCGGTGTATTCAGCCTCTCCGAAGCCTGCCGGTACGAAAAATTCTGTCATTGCCGCTCCCCTATTTTTGTATATAGTAACGCAGTCTGCCGTAAAGCTCCTGCCTGACGACGGCGCTGACCTCGATGGAGTCGTCGAGATAATTTACCTCCAAAACCTCCGCGTCGCGGTGGAGCGAGTCGAGCATGCCCGCCTGCGAATACGGCAAACGGAGCGTCACGCGCTTTTTTCCGCTGTCCAGAATTTTGGCTATCTTCTTCAAAAGCGCGTCCGTCCCCTCGCCCGTAAGAGCCGATACGCGCACGACGTTTTCTCCGGACGGTATGCGGTGGTCCGCGTACAGGTCGGATTTGTTGAAAACCTCGAGACGCGGCGTGTTCTCCGCGCCGAGCGGACGGATGAGAGAGTCCACGACCTCCGCCTGCATTTCCCATTCGGGGTCGGAGGCGTCGATGACGTGTATGAGAAGATCGGCGTAGGAAAGCTCCTCAAGCGTCGCCTTGAAAGCCTCTACGAGATGGTGCGGCAGCTTGCGGATAAAGCCGACGGTGTCGGATATCAGCACCTCCGTGGAGGCGTCTATACGCAGTCTGCGCGTCGTCGTGTCGAGCGTGTCGAAAAGGCGGTCGTTCGCCTGTATGCCCGCGCCGGTGAGCTTATTCAGAAGCGTCGATTTTCCCGCGTTCGTGTATCCGACAAGCGCCACGACGGGGACGCCGTTTTTCTCGCGGCGGCGGCGCTGTGTGCTTCTGACGCGGCGAACCTCTCCGAGCTCCTCCTCCAATTTTGATATTTTGCGCCTGATGTGTCGGCGGTCGGTCTCAAGCTGAGTTTCGCCGGGTCCGCGTATGCCGATCGGACTGCCCGTGCCGCCCTGCCTCTCAAGGTGCGTCCACATTCCCGTAAGGCGCGGCAGGAGATATTTATACTGGGCAAGTTCGACCTGAAGCCGCCCCTCCCGCGTCTGCGCTCGCTGTGCGAAGATGTCGAGTATGAGCGCGCTGCGGTCTATGACTCGCACGCCGAGTTCATCTCCGAGCACCCGCGTCTGCGACGGGGACAGCTCGTTATCGAATACGGCGAGTGTGCATTCGTTCGCGGATATGAGCTCTTTAAGCTCCTTCACCTTGCCCGCGCCGATGAAGCTGCGCGGGTCGGGCGCGGAGCGGAGCTGAAGCGCGCGCGCGAGCACCTCGCCTCCGGCAGTCTCAAGCAGAGCCTCAAGCTCGTCAAGGCTCTCCTCCGTTGATTTTTCATTTTTGTCCATGCAGTCGGCACACAGTCCGGCAATCACGGCTCTTTCGATCGATTTATCTTCTATTTTCGTTCCCTCATTTACCGTTTTTTATATGTTTTACATTGTAGCACAAAAAAATGCCGATGGAAAGCCCACCGGCATTTTTATATTTGATAGCGCGCCGTCACATATTAGTCTGCATATAGATCTGTACGCGGCTCTGGATTACGTCAGCGACGGTTCTCGCGTCCTTCTGTCCGCTGAAGAAGGACGCCGCCTCCTCGCTGATTATGTCGAGTATATCCTGGCTGTCTCGATAGATCGTGCCCGCGGATTTTATAACATCCATAACTGCGTCCACGTCATCCTGTGTAAGCGGCTCCAACGGTCTGTAGTCATTGGCTCCGCCGACCACATCAGGCTGATAGTATTTCATTTCTTCGTTGTACTGCTCCTCGGACTCCTTTATCGCTTTCTGCGCCACGGTGTCGAGCGCCTTCGCAGATACCGGCAAACCATAATTTATTTTGCTCTGGAACTCTTCCGACAGCAAGTATTTCACGAAGTCCCAGCACGCCGCTTTAAGCGGAGTCTTGGCAGAGATAGCCACTTCGTAATTCGGCATGATTATGCTCTTCGCTTTGCCGGGGAAACCGATATGGCTCATATCGTCCCCGTACTGCCTTCTGTTGTTGCGTATACTGTTAAAGTCGGATATATGGCTGAGTCCGAAAAGCACTTTGCCGTCCCTGTAACGGTTTTGATATGCCTCCATATCCTCCTCTGTCATTTCGTTATCCCATTCTATACTGTCCGGGAAGGTCTTTATGATCTCGAGCAGCTTTATGAACTCCTCAGAGTTGAACGAGCATGTGCCCTTTTCCTGATCCGTGTATTCGGGCAGGGTGACGCTGCACATTAAATTGAGCACGTTCTCTTTCGTCATATCGGCGAACACCTCGGAGCCCGGATGCTCGTTCGCTATGCGCTGCATATCGTCCATCGTCCATGTCTCTGGCACATCCCCTACCACGGACTGCTTTGCGGCGAGCGTCATGACATAAAAGCTCGGGAAAATGCTGTAGATATTGCCCTTGAACGCGCTCGCGTTAAGTATGTTTTCGATATACTGCGAGCGGTCGAAGCTCTTGTCGAGCTCCATGTAGTCGCCGAGATCCGCCAAGAGCCCCTTTGAGGCGTAGACGTTGTATTTGAGGCCGTCCATCATCAGTATGTCGGGGATATTTCCGGCGATTATTTCGTTGTTTATCTTTGTTATCGCGTCATTATAGTCGCCGGAGGCTATATAGGTCGAATAATCGAGGAAGTTTATACGGAATTCCGTGTTCTGCTTATTGAACCTTATGACGGCGTCGGCGATCTCATCTCCGAGATATATACCGCCGAGGTTTATGACGTACTTCTCGACAACATCGCTGTCGGATACCTTTGACAGCCTGTAATATGTCTCATTTTCCCAGTTTAAGTCATGCTCGCTGACGATAAAGGTGCCGTCCGCCATGGCGATAACATTGCCGAGTCGCGACGGGTTGAAGTCGGAATTCATCCAGTTGAGTATCTCCGTGTACTCGGACTTGGAGGCGTTGAACTCAAAAATGCCGCTGCTGTTGCGTGTGAGAATCCGTCCGTCAGGCGTCGCCATTATGTTGTAGAAATTATCGCCGAACTCAGCGACCTCTCGCATATCTCCGGATTTCATATTGAGCTCGACGATGCTGTTCTTGCCTCCGGTCTCGCCGTACGTCTGCCTTGTCGCAAGAATCTTATCGCCTCCGGCGTATGTAAAGCTGCCGATATACTCGTTGTCGCTGTTTCTGATGTTTATCTTTTTACCGGGCGCGCCGGAGCTGTCGACAGATACTATCGACTCGTCCGATATCAGATACAGACTGCCGTCCTCCGCCGGGATCATGGTGTTTATGTAGTAGTATTCGACGTCCTTGAAAAGCTCGTCTGCATCGATGCTCGTCAGCTCATTTCCCTCGGCGTCGGCATGGATTATATAGCTGTGGTTCTCCCAAATGGGGTTTTCGGGGTCAGACCAGTCATTGTGCGAGACCTGCTTCTGATACCATATCGTGCCGTCCTTTGCAGGCGCAAACAAGCCATAGCCGATAGAATCCGAGACTGAAGCATCTTCATTATGGCTGTAGCTGTTTTCAAATTCCTTTACCAGCTTTGCATCGCCGTTCTCTGTATCAACGCTATACAGCCGCGTTCCGGATTTATCCACATATTTGCCGTCATCGTCACTGTAAGAGTCGTCATAATAGCTGTAGATCCATACCGTGCTGCCGTCGGATACCATTGTCGGACCGTATCTGGCGTCCAAATCTATACCAAGCTCCTTCGCCGTATAGACGTGCTCTAACTTTACCTTTTGCAGTCCGTCTATGTTGTTTTCAATCGACGTGAGTTTGCTTCCCTTGTTCTTTGAGCAGGCGGCGAGCGCAAGCAGCATCACCGCCGCAAGCATCAGTGCCAGAATTCTTTTTACCTTAGTTGTCCTCATTATTGCCCTCCATAATATTTATATTTTCTTTATTTATCACCCTGAAAAACAAGGTTTTCAGCTTGTTTAGCGGTCTTAACCGCCGGAGCGCGGACGATATCAGCATGACGGCGTAAATCAGCGGCCACACCGTGAAAAGCGCGGCGATCGCCGTGAGAAGCGTGCACCACGACTCCGAATATCTCGCGCCGTTTTCCCACCACGGGAAATATATCTTCGTCGTGCGCTGTGCGCGCGTACCTGTGTCCGCAAGCCGCTTTAAATTGCTTAAAACTGAAAAGCGCGAGGTGTTTTGCACTATCTCGTAATCCGTTTTTTCAAGTCCGCTGTTTTCGGTGAATATCTTTTCTGCAAAGCCCTTTACCGGGTTTGGCAGTATCATCGAATAGCTTGTCACGGGCGTCGCCATGCCGAGCCTTTCGCATAGGCGCATAGGCATATACACAGTCGACTCCTCGCCGTAAGCGTCGGCTAAAATATCCGACGACTGTGTATCCGCCACGCCGACGACGAGGCACTGCGTCCCGTTTATATCTATGCTCATTTCCGACAGCTCAAAACCGCCGTAAAGCTGCCACGCGAGGTTTTTATCGATAATTACCCCGTCGTCCATCACGTCCGCGTCGGAGTAATACCATCCGCTGAGCATGTCTATCGGATTGAACGTGAAAAAGTCGCCGCCGGTGCATATCGCGCGGGCGTTTACGCTTTTTCCAGCCACCGACACCGATACCGACGTCTCTCCGCTGTAAGCGTCGATCCATAGGCGCGCGGACTCCTTTTCGGCATCGATAGACGCCGAAATCAGCGCCTGGTCAATGCCGTGACGTATCATGCGCACGCCGTCAACGTTCAGTTCCTTATCCTCGCTTATGAACGCCGATTGCTGAATGTACTTCATATCCCCGCCGCGCCACAGCTCCGCCGCTGTCTGACCGATAAGGCTTGACGAAAGGCTCCTTACAAGCAGCAGACAGGCGGCTATGGCGGCAAGGCAGAGTATAAATGCAATCAGTCGAAAAATATTCTTCCGAGTCATCCGTTTTCCACCAATCTGACCTGCGAGCCCGCCTCGACAGGCTTTGTCGCGGTCGTTATCACATAGTCATAGCCGTAACTGCTTCCGGTATCGATAGCCGTTTTATAGTTGTCCTTCGCAATGACCTTGACATCCACGCGGGTGGCTATGTATCTGTTTCCGAGAGGTGTGCTCTTCGCTTTCGCTATGAGTATGAACGTGCCGTTTGAGTCCTCGCGCACTGCGCTGTTTGGAACGACAAGCTCGTAAGATGTTTTCTTGTTGCCGACGCTGATGTTGAGCGTCTGTCCGACCTCGGCGGAGCCCGTCACATCAAATTCGAGTATTTTGCCCTTGCCCGGGTTTGAAGTGTCGGAGCGTATCGCCGCGAGTACGATATCGAGATCTCCCCACCAGTAGTCGGATACCGAAGCCTTGTCGCCGACCTTGACCTGCTGGCTCTTCTCGTTTGAAACGGGTATTTTCAGCGTATATCCCTTGCCGTCAACATCGATCTCCGCGAGAGCCTCTCCCGCGGGAGCCGTGTCGCCGGCTATGAAGTTTATCGCGGTGACCGTTCCGGCGTATTTCGATACGACCTCGCTTCCCTCGCCCTTGCCGCTCAATGCGTCTACCGTTTTCTGCTGTTCCGCTATAGCCTTGCGCGCGCGCTCAAGATCGAGGTTGTTTAATTTGCTTGTAACGCCGTCGGTTTTCTGCTGGCTCTGCAGCGCGATTATCGCGCTTTCAAGCTGTCGCTGGAGATTCTTTATATTCTCCTCCGCCTGCTCTACGGTCACAGTTACCATCGACTCCGCCTCAGCCTGCGTATCCTGCGCGGCTTTGAGATTTAAGTTTGCGGCTTTGAGATTGAATTTCGCGGTGTCAAGCTGGGGCTTGAGAGAAGACGCAACTGACGAAACGGCTTTATCAAAATTGCTCTGCGCCGTGTAGACCGCCTGTTCGCATCTGCTCACTTTTATCTGCGCATCGTTAACGGCTTTCGCCGCATCATCTATCTTTTTCTGCCGGTCGTCCTCTCTATCCTGCAGCGGCTTGAGAGCGTCAACGGCTGTTTGCCTCTCCGCGTTTTTATCGTTTATCAAAGCATCTATTCTGGCGATTTCGACATCATCAGTAAGCCCGTCACGTTCTTTATTAAGCAGTGCTATCTCACTGTCGATTGCAGAAATGAGAGCCTCCAACCGCGCAATTTCCCTGCTGTCCTCAGGAGGTGTTTTATTCTCAAGCTGCGCGATCTGATAGTTTGAATTTGCTATCTCAAGCTCTGTCCGTGCGGCTGTTAGCTCGGCTTTCGCCTTGTTTAGTGCGTCGAGATAATTGGCTGTGCCGCTGTTCCCCGACGCCGCGCCGGATTCGAGCTCCGCGATCTGACCTTCAAGGTCTGCGATTTGCTCCGTCAAGTCATCCACCGTTCTCTGTGCGGATGCGACCGCGGCTTTTGCCGAACGGAGCGCGTCCTCGTTCGTCTTTATTGACGCCTTTTCCTGCTTCGCCTTTTCAAGATCCTCGCGCATATTCGCTATTTCTTTGTTCGTCTGCGCATAGTCCGCGGGAAGCGTCTGTATCAGCTTTGCGCTGTAGTCGTACTGGAGGTTTTCAAGCTGCTCCTTCGCCGCCTTCAGCTCCTCGCTGTCCGCCTCGTCGAGCGTGAATATCGCCTGTCCCGCCTCTATATGGTCGCCCTTTTTTACGAGTACGGATTTTATCTCGCGCGTCGAGTCGATTTTAATATTGTACGCCATATTCGCCTCGACCGTTCCGCTGCCGCGGATGCTGGTGTTTATCTCGCCCCAGCCCGCGTACTCTCCAGATACCTCCGGCAGAGACCAGTTCATGATAGTCTGCGAAAAGAATGTGAGTACGAGCAGAACGGCGAGAAAGATTATCGCCGCCGTCTTGACCCATTCCCTGCGAGAGCGCTTCTTCTCGGGAGCCTTGATTTCCGTCATATTTTCATTCTGCATTGAGAAAGTCCTCCTAACTTTTTAGTCCGCCGGAATATGTTATGCCCTCAACGAGCTGTTCCTCTCCGTGAAGGAACAGGAGCAGCGGCGGAACCATATATATCGTCGCTACGGCGAACGCGAGACTTATCTCGCCCGCGTTTATCCGCGACAGGAAAATCGAAAGCGGCTGTTTGTCGGGATTTGTGAGCAGGACAAGCACCTGCTCGACCATATTCCAATAGTCGATGAACACAAGGATAAGCACTGAATACAGCGCGCCCTTGCACGACGGGATACACACCCGTGTGAATATCTGCCACTCGTTCGCGCCGTCGAGCCGCGCCGCCTCTATGATGTTTTTCGGCACGCGCTTCATGCTCTTCGTTAAAATGAATACCGAAAACGGCGAGAATATGCCGGGCAGGACGACCGCCCACCGCGTATCGATGATGCCGAGCCACTTGGATACGAGCCAGTTCGGGACAAGCGTCACCTGCGACGGCATGAGCATCATCATTATGTACGAGAAAAACAGAAATGTTCTGAATTTGCCGCTGTAACGCGCAAAGCCGTAGGACGCGACAGCCGCGACAGCCACCTGAAGCAGCATGATCGGTAACGTCAGAATGACCGCGTTCCAGAATTTGAACAGGTAATCCGGGCTTTTTAAAAGCACGGTTATGTACTGCTTGAACGTCACCATGTCGGGTATGAATTTGAGGTTTACCCGCTCCGATATGAACTGCCGCCCGCCCGCCTGTCCGACCGCGAATATCGAGCCGTAGTTTGCAGTTATCTCGGTCGAGGACATGAACGAGTTTGAAATGGTCAGTACCGTCGGCATGAGGAAAAGCACTGCGAACACGCCCGCCCACAAGGTCAAAAGTGCGATCTTCGCGATGTGGATACGCCGCCTTTTACGCATGGCGGCATTGATATTGTCCGTCAATTCTCCACATCCTTTCCAAATCTGCTCTCAGCGAAAAAGAGCAGTCCGATGATCACCGTCATCGCGGCGAACATGATGAGCGCCGCCGCGGAGAGCTTCTGGTAATCGAGGCTCTGGAAGGTGTTGTTCATGAAATGCTGCAGGAGGTACAGCGTCTCGTACGGGTAATCTCCGGTCAGCAGATACACCTCGCGGAAAACCTTGAAGGAGTTTATAAGCGAGAGTATCGTCACAAAAAGGATCGACGGCGATATGTACCGCAGCTTTATGCTGAAAAATATCCGCGTCCTGCCCGCGCCGTCGATGCTCGCCGCCTCGACCGGCTCCTTCGGGATGTTGGCGATCGCCGCCATGAACAGGATCATGTTATATCCGAGATTTTTCCACAAAAACAGCAGGACTATGACGAGATGGCTGTACTCCGATTTGAGCCAGTCTATCTGATTTACGCCGAGAGGTCCGAGCCATGCGTTCAGCGCGCCGTTATAGTGGAAAACCACCTGCCATATTAGGACGATCGACGCGACCGGCACCATCATGGGGCTTAAAAAGAAGGTGCGAAAGCGGCTTTTCATCGGAATTTTCGCCTCGAGTATCAATGCGAGAACAAGTGAAAGCACGACGGCGAGCGGAACGGCGAGCGCGGAAAATGAGAGCGTATTCGTCGCTGCGCGTCTGAACGCGCCGTTATTCCATACGTTGACAAAATTGTCGAAAAAGACGAATTCCTTATTTATCGGGTTGTCAACGAAGGCGTAGAAAATTATCACGCAGAACGGGACGATGAAAAATGTCATAACACCGAGTACGCTCGGCGCGAGAAAATACGCGGAGCGACGGCGCGCGCGCCTCTCCTCTCCGGAGAGCCGGATATTCTCCCGTCTTTCCTTTGCGTCTGCCGTTTTATTTCTTGACAGCTTCATGCCTCCGCCTCCGTTTTTGAAGCTATTGCGAGCCCTGTCGAGGCGTCAAAAAGACGGCTTTTACCCTTTTCAGCCCATATTTCATATGTATTGCCGCGCGCTATCGAATTATCCACCGGGCATGTCATGATCACGTTATGTCCGTTCATTGAGAGGTGTACGTTCATGGACGCGCCGAGAAGCTCGATAAACTCCACATTTCCGCTGCCGATAACGGCGCCGTCGCACGGCGCGAGGTGCAGATCCTCCGGTCTTATGCCGACGATCACATCTGACGAGCCGGAAGCGCCTATCTCGTTTGCCTTGAAGAAATTTATCTGCGGAGTGCCGATAAAGCCCGCCGTGAACATATTTGCGGGGCGGTCGTATATCTCGCGCGGACTTGCCGCCTGCTGTATGACGCCGTGGTCCATAACAACTATCCTGTCGCCCATCGTCATCGCCTCCGTCTGGTCGTGTGTGACATATACGAAGGTGGTCTGCACATTCTCGTGGAGGCGGATTATCTCGGAGCGCATCTGCGTGCGCAGCTTCGCGTCGAGATTTGAAAGCGGCTCGTCAAAAAGGAATACGCGCGGCTGTCTTACGAGAGCGCGCCCGAGCGCGACACGCTGACATTCGCCGCCCGACATGGCGGAGGGCTTTTTCTTGAGCTTATCGGTAAGACCGAGTATCTCCGCTATCTCGCGCACACGTCGGTCGATCTCTTTTTTCGGGACCTTTTTTATCTTCAGCCCGAACGCCATGTTGTCATAGACCGTCATGTGACGGTAGAGCGCGTAGCTCTGGAACACCATCGCGATGTCCCTGTCCTTCGGCTCCACGCCGTTCATGCACTCTCCGCCGATGTATATGCGCCCGGAGGTACACTCCTCCAGTCCGGCGATCATGCGCAGCGTCGTCGACTTGCCGCAGCCGGACGGTCCGACGAGCACAACGAATTCCTTATCCGCGATCTCGAGGTTAAAATCTATGACCGCCTTGCCGCCGCCCGGATATGTCTTTGAAACGTTTTCTAAAACTATACCTGCCATTACACTTACCTGCTTAAATTTATTTCGTCACTATTATGACGGATTTTGCGCCGAAAAGGTCTCATCAAAATATTAACATTTAGTTAATTTATTGTTACAGACGTAATTTTTGACCGCTTTTTCTATTTTACTATGCGCTGTCAAGCGAAACTGTATTAAATGTTATAATACAGTCATGTTATCACGCTATGCGCGCATTGTCAATAGGATTTTTACGAATATGCGGCTTAATTTTACATCGCGTAAAATTGCCCCCGCGCGGTAAAATACGCGCGGGGGGGGATATTTCATAAGAAGCATTTTCCTAAAGCAGCGCCGCCGTTTTAGAGATCATTTTTATTTCACAGCCTGCCACGAAGCGTAGATATCGTCCATCGCCTCCTGCGACAGCGTAGTGATGTTGAGTATAAACAAATTTACGCCGGATCTTATCATGATCGTGTGGGAATATATAGTCGAGTCGCCCAATGATCCTTTAATCTTCAGCGCGAAATGCTCCTGCCCACCTATCTTAACGGTTGAAACATCGCCGCTGATGTTGGTAATACCGATATTTGAAAAATCGGCTATAACATCTTCCTTAGAAGCCAGCGCGATTTCCTCCTCTCCGATTAAAACCTCAAGACCGGAGAGTCGCATAACCGTTATATTTGTGTTGGCAGTTGAGTCAGCGGATTTTGCGTAGAAGAGGCAGGATACGTCGCCGGCTTCCAATTTCTTTTCAAATTCCTCCGCAAAAGATTTATCAGTAATAATGTCCGTCACGACGCCAAAGAGTTCGAGGACCTCCTTATCGCTCAATATTATCCAGCTATCCGGCTTATTAAAGCTGAGCTTCAAAGCATCGTTCACATAGCGTTTTCCGTCCTCAACACGACCTATCAGCTTGTCCGTCTCGCTCATAGAGAAGGAAATGCGCGCGCTCGCGTTCATCATTCTCGTGAGGACAGCCGCGACCTCGCTGCGCTTGATATTCGCATCGGGGTTGCACAGATGCTCCGTCGCGTTGTTGCCCTGAAGTACTCCGGCGCGGTACAGCTTGTATATCGACGCCGCCTGCGGGTGGCTCATCGAAACGTCGGGTATAGAATTGTCCGGAATGTTGTTGATTTTCTCAAGCGCCTTTATATCGGAATTAGTAGGTTTTTCGGGAATGGCGTTAGCGAATATCTCCATGTAACCCGCGCGCGTGGCATTCTTGTTCCAGTCATAATCCTTTGAAATTATGCCCGCTTCTTTGGCGTAGTCCGCATAGGGCTTGTACCACGGCGAACCGGTCTCAAACTCGGCGCTTCCCGAGGCAGCGAGCTTGTGCATGACAGCCGCGAGCTTTATCGCCTCGGCATAGGTCATGTTCTTGTCCGGTCCGAAGGTGTTGTCGGGATAGCCGTTTATAAGTCCCGTATCGACCGCCTTCTGCACATCATTGTAGTACCAAGAGCCTTCCTTTACGTCGGTAAAGGTGATCGGCGCAGCGAAAACCGCCGTTGAGAGCAGCCCCGCGACCATCGCCAGAACGAGGACTACGCTCAATAATTTACCTGCTTTTTTCCTCATACAAATAACTCCTTTCATTACATACAATTTGTTGCGCCATTATTAACAGCGTTACGATTATTATATAGTATAAACCTGCGCTTGTCTACAACAACCAATTATTTTTGCTGTAAAACGGCAAACGGGGAAATCCCGTTCGGATTTCCCCGTTTCTGGTGCGCCTGAAGGGACTTGAACCCCCACGCCTCTCGGCACGAGAACCTAAATCTCGCATGTCTGCCAATTCCATCACAGGCGCGTTGCCGTGCTGTATTTTAACACATCGCCGCGTCAAACGCAAGTCAAAAAGCGTTTTTGCTCCGCGCAGATAAAAACGGTAAAAATTTTTGAAAAAATAGTGAACAAAACCGTTTCGTGTGATATAATTTTTAAAATTGTATTTTGGGGCGGTGACGCTATATGAGCTCGGCGGAAAAACTGCATAAAATATTCTACTCGCTCATAAAGCGGCCGGTCGATATTTTTTGCAGGATTAAATTTAACAGTCGTGCGGAACGTCCCGCCGATTTCGAGGGTCCGTTTCTCGTCATTTCAAACCATGTAACGCTTTACGATATGTTTTTCGTTGCGCAGAATTTCAGACCTCACATGTATTTCGTCGCGTCGGAGCACTCGATGCGCGCGGGTCTCGGCTCTCGGCTTCTGAAATTTTTCTTTGACCCGATAATCAGACCGAAGGCGACGGTCGGCGCGGCGACGGTTATCAAAATGAAAAAACGCCTCAAGGCGGGACACAATGTCTGCCTATTCGCAGAGGGGGAGCGCAATGCCTGCGGCGCAAGCAGAAAAATACCGCGTGCGACGGCGTCTGTCGTAAAAATGCTCGGCGTGAAGCTCGTCACGTTCCGAATACACGGCGGCTTTCTGTCAAGCCCGCGGTGGAGCAGGACGGCAAGGCGCGGCAGGATATGGTGTGATGTCGCAAACATATACTCGCCCGAAGCTCTCAAAGCAATGTCCGACGACGAGCTTGATGCGCGCATAAACGCCGATATTTTCGTGGACGCATACGCTGAAAACGCCGAGCGGCGTATAGCCTACCGAGGGAAGGCTCTCGCGGAGGGCATCGAATTGGAGCTTGTAAAATGCCCGAAATGCGGGTCGCTCAATTCGATAAAAAGCCGCGGGGACGAGTTTTTCTGCGACTGCGGACTTCGCGGGACGTATGACGAATACGGAGAGATCTCCGGCGAGGGGTTTGATTTCCGCACCGTGACCGAATGGGACGAGTGGGAAAAGCGAGAGATCGAAAATATGCCGATACCGGAGCCGAAAATGCCCATTTGCCGCGACCCGGGACAGCAGCTTATCGAGATTGGAGGAGGTCACACGGAGACTCTTATCGACAGCGGAGAGCTGCTCCTCACACCGGAAAGTATCTCCGTCGGCAACACATTCATTGCGCTCTTAGACCTCAGCCGATACGACCTCATAGGCCGCGGTCAGCTTCTTATCACGACGAAGGACGGGAAATACTACCAGATCGGCGGCAAAGACCGCGCGTTTTCCGGATTTCTGTATATACTTCTGCTCGACAGACTGCTTTCGGACAGAGACGAGCAGTGAACTATTTTCCGCCCGCATAGTCGGGCGTGCGAAAGGGTGGGATGAAATGTCCACAGGCGCAAGCTTTTTCGACGCCGGAGTCTGGTCTCCGGTACTTCAATTCACGCTCATTCTTGCGAGCCTGCTGATAGCTACGGTCATCAAGCAGAAGGTCAGATTTCTGAAAAGCTCGCTTATCCCCGTTTCTGTGCTCGGTGGTATTTTGCTGCTCGCGGTGTCGGTGGTATTCAAATCGGCGCGGGGAGAATATATCTTCAATCTGCCTATCTTCAGCTCCAGCTCGGAACGAAGCGGCATAGAGTCGCTCGAGATACTGACATATCACTGCCTCGCGGTCGGCTTTATCGCCATGACGCTTCGCAAAGCGAAGAAAAAGGCGGGCAAAGACCGCGCGGCGGAGGTGTTCAACACAGGGCTTCTGACGGTGAACACTTATCTCATGCAGGCGGCTCTCGGTCTTATCATTACCATCGCGGCGTCGTTTGCTATCCCGCGTCTTCTTAAGGCGTCTGGAATTTTACTTGCCTTCGGATACGGGCAGGGCACGGGACAGGCGCTCAATTACGGCTCTATTTACGAGGGATACGGCTTTGTCGGCGGAAAGAGCTTCGGGCTAACCGTCGCGGCTCTCGGATTTTTGAGCGCGAGCATCTGCGGCGTCATCTACCTCGGCATACAGAAAAAACGCGGAAACCTTAATATCCGTGTCGAAAAAAATGTCCTCAACCGTGAAAAGGTCGAGGACGAAGGCGAGATCCCGATGGTCGAGTCGATAGACAAGATAACGATACAGATCGCGCTCGTCGCCGTTTCATACGCGATAACGTACGTTCTCATGGCGTGCCTCGGCTCGCTCGTCGGGGACGGTATGCGCTCGACGATATTCGGCTTTAATTTCCTTTTCGGCGCGCTCGTCGCCGTGGTGATAAAGGCGGTAATGAGCCTTTTGATGAATAAAAAAATAATGAAGCGCGACTATATAAACAACTTCCTATTAAACCGCATCGGCGGCTTTGCGTTCGATATAATGATAGTCGCGGGCATCGGCGCTATACAGATCGATCTCATAAAGGATTACTGGCTCGTGCTTGCGATAATGGGTATTGTCGGCGCTCTCTCGACATATTATTACGACCATTTCGTCTGTTTCCGCTTATTTCCCAAATATCCGCACGAGCAGTTTCTCGCCTCGTTCGGCATGCTAACGGGTACGGCGAGCACGGGCGTTATACTTCTGCGCGAAATCGACCCGAATTTTGAAACGCCGGCGTCAGAAAACCTCGTCTATCAGAACTTTCCGGCGATCGTTTTCGGTTTTCCGCTCATGCTGCTCGCGTCATACGCGCCCAAGGGCGACGTAAACGCGTATATCACGCTCGGCATTATCGTGGTCGCATTCGTCGTGCTGAATGTCGTCCTGTTTCGCGCGAGGATATTCAAAGGAAAGAAATAATTTGCGTAAAATTTGTTGACAAGCCGCCGCTGAAATGCTATTATATTCAAG
>JAFWVB010000062.1 GCA_017518445.1 Oscillospiraceae bacterium | reverse complement strand
CCCGCCTCGCGTTTGATCGGTCGCCGTCCGAAAAGGCTTTGCCTTTTCGGGTAATGACATTGATGCGAGCATAAATGTCCGGCGACAGGCGAAGCCGTCAGGGAAATCGAAATCCCTTCCCCTTATTTGTCCTCTTTTTCCTACTCTTTTTCTGGACAAGCAGAAAAAGAGTTTGCGTCCCCTTCGCCGCATATCAGAAAAGTCACCCCAGCGGAGCGCGTAAAAATAAAAGAAAAGTTACCCCGCGGGGCGAATATGTAACAACGCTGAAACAAAGTTTACATAATATCAGCCAGCGTTTTACTCTCAAGATAGTCGTCTATGACCTTTTCTAGCCCCTGCCAAAGCGGGAGCGCGCGGCAGGCGTTCTCCTTATTGCAGCCGCGCGGCGATTTTTCGACGCACGAGACCGGCGCAATGCTCCCCTCGACGAGGCGCAAAATTGCGCCGACCGTGTACTCCTCCGGCTTTTTCGTGAGCTTGTATCCGCCGCCCTTTCCGCGAAGCGACGACACGAACCCCGCCTTGCTCAATGCGGCGATAATGCTCTCCAGATATTTTTCCGATATCTCCTGCCTGTCGGCTATGTCCTTGAGCGTGATATATTCGCCGCCCATATTGTCCGCTAAATCGAGCATTACGCGCAGTGCGTATCTGCCCTTTGTTGTAACCATCATAACGATTTTCTCCCTTGCATCTGGTATTTTTATTGTATCATAAGCGCATAAATTAAGCAACAATGATAAATTCACACTTATCCTTCATCTCCGCACCCCATTTCAATCCTGCTATATCAACAAAAAAAGCGTCTTAAAATCAGCATTTTAACGTATTGATTTTTATTAGACAATTATGTATTATAAAAACATGAACATTTTTCACCTATCAGGTTTCGCAACGATTAACCAACTATTGTTTTAGAAACAGGAGGAAAAATTTATGGATTTTGCACTTTCCAAAGAGCACCAGCTTCTTCGCCAAATGTACCGCGATTTTGCCGAGACAGAGGTAAAACCGCTCGCACAGGAAGTTGACGAGGAAGAGCGCTTCCCTGCCGAAACCGTCGAAAAGATGGCGAAGCTCGGTATGCTGGGAATTTATTTCCCAAAGGAGTACGGCGGCGCCGGAGCCGACGTTCTCTCATACGTCATGGCTGTGGAGGAGCTGAGCAAAGTATGCGGAACCACGGGCGTCATCGTTTCCGCGCACACCTCTCTCTGCTGCGCGCCGATATTTGAAAACGGCACGGAGGAGCAGAAGAAAAAGTATCTGCCGAAGCTCTGCAAGGGCGAGTGGATCGGCGCTTTCGGTCTGACCGAGCCCGGCGCCGGAACAGACGCGCAGGGTCAGCAGACGACCGCCGTTCTCGATGAGAGCGGTGAAAACTGGATCCTCAACGGCTCCAAAATCTTCATCACCAACGCGGGCTTTGCAAACGTGTTTGTGATTTTCGCAGTCACAGGCGTCGTAGAAAAGCGCGGACGCAAGATCAAGGAGATCTCCGCCTTCATCGTCGAGCGCACCGACAAGGGCTTTTCCGTCGGCAAGCACGAGAAGAAGATGGGCATCCGCGGCTCCTCCACCTGCGAGCTTATCATGGAGGACTGCGTTATCCCGAAGGACCGTCTCCTCGGCAAGCAGGGCAAGGGCTTCAATATCGCGATGGCGACGCTTGACGGCGGACGTATAGGCATCGCGGCGCAGGCTCTCGGTATCGGAGAGGGCGCGGTAAACGAAGTCATCAAATACACGCAGGAGCGCGTCCAGTTCGGAAAGCGCATCTCCCAGTTCCAGAACACCCAGTTCCAGATCGCAGATATGCACACGAGAATGCAGGCGGCACAATTCCTCGTCTACTCCGCCGCCGACAAAAAGCAAAAGCACGTTCCGTATTCGATGGACGCCGCGATGGCAAAGCTCTTCGCCGCAGAGGCGGCGAGCGACGTCACCCGCCGCGCGGTGCAGCTCTTCGGCGGTTACGGCTATACACGTGAATACCCGGTAGAGCGCATGATGCGAGACGCCAAGATAACGGAGATCTATGAAGGCACATCTGAAGTACAGCGTATGGTCATCGCCGCTGGACTCGGCGTTAAGTAATAAGGAGGTACAGAGTTATGAAAATTTATGTATGCGTAAAGCAGGTTCCGGACACCTCCGGCAAGGTCGCCGTCAATGAGGACGGCACGCTTAACCGCGCCTCTATGGATACCATAACAAACCCCGACGATTTGAACGCTATGGAGGCGGCTCTCCAGCTCAAGGACGCGACGGGCTGCAAGGTCATCGCCGTATCCATGGGACCCCCTCCGGCTGAGGGTATGCTCCGTCAGCTCATCGCAATGGGCGCGGACGAGGCGATCCTCATCTCCGGCAGAGAGTTCGGCGGAAGCGACACGTTCGCCACGTCGCAGATCATCGCGGCGGCTATAAACCACGTCGGTCTTGACGAGGAGGACATCGTTTTCTGCGGGCGTCAGGCTATCGACGGCGACACCGCGCAGGTCGGTCCTCAGATCGCGGATAAGCTTGAAATCCCGCAGGTCACATACGTCGCGGATATCAAAAAGGACGGCAAGGACGTCGTTGTAAAGCGTATGCTTGAGGACGGCTACATGACCATCAAGGTCAAGACCCCCTGCCTTCTCACCTGCATTAAAGAGCTTAACACGCCCAGATATATGAGCGTTTCCGGCATTATGGAGTGCTATTCAAAGCCGCTGACGATCCTCGACTTCGACGCGCTCAAGGACGAGCCGCTTATAGAGCTTGACACCATCGGTCTCAAGGGTTCGCCCACCAACATCTATAAATCTTTCACTCCTCCTCAAAAGGGCGTGGGAGTAATGCTCGAGGGCGACGGCAAGGAAACCGCAGAGGCTCTTGCGGCGACGCTCGCCGCAAAGCACATCATATAAGTGGAAGGAGAGAAATAAAATGGCTTTCAACAACACCGATATTTCCGCTTTCAAAAACGTCTGGGTATTCTGCGAACAGCGCCAGGGCGTCATGATGCCCACCACCTTTGAGCTTATCTCCGAGGGCAGAAAGCTCGCCGACGAGCTCGGCGTCGAGCTTTACGGCATTCTCCTCGGCGATAACGTCGACGGTATCGCAAAACAGCTCGGCGGCTACGGCGCAGACAAGGTGCTCGTATACAACAGCCCCCTGCTCAAGGAGTACACGACCGACGCTTATACAAAGGTCATCTCCGACGCGGTCGAGGAATTCAAGCCCGACATCTTCCTGTTCGGCGCGTCAAACATCGGACGCGACCTCGCTCCGCGCTGCGCCGCGAGACTGCACACCGGTCTCTGCGCAGACTGCACGCATCTCGACGTCGATCTTGACGGCTATATCGAATACCTCCGCACCGGCTCTTCCCTCGACGTTGAGGGCATGAACTTCGACAGCAAGCTGTTCGACGTAAAAACAAACCTCAAGATGACGCGCCCCGCTTTCGGCGGTCACCTGATGGCTACCATCGTCTGCCCGCGCTTCCGCCCCGCAATGGCGACAGTTCGCCCCGGCGTTATGAAGCGCCGCGATTTCGACGCCGCGAAAGCGGAGTCGGTCGAAATACTGCACCCCGAATTCAAGCTCGACGCCTCTGATATCAAGACCGAGATACTCGAGATCGTCAAGGCCTCCAAAAAGCTCGTCGATCTCATCGGCGCCGAGGTCATCGTATCAGTCGGCCGCGGCATCTCAAAGGACGTTGAAAAGGGCATTAAGCTCGCTGAAGAGCTTGCCGAGGTGCTCGGCGGCGTCGTCGGCTCCTCCCGCGCCTGCGTGGACGCCGGCTGGATTACCGCTGACCACCAGGTCGGACAGACCGGAAAGACCGTCCACCCGAAGATCTATGTCGCCCTCGGCATCTCCGGCGCTATTCAGCACAAGGCTGGTATGCAGGATTCAGAGCTTATAATTGCTGTCAACAAAAACGCCGACGCGCCGATCTTCGAGGTCGCCGATTACGGCATCTGCGGCGATCTGTTCAAGGTCACCCCGTTGCTTATCGAGGCTTTCAAGGCGGAGAAGGCAAAAAAGGCGTAAGCCTCGCGGCAGTCAAAACACGATAAAAAAATCAGCCGAAAAACTTCGGCTGATTTTTTATTTTAACAGGGCGCACGACCGTGCGCCCTGTTTTAAATGCTTTTTATATGTTTTTACTCGTATCTCGACCAATCCGGTTCGGTCGTCAGCCTTACCCATGTCTCACTGCCGTCGGCATTGCGGGTATATTCGTGGCTGTTCGTCGCCTCCTGCACCGCGAGATAATACCACTTATCGGAGGGGTTATCGATCCACGTCCTCATGCCGCTTATAAGATCGCTCTCCGACCTCGGATTGCGCTGAAGCACGCGGTTGAGAAGCGTCATCGCCTCGGCTCTTGTTATATACTTATCCGGTCTGAACGTACCGTCCTCATAGCCGTTGACCCAGCCGTTGCGCGCAGCCTTGCTTATCTCATCAGCCGCCCAGTGATTTTCAGTGTCGCTGAACGCCGCCTCGCCGCTTGCCGGATTTTTGTCGAAGCGGGCGGCAATTGCCGCAAATTCGGCTCTCGTTATCGGCGCGTTCGGCTTGAACGTGCCGTCCGGATAGCCTTTGATAATTCCGCTGTTCTCCATAGTGGAGACGGCGTTGTTAAACCAATCGCCCTCATTCACATCGGTGAAGCTGTTTTTAGTGCTCCACACCGCGTCGCGGCTTTCATCGGTGAGCATACGGAAGAAGATCGTCGCGGTCTCTGCACGTGTAATATCGACGTTTGGCTTCACCTCTCCGCCGGGATAGCCGATTATATAGGCATAGTGATCCGCAGTATTCAGCTCCGGCTTTGGGTCAGCCGCCGGATAGACGGGCGGGT
>JAFWVB010000061.1 GCA_017518445.1 Oscillospiraceae bacterium | reverse complement strand
GTGCTGATAACGACAGGCGCGCTTTTGATCGGCGGGACGATTCTTTTCTGTCTTTTTGAGTGGAAAAATCCCGCGACGCTCGGCGCGATGACGACTCCGCAGAGAGTGGTCGCCGCGTTTTTCCAGTCCGCAACCTCAAGAACCGCAGGCTTTGCCGCGATCGATCAGGGGCTTTTAACGGACAGCGGCAAGGCAGCGACGGTGTTTCTCATGCTCATAGGCGGAAGCTCCGGCTCTACGGCAGGTGGTCTGAAAACGGTCACATTTGTGGTGCTTTTGTTGTTTTTGTGGTCGAGAATGCGCGGAAAACCGTCGGTAAACGTGTTCAGCCGCACGATTCCGCGAAAGCACATTCTCGACGCCATGACGCTGTTCGGCGTTGTAATCATACTCGCGTTTTTCGGCGCAGTGGTGATATGCGCGACCTCGCCCGTAGGCTTTACGGACAGTCTGTATGAGGCGGTGTCAGCGCTCGCCACCGTCGGGCTGACGACCGGCGTTACCGCGTCGCTCAGCCTTCCGGCGAAAATACTTATTATGCTCTATATGTACTTCGGGCGCGTCGGGATACTTACGATAAGCCTCGGCTTTATGCGCGCCGGAGGCACTGAGGATTTCAAATACGCGCAGACGAGCGTGCAGATAGGATAAGGAGGTTTTCAGATGAAATCATACGCCGTTATAGGTCTCGGCAGATTCGGAACGCGCATGGCGACCAGTCTTTACGCGCACGGCGAGGACGTTATCGCCGTGGACATAAACGAAAATCTTGCAAATCAGATCGCGGACAGCGTGACGAAGTCCGTCGCCGGAGACGCGAAGAACAAAAACGTGATGAAGGCGGTCGGCGTCGCGGACTGCGACTGCGTCATCGTCGGCATCGGCTCGAATTTGGCGGCGTCGGTGCTGATAACGATGAATTTGAAATCGCTCGGCGTGCCGCATATAATCTGCAAGGCGCACGACGATACGCACGGCGAGATACTCAAAAAGCTCGGCGCAGACCAAGTCATAATACCGGAATTTGTCGTCGCGGACAAGGTCGCCGGCTCGCTCGCCGTGCCGAACATACTCGAATATATCGAGCTGTCGGACGATTACGGTATAATCGAATACACCGCGCCCGCGTCGTGGGGCGGAAAGACCCTGAAAGAGCTGAATATACGCGAAAAATTCGGCGCGACGGTCATCGCGGAAAAGCGGGGCGAAACCGTAACCGTTTCCCCCGGAGGAAACCATATCGTGCAGAGCGACACGACGCTCGTGCTGCTCGGCGATTACAAGTCGCTCGAGGAGATAAAGGATCTGAAATAATGCGCGTAAATTTGAAAGCACCGTCCGGCAGGACGGTGCTTTTTTGTATGTGACGCGGGCTTATTTTCGGCGTTCCGCCTTTATTTAAGTGAACATCAGTCTTTTTTAGTTTTCGACAGCATCAAGCCGGTACACACGACGATAACGATGCATAAGTACATAGCCCATCCGCCGATAACCTGTATGTCCATATCGTTACCGCTATATAAAATTACACCTAAAGTTCCGGATACTATCCACCCGATCAACGCTGTAAGAATACCCACTAAAACATAGATAATACTTTTAATCATTTTTTCTTTTCCTCATTTCAAAAGGTATATCGCGGCGAGCATACAAGCAAGATATGAGATTTTTAAATGTTTCATGTTGCTCCCTCCCGATGAAAAAATCAAATTTATGTGACGTCCACCTCCACCGCGCATACATTACTGTTCTCAAGAGAGACAATGAGCCAGACGTACTCCAACCGGTCGCGCCCCAGATAATATACCAGCGTCGAATCCGGCGGATAATAGGTTTTGCTTATTTTGAAGCCCGTTTTATGGCCGCCGTCCTCCTCGCCCAAAAGGGCGACAACCTCATCCTCGCTCATGCCGACGAGCGGGTGCTTTTCAAGCATATCCGACACGATCAGCCGCCTTTTTTCGGGATATTTTTCCCATTTGGAGGCTGAAAAGGTATGGCGGATATGAAACCGCAGGATAAGAAAAAGCGGGACTATTATGATGATGAAAAATATTACGGCGGTGACGCGGACTGTGCGGCGATAGCTTTTTTCGTTCATTTCTTTCATTGATATATTGATGTACCGTCACGCGGCGCGGATATGCCGCGCAAATTCTTGAGCGCCGACGGGCTGTTTGCGAGAATAGGTGCAAGTATTTCGCAATTTTCAAAGTCGGCGCATTCGCCGCATGTCGTCACGCCTTTTGCGAGCGCGCATTTGCGGACGGCGCAGATGCTCTCGCAGTAAACTGTCTTTACGCCGTTTGTGCGGCAGCCACCGCAGTTTATATGCTCCGGAAGGATGGGCGCGTTGTTAAGCTCCGACCACAGCTTTGCGGTCTTTTCGCGCAGCTTTTCATCGTCGTTTACCGTCGCTATATACGCGTCGCATTTTTCACAGTCAAGCCCGCAGAAGGCTGTCATTTTTCCCATGTATTCCTCTTTTCTCTGTTTTTGGTGAATTTGAAGACGGGCGATAGCAGTTAGCTATCGGCGGCGAAAAATGAGCAGACCGTTTTGTTAAACCGCTTTGCAAAGGCGGTCGGTATGTTGTGTCTTGCCTCTTTCCAGATGTGGCACTCGCATCCGCTGTTTATCTCCGCCATGCGCTTCACGCTGTTTTGGATATCGTCCGCCTCTTTCCCGCCCGCCAGCGCCAGCACGCGAGTCTTACAGCGAGCGCGTCGCCTCCTCCGTGTCAAAGGTCTCGCCCGCCGCCTTGCCAAAGCCCATTATGTGCGGCACGACCAAATGAAATCTGTCCTGAAGCGAGTATTGCCTTGCGTATGTGTCAACGAAAAACGCGCCGTGCAGTAGAATCACCGTTGGCAGCTCCCTGCTGCCGTATTCGTCATAATACATACTTGGGCCTCCTTATCATTCCGCGATCTGCCTTGCGACGTAGACGCCGCTTGCCGAGGCGTGGGACAGCGAATGGGTGACGCCGCTGCCGTCGCCGATTACATACAGCCCCTTGACGCGGCTCTCAAGATTTTCGTCGATATCCACTTCCATATTGTAAAATTTGACCTCGACGCCGTAGAGAAGCGTGTCGTCGTTAGCCGTGCCCGGAGCGACCTTGTCGAGCGCGTAGATCATCTCGATTATGCCGTCGAGTATGCGCTTCGGCAAAACGAGGCTCAAATCACCGGGAGTCGCGGAGAGCGTCGGCGTGACTGTGCTCTCCTCTATGCGCTTTTCGGTGCTTCGTCTGCCGCGTATGAGATCTCCGAACCTTTGTACAATTACTCCGCCGCCGAGCATATTTGAAAGGCGCGCTATGCTCTCTCCGTAGCCGTTGCTGTCCTTGAACGGCTCCGAAAAATGCTTTGAGACGAGCAGGGCGAAGTTTGTATTGTTCGTTTTGCGGCTCGAGTCCTCATAGCTGTGCCCGTTGACGGTGATTATGCCGTTCGTGTTCTCGTTTACCACAATACCGTTCGGGTTCATGCAGAACGTGCGGACACTGTCCTCGAATTTTTCCGTGCGGTAGACTATCTTGCTCTCATAAAGCTCGTCGGTGAGGTTTGAAAATATCTCCGCGGGAATCTCGACTCTCACGCCGATGTCGACACGGTTTGATTTCGTCGGTATGCCGAGCCTGCCGCAGAGGCTCTCCATCCATTTGCTGCCGCTCCTGCCGACGGAGATTATACACTTTTTACAGGTGTATTCGCCCTTTTCCGTCACGACGCGGAACGCGCCGTCTTCCGCCGCCACGTCCGTTACAGGAGTGTCGAAGAAAAATTCGACCTCGTCCTTGAGCTCGTTATAAAAATTCTGAAGCACGAGGTGGTTTATATCCGTGCCGAGGTGACGCACCTGCGCGTCGAGCAGGGTGAGCTTGTTCTGAAGGCAGAGCTTTCTTATGGACGTACCGGAGGTAGAGTACATCTTAGTCCCCGCGCCGCCGTGCTCCATATTCAGCTCGTCCACGTATTTCATCAGCTTTATCGCCTTGCTTTTGCCGATGTGCGCGTGCAGACTGCCGCCGAAATCGTTTGTGATATTGTATTTGCCGTCCGAAAACGCGCCGGCGCCGCCGAAGCCGGACATTATCGAGCAGACGTCGCAGCTTATGCATTTTTTTATCTTCTCGCCGTCTATCGGACATACGCGCCGCTCGAGCGGATGCCCCGTCTCAAACACCGCGACGCGCAGCTCGGCATTGAGCCGTTTAAGCTCATACGCCGCAAATATGCCGCCGGGTCCCGCGCCGACTATTATAACATCGAAATCCATAAATAAAGCCTCCCGTAAAATCGGAGTTTTGGACGCTGAGATACAGCGCCGATACACAGTTGATTATAATATCCCGCCGCCGCTGTGTCAAATGACGGATTTACCGGTGATTGTGCAAAAATTTTTCATTTTTACCGCCGAGATCTCCGTTTGAGTGTTAAATGCGCTGTATCAATATAAATATTATTCAATTTGCGTCGCCTTTTGCCGGCGCGCTTGTGCAATCCTACAAATCGCATATTTTAGGCAAAAACTACTTGCATATTTATTTGAAATGGGTTAATATAAATGCATAAACTATCAAAAATAATGTATTTATATGCAAATAAGGAGATGCGGACATGAACAAGAAAAAAATCAAAAAGGTCGTTTTAGCTTATTCCGGCGGACTCGATACCTCGGTAATAATCCCGTGGCTCAAGGAGAATTACAATAACTGCGAGGTCATCGCGGTCTCCGGCAACGTCGGACAGGCGGACGAGCTCGAGGGGCTTGAGGAAAAGGCGCTCAAAACAGGCGCGTCGAAGCTGTATGTCGAGGATCTGACGGAGGAATTCGTTAACGATTACATCATCCCTACGGTCAAGGCGGGGGCAAAGTATGAGGAATACCCGCTCGGCACATCCCTTGCACGCCCGATAATCGCAAAGCGCCTCGCGGAGATCGCGATAGACGAGGGCGCGGACGCGATTTGCCACGGCTGCACCGGCAAGGGCAACGATCAGGTGCGATTTGAGCTCGCGATAAAGCGCTTTGCGCCGGACATGAAGATCATAGCGCCGTGGCGCGAGTGGAAGATCAAATCCCGCGAGGAGGAGATCGAGTACGCCGAGGCGCACAACGTACCGCTTAAGATAACGCGCGAGACGAACTACTCCAAGGACAAGAATATGTGGCATTTGAGCCATGAGGGACTCGATCTGGAGGACACCGGAAACGAGCCGCTTTACGAAAAGCCGGGCTTTTTGGAGATGTGCGTATCGCCGCTCCAGGCTCCGGATAAGCCGACATATCTGACGCTCGATTTCGAGCAGGGCGTCCCTGTCGCGCTCGACGGCAAGAAGATGAGCGCGAAGGAGATAATACTGAAGCTCAACGAGCTCGGCGGCGCGAACGGAATAGGGCTTTTGGACATCGTCGAAAACCGCCTCGTAGGCATGAAATGCCGCGGCGTATATGAGACGCCCGGAGGCGAGATACTGTATTTTGCGCACAATTACCTCGAGACAGTGTGCCTCGACAAGGCGACCGCGCACAAAAAGCAGGAGCTCGCGGTAACGTTTGCCGATC
>JAFWVB010000060.1 GCA_017518445.1 Oscillospiraceae bacterium | reverse complement strand
TTCATTTTTGCGCACAGAGCCATCGAAACCGACTTTTATGAGGTTTCCGTTGACTCCGGTCACATATCCTGTTGCTATATTCATATAACACTCCCATTACAAACTATATACGCGCCGCTGCAATTCTTCAAACAGACCTTGAAATTCCTCTTTCCCACGGGTCTGCTCAAAACTCGTGAGGCGCTCCAATAATTTAAGTTTTAAGGCGTATCCGAACAGCACATGGCTGTCGAACATGTGCAGTCCCACAAGCTGATCGAGCTGTCCGAACTCGTATTCTAGAAGTATGCGCTCCGCCTCAAGCGGATTTTTCGCGGCGAGCGCGGACGCGACGACCTGCGAAATAAGCCCGTCCTTGTCGTAAGCCGAGGAACAGCTTTTGCCGAGACTAATGCTTCGCTGATAATTCAGCTCCTTCGTCAGCATGCCATAGAATTTCGCCCAGTCCTCTATGAGCGGACCCTCCGTTGAATCGAGGGTAAGGCTCTCCAAAAGCGCGTATTCCTTCTCACTGACATTGGATTGACAGAGCTTTAGGAACTCTTTGTATGTAAGGGGCATATCCCCGTCAGCTCTCACTTCCGGCAGGCTTGCCGTCAGATAATGATATGAAGCCATAGCCGCCTCCTTCTGTTACCGGAAATCCGGCTCTCTGAAGTAGGGCGTCAGCATCTCCATTATCCCGTCCTCCGAGCAGTCAAAGTAGCCAGAGCCGTCCTTTGAAGCCAAGCGGAATCCGTGCTGTACGTTTTTCGCCGGTCTGATCTCGAGTCCGTTTTTGATTTCGTCCGCAAGCTCTTTTTTAAGCTCCTCGGTAACTTCCGCGACCTCAGCCGCATAGTCCGCGAGATTTTCTCCGGATACGGCGGCGCGTATCAGCTTGCCGAGTCCTTCGCCGCTGAGCTCCTTACGGACGCCGGACGCCAGTATTCTCTCAAAGACGGCTTTTATCTCCGTCTCGAAAGCCAATACGGCGTCGCGCTTCGCCTGCTCCGCGCCGACACGGGCGCTTTCCTTGAGAATGGCGATCTCTTTTTCAGCAGAGTCTTTATACTGCTGCGCCTCGGTTTTTGCGCCGCTTACTATCGACTCCGCCTTCTTTTTTGCTTCTGAAATAATAGATTCCGCTTCGACCTTTGCCGCGTCAAGTCCCTCTCTGCGGATAGAGGTAACGAGATCTTGAATCTGTAATTCCATAGGCACCTCCTTAAAAATTTATTTAATTTGATTTGTTTGCTTAATGCCGAATTATGGATATTTTGTATAACATTTGTATATTATATAATGTAAAATTGGATATTTCAACAATTAGAATGTAAACAAATAATAAACAAGCGCCCATTTCCGCGGGCGCTTGTACAATAATGTCGCTGATTTTAGGTTTTTTATATCGGAATACCGCTGTCGTAACGATATTTCGCGCCGGCGTTCACATCGCCCTGCAGCCCTCTCTCGCCTCAAAAAACAGCGCCAGAGTTCCGGGTCCGACATGGGAGCCCGTAACAGGCTCGTACCCGACGGTCAAAATATCCTTCGGCGGGTTGTTGCGGCGCAAAAGCTCCGCAAGGCGCGCCGCGTCCTCCGGGCAGTCCGCGTGTGCGATTCCCACGGTCTGCTCATCTGCGCCGACGACATACTCGTCATACCGGTTTGCAAGCTCCTCCAACGCCTTTTTCCTGCCGCGCAGCTTGGCAAATGCGACGATCTTCCCCTCCTCGTTCCCCTTTAGAAGCGGCTTTATTTGCAGCAGTGTGCCGACAATAAAGGAAAAATTCGAGAGCCTGCCGCCCTTTCGCAGATATTTCAAATCGTCCACCGTGAAGATGTTGCACAGACGGTGGCGCAAGTCCATGAGCTTATTATATACGTCGTCCAAAGACAGCCCTGCCACCTTGTCGCGCACCGCGCGCAGGACGAGCAGCCCCTCTCCGAGAGAAGCGCCGAGCGTGTCCACAAGGCGGATCTTGCGCTCCGGATAATCGGGGCGAAGCTCCTCCGCCGCTATCTCCGCGCAGCTATATGCCCCGCTTACGCCGGAGGACATCCCGACAAAGAGGATATCTCTGCCATTTTCCAGAACGGGGCGCATCGCCTCTATGTACTGATGAGGATTTATCTGCGATGTAGTCACATCCGCGCCGGAGCGCATGGCGGCGTAGAAGCTCTCACCGTCGAAATTTTCGGTTTCAAGGCTGGTGTGTCGTTCTCCGTTTACAAAATATGAAAACGGGATAACGGTTATATCGTGCCTCTCGGCAAGCTCTGTAGGCAGATTTGCCGAGGTGTCTGTCATTACCTTGAACAATGCGTATGCCCCCTTGTATCTAATATCGAATATTAGTTTACATCATTCTAAACACAATGTCAATGGTGAATTGCCGGCGCTTAATATACGCCGCCATAAAAAACAAGCGCCCTCAAAGGGGCGCTTGTTTTATCCGTTTTTTCTTTTGAGAGCTTTCGCTATGGCAAACACGACGCCGTATGCGACCGCGGTAACAGGCCATATGATCCAGGTGCGCTCCCAATTGTCTGTATAGAAGCTCCACGCCAGATAGACCGCCGTTACTGTAAGCCAGTAGATACCGGCAAAATTCGCGTTTGCCTTTTGCTCTTCCTTTGCCTCTCTGGTATAGTCGCCCTCCTCCAAAAGAATCTGAAATCCGCTCCATACTACCGAAGCGCGAACGATCAGCATTACCCCGAAGGCTATGAGCGCAAGCAAACTCGCTGTCGCGACGACATGAATAAACTCGTCGTCGCCGCCGAAAAGCAGGCTGATACCTATCGGGACCGTAGCCAGAACGCAGAGCACGATGCCTATGGTAAGCTGACGCGCATAAACAGGGCGAAAACGTTCCCTGCGCTCGTTCACCATGCCGCTGATGCCGTAAAGCGTGTCTATCGGCTCCTTCTCCAAGTACTCATATCTGCTGATTCGAAGTCCGGAAACCACAAACAGGGCGACCGCGCAGCCGATCAGCAGACACAGCGCGATCAGACCGAGCCCGCCCGCCTGATTTTCCGTGAGGGCGAGCTTGCCGTATTCCTGCGCGCCGCCGAGCAATATCAGCAGAACGGGCGAAAGTATGCAGAGGAAAACGCCCAGAGCGACTCTGCCGGCATTCTGTGTCTTCTGCTGAAGGAATGCGGACGCCTCTTCCATAGATACGGTTTTTGCAACGCTGTCTGTTTCCGGAACAGCAACTGCTTCAACGGCTTCAAGCTCATCCTTCATCAGATAGTCCGTGCTTACTCCGAACAGTTCGGACAGCCGCAGTATTTTGCCCATATCCGGAATAGACTGTGCGCTTTCCCATTTTGAAACAGACTGGCGGCTCACCCCCAGCTTTTCCGCCAGCTCCTCCTGTGACCAGCCGTTCTTTTTCCTTAGGTCGATAATCTTATCTGCGAGTATCATGATCAAATCCTCCTGTTTCGTGATGACCCGATCATACGGGAAAACGCGGTTGCATACAAGAAAGCGTACCCGTCAATTACGCAACCGGCGGTTACGAAGCGACCGTAAATATGTTTTTCCGCGCCGCCGCGCTTCTGTCGCTTTCATTTCCTCGGATATGATACCTCATGCCGCAGAAGCAGTCAAGCAATCACAAATCTCATAAACCGCCGATCCATATAAAAAGCCTCGGAAGCGTTGAAGTTCCGAGGCTTTTGAAATATTTTATCTCTTCGAGAACTGAGGCGCGCGACGGGCTGCCTTGAGACCGTACTTTTTGCGCTCTTTCATTCTCGGGTCGCGGGTCAGAAGCCCCGCGGCTTTTAGAGCGGGACGGTAGTTCTCGTCCACCTGGAGCATAGCTCTCGCGATGCCGTGGCGGATTGCGCCCGCCTGTCCGGTGACGCCGCCGCCGGTAACGGTCGCCTCAACGTCGAACTTGCCGACGGTGGAGGTGGTCGTGAACGGCTGGTTTACGATGAGCTTGAGAGTTTCAAGACCGAAATAGTCGTTTATATCTCTGCCGTTTATCGTGATTGCGCCGGAGCCGTTGGGATAGAGGTGAACTCTCGCGACAGAAGCTTTTCTTCTGCCCGTGCCGTACATATAAGGCTTTTTGCTTGTATACATATCAGTTTACCTCCTTAATCCTTGTCCCATGCTTCCGGCTTTTGAGCGGCGTTCTTATGCTCCGCGCCGCGGTAAACCTTGAGGCGTGTGAACTGCTTGCTGCCGAGGCTGTTTTTCGCGAGCATACCCTTAACGGCGAGCTCCATCGCCTTTTCCGGCTTTTCAGCCATGAGCGTGGCGTACTGTACCTCTTTGAGTCCGCCGATCCAGCCGCTGTGACGGCGGTAATACTTGTCACGGAGCTTATTGCCGGTCAAAACTGCCTGCTCCGCGTTTACGATGACCACGAAATCGCCGCAGTCGACGTTGGGTGTGTAATCGACCTTGTGCTTTCCGCGAAGCAGAACAGCGGCGGTCGAGGCGGTCCTGCCGAGAGGCTATCCCGCAGCGTCAAGGACGTACCATTTACGCGAAACGGTCTCCTTCTTTGCCAGTGTAGTAGACATTTTGCTTCCTCCAAAATTATCATATATAAAATATTAAACCGTATTTCAGCCGGCTATTGCCCAACCGGCGGCGCGCCACAGAAAAGCATTTGACAAAAACAGTGCTTGAATTTACAATAAGTTTGCCCGAACGCGCCTTATTTTTATAACACAAACGCGCTTCGGTGTCAACAGTAAATTTGTATTTTTTTATTTAGCATGAGATAAACTCGTTAAATCTCAGTTTTTCTCTGTTTTTCTTCGATTTACTCACTTTCAAATTTCAAATTTTCACGGCGCAAAATTTACTTGCGCCGCTTTGGGAGGACATAAAATGACAGACATCGCAGGCGCCATAAGGCGCTGTATCGAGGATTACTCGATGATAGAATCGGGCGATACGGTCGCCGTCGGTATTTCCGGCGGCAAGGACTCGCTCTCGCTGCTGTGCGCGCTCGCGGAGCTCTCCCGATATATGCCGCAGCGCTTCAAGGTACACGCGATAACGCTCGACATGGGCTTCGGCGACATGGATTTTTCCGAGGTCGCGGAGCTTTGCCGGCGGCTCGGTGTGCCGTACACGATACGGAAAACGCACATAAAGCAGATAGTGTTCGAGGAGCGGCAGGAAAAAAATCCGTGCGCCATGTGCGCCAAAATGCGTCGCGGAGTGCTTCACCGGACGATGAATGAGCTCGGTATAAATAAGATCGCGCTAGGTCATCACTATGACGACGCGGTGGAGACGTTTCTGCTGTCGCTACTTTACGAGGGGCGGCTGAGCTGTTTTCAGCCAGTGACATATTTGAGCCGCAGCGACATATATCAGCTCCGTCCGATGCTTTACGTCGCGGAAAAAGACGTCATATCGTACTCAACCCGTCTGAAGCTCCCCATAGTAAAAAACTCTTGTCCGATGGATACGGCGAGCAAGCGGCACGATGTCAAGGAGCTTGTCGCGTCGCTCGGGGATAAATATCCCGATCTGCGGTCGAAGATATTCGGGGCGATACAGAGGTATCCGCTGAACGGGTGGGGACGGAAATTATAACGCAGAGCTTTTATTGTCATTTGCTCCGCGGAGTGGATTTTTTATTTATTCGCTCCGCGGGGCAACTTTTTTCTTTTGTGCTCGCTCTTATTTTATGCTCCGCAGGGTCCATTTTCTTTTACGCAAAAGAAAATGGACGAAAAGAAAGCGCCAAAGGGGGAAGATTCCGATTTCTTCCCCCTTTGGAAACCCCTAATTGAAACGGCAAAAGGGAACGGCTTCGTTCCCTTTTGAATCCTTCCGCGACGGATGTAAAAAAGCCTCGCAGAGTTTTATCCGCAGATAAAATAAAGTCACGTTATTTTTTCGTCGGCTTTGCCGGCGAGAAAAATTCTTCTCAGCCTGCAAACGTGCGAGCATAGCGAGTGCGATGCCGCAGGCTGTTTCCCTTTCGGCTTTCAGGCGTCAGCCTGAAAATGAACCGCGCTTATTTTATCGCATATCGCCAACATCGGTGTATATCCCGTAAGCGCCCTTATCGAACCACGCCCTCTGCTCGGCTCCTGTATTCAGCGTATGGACATAAACGGGTATGCCGGTCGCCTTTATATGCTCGAACACATCGCGCGTATAATCAACGGCGTCCATCGCGACGGCGACGACGTCCGTATTGCGTATAAGGGCGTCTATTTTATTGAAATCGTGGTAATCCGCCCACGACAGCTTATACATCGTGAGGATAATGTTCTTATACCCAAGCGATTTTATCTGTTCGTATTCGTCGAAGGAATATATCTGCACGATAAGGCGGTCCATCATTCCCGGATTGTTCCACCTTATAATGCTCATGGCTTCTACGTTGTTCTCCTTCACATCGGTCACTATCATCGCACCGGGGTGCGTTTCAAGCCACGCCTCCAGGCTGTCCGGCGTAAAGGCGTGATATACATTCGCCTCATCGCTTATGCGGATAAATTCGCTGTAGCTGACAGGCTCAAAAACGCCTCTTCCCATATGCTTATTCCAATTGCCCCAGTCGTGTACGCAGACAAGCTTTTCGTCTGACGTCCAGTTGAAATCGACTTCAAGCCATCTGTATCCGTTTTTATAGGAATTGTCCGCGGCTTCGATGCTGTTGGTGCCGGAAAAACCGTCCTCCGTGGCGCCCGCCGTGTGCAGTATGAACCTCTGCATCTCTATCGCGGGCGCGGATCGGCTCTTGCAGTTTATAACAAGCCCCTTAGCCTCGCTCCAGCTGTAGCTCCAGTTGAACTCATTGACGCAAAACCGCCATGTGAGCGGGAAATATGTCACGTCGCGGAACAGCAAAAGCGGATACTGCTCCTTTGCGTTATCTATGGACTTGCCGTTGACCTTTATTTTGAGCGACGCGACCCTTGCGCTGTAAGACGCCGCGTTTCCGGTCTTGCGCGCATAGGGCGAGTATGACTCCGACGGCGTTGCCCCCGCCGTTACGGAAAGTCCGGCGCTTTCGCTCCAATCGCTCCTGAGTCCTAAAAATCTCGCGTCATTGTATGTCATCGGGAGATATGTTATGTCCTTATAGACCAAAAGCGGGTATTCGCTGTATCGGTTTTCGCGCTCTTTACCGTTGATGGTCACCTTGAACCCCGGAAGCGTCACCTTGACCGCAGTTCCCGGCTTTGCCGCCGCAAAAGCCGCGGAGCCGGCCGAAATAAAGCTCCACACCGTGACCGCCATGAGCATCGCGGCGATCAGCCGTTTTTTCCCCCTTTTCATTCGCACCTCCAAAACTATCTCCGGACGGCGAGCCGCCGTCTCTACTCCGTTACCTCTATCTCGCCGCGCTTTACGTCGGCGGCAATTATTTTCAGCCCTCGAAGCCCGAATTTCTTCTCAAGCGCGAGAATATTACACTTCTTCTGTCCGACCGCCATCGAGATCTGACTGCGCTCTACGCCGAGCGTTCGCGCGCTCCCGCCGCGCGCCTCTATCTCCGCCTCCGCACGTCGGAGATAACTCCTGCTTCGCACAAGCTCGCCGAGCGCCGGGTGATACGCGCCGCCCGCCGCGTCACCTTCCGACAGCGCCTCCGTCGGGTTGAGTCCGAGTCTTATGACGGGTATGCCCGCGTCCTCAAAAACCGTAACTATGTCCGCGCACCACTCCACCGCCTCCTCGACGGTGTGCTCTTTATATTTTCCGCTTTTCCACAGCTCGTAAAGCGCCGTATCGCGCACGAGCACCGTCGGATATATCCGCACGCCGGACGGCTCCAGCGACGCGATCTCCCGCGCCGTAAAAAGCGCCTTTTCCCGCGTATCGCCGGGAAGCCCCGTCATCATCTGGAGCACAAGCGAAAATCCGCGCTCCTTAATCAGCGCCGCCGCCTTTTTTGTGTCCTCCGCCGTGTGGCCGCGCCCGCTTTTTTTCAGCACGTCGTCGCACATCGACTGGCTGCCGAGCTCTATCGTACCGACGCCGTACCGCTTCAGCCTGTCGAGCGTGTCGGCGTCTATGCAGTCCGGTCTCGTCGAGAGCCTTAAGGAGCTGACGCGCCCCGCCGAGATAAAATTCGCGGCGACGCCCAAAAGCGCCTCCTGCTCCTCCGGCGGTATTGCCGTGAAGCTGCCGCCGTAAAAAGCGACCTCGATCTCAGCACCGTATCCGATTTTGTCGAGCGAGCGTCTTATCGCCTCATCCGCGCCGCGAGCCGACATCGGCTCCGTCTGCCCGGATATGCGCCGCTGATTGCAGAAAACGCAGTCGTGCGCACAGCCGAGATGCGGCACAAAAACCGGTATTATGCTTTTTTTCGGCATTTAGCTCTCCTTCTTGTATGCAGCATGGGCTGCCCCAAGGCTGGGGCAGCCCTTATCTTTATCTCTCAAATTTTTCAAGCGCGCTTTTAGCCGCCGTCTGCTCCGCCTCTTTCTTGCTTCGCCCGTCGCCCGTACCGGCGGTCTGCCCGTCGATAACGGCGCTCACGGTGAATATCTTGCTGTGGTCCGGTCCGCGCTCTCCTATGAGCACATATTCAAGTCTGTGCCCCGCTTCGCGCTGAACATACTCCTGAAGCGCCGTTTTCCAGTCGCGGTTGACAAACTTCCCGTCCGCCTTAAACCGGCTCAAAATAAACCTGTTTATGACTTTTTTTGCCATATCCGCGCCGGAGTCGAGATATATCGCCGCTATGACCGCCTCCACCGCGTCCGCAAGGATGCTCGGGCGCTCTCTGCCGCCGCTTCTCTCCTCACCGTGACCGAGGCGCAGACTGTCTCCGAGCCGCAGCTCTTTTGCGACCTCGTAAAGGCTGTCCTCGCAGACAAGCTCCGCGCGAAGCCGCGACATCTTTCCCTCCGGCATATTGGGGCAGTTTTTGTACAGAAACCCGGCCACCGCCATGCCGAGTATGGAATCTCCCAAAAACTCGAGCCGCTCGTTGCTGCCGCAGGCACAGCGGTTTTCGTTCGCGTATGAGCTGTGTGTGAGCGCGTTTTCGAGAAGCGCCGCATTTTTGAAGGTATAGCCAAGCCTCTGTTCAAATTCAGTCATCTGTACTCCTAAAAGGTGAACCGTAAACGCGCCGGAAAAAGCCCGCGGAAACGGCGATCAGTTGTCGTTATTGCAGATAAAATTAAAAACATCTCCGACAGTGCGAAGGCGGGCGAGAGTCTCGTCGTCCGTCTCGGAGACGCCGAACTCCTCCTCGAGGCTCATCGAAAGCTCGACAAGGTCTAGAGAATCCGCGCCGAGATCGTCCACAAAGGACGTCTCCAGAGTTATGCTGTCCTCATCGACAGCGAACTGTTCGGCAATAAGTTTTTTAAGTTTCTCAAGCATTATTTATACCCCCGTTGGAAATTCATGTGATATTAAAAATACCGCCACAAGAATATTATGCCGTATAGCATGATTTGTCAACTGCTTTTTGGACATATATCCGAAACACGCTTTATTCTTCTCCGCCGCTAAGCCGCATATACCCGATATTTTCCTCGATAAGCGCCGTCACGCCACTTTTTGCGGTGTTTATCGCCTGCATTATCGCGCTTCTTATAGCGTATGCGTCCGACGAGCCGTGCGCCTTTATAACGGGCTTCGATATGCCGAGCAGCGCCGTCCCGCCGATCTCCGACGGGTCCATTTTTTTCTTCAGCGCCGAAAGCTCGTCTTTAACCATTGCGGCGGCTATCTTAGTCTTTTTGCTCTTCATAAACACGTTTTTGACCTCGGACATTATGAACATGCCGACGCCCTCCATGCCCTTGAGGAAAATATTTCCCGAAAAACCGTCCGTAACGATAACGTCGCACGCGCCGAGCATGACCTCGCGCGCCTCTACATTGCCAACGAAATTTATCCGCCCCGCGTCTCCGGCGGCGCGCAGCAGCGCGTAAGAGCCGCGCTGAAGCTCCGTCCCCTTCGTCTCCTCTGCCCCTATGTTCAAAAGTCCGACGCTCGGCGACTCAAAACCGAGCATGGTCTTTGCGTAATACGAGCCCATGAAGGCAAACTGCAGCAGATACTCCGGATTGCACTCCGCGTTTGCGCCGCAGTCTATGAGCAGAACGCCGTCGCCCTTGTTCGGCAGAAACGGCGCGAGCGCCGCCCTCCTTATGCCCCTTATCCGCTTTGTGATAAGCGTCGCTCCGGATAAAAGCGCGCCCGTGCTGCCGGCAGAAACCATCGCGTCAGCCGCGCCGTCGCGCAGCATTTTCAGCCCGACAGCCATCGACGAGTCCGGCTTTGTCCTTATCACGGAGGCGGGATCGTCCTCCATCTCGACGACCTCCGGCGCGTCCGCGATCTCAATACCGCGCGGAAGCTCCTTTTCTCCGAGCGCCTCAAAGCATTTCAGTATCTCCTCGACCCTTCCGGTGAGTATTATTCTGGTATCAAATTCGCGCGCCGCCATAACGGCGCCCTCGACCGCCGCCATCGGCGCGTTGTCTCCGCCCATTGCGTCAACGATGATCCTCATACTCTGCCCTCCGTAATCATTATCTCCAAAACGCCGAGCGCCCTCTCCGAGATCGCGGCGTTTTTGTTGCGCTTGCCCTTGATTTTATATCCGAGCGGCGCTATAAGCCCGAAATTTATATTCATCGGCTGAAAATTCACTATCGCGTCGCTGCTTATATAGAGCGCAAGCGCGCCTATTGCCGTCTCCTGCGGGAAATCCGCCGGCGGCTGCCCCGAAAGCTCCCTCGATTTTTCTATCCCGACGAGCAGACCCGACGCCGCCGACTCGACGTAGCCCTCGACTCCGGTCATCTGTCCGGCAAAGCTGATGCGCCCGTCCGAACTCAGCCTGTAATACCTGTCGAGCAGCTTTGGCGAATTGAGATATGTATTCCTGTGCATGACGCCGTATCTGACAAACTCCGCGTTTTCAAGCCCCGGTATCATCGAAAACACCCGCTTTTGCTCCGGAAATTTCAGATGCGTCTGAAAGCCGACTATATTGTAGAGCGAGCCCGCCGCGTTGTCACGCCGGAGCTGAACCACGGCGTAAGGCTCCTTACCCGTGCGCGGGTCCTCAAGTCCTACCGGCTTCAGCGGTCCGAAACGCAGCGTGTCCTCACCTCGCCGAGCCATGACCTCAACGGGCATACAGCCCTCGAAAACGCCGCCGTCGTCAAAGCCGTGTATCCGTGCCTCCTCGGCGGAGCAGAGTTCGCGCCAAAACGCCGCATACTCCTCCGCGTCCATCGGGCAGTTTATATAGTCCGCGTCTCCCTTGCCGTAACGCGACGCAAAATACGCGCGCTCCATATCGACGCTCTCCGCCGTCACTATCGGCGCGGCGGCGTCGTAGAAATACAGATAGCCTGCGCTTTTTGTTATCTCCGAAATGCGATCCGCCATCGCGTCGCTCGTCAGCGGTCCCGTCGCGATAACCGTATGCCCGTCGGGTATATCCGCGATCTCGCCCTCTCTCACGGTGATGAGCGGATGCGCCTTTATTTTTTGTGTAACCGCATCCGAAAACGCCGTCCTGTCAACGGCGAGAGCGCCGCCCGCGGGCACGCGCGTTTCGTCCGCGCATGAGATTATGAGGCTTCCTAGCCGACGCATCTCCTCTTTCAAGAGCCCAACCGCGTTTGAGAGGTCGTCCCCGCGCATGGAGTTCGAGCAGACAAGCTCCGCAAAGCCGTCGTAATTGTGGGCGGGCGTTCTTTTTTGCGGCTTCATCTCGCAAAGCACTACCTCAATACCGCGCTTTGCCAATTGCCACGCGCATTCGCAGCCGGCAAGCCCCGCGCCTATGACTGTGACATTCGACATGGTTACTGCTTATCCGCCTTTTTACGCGCGGTCTTTGCCGCCGTTTTTTTCGCGGCGGACGTTCTTTTGCCTGCGGATGACGCCGTTTTTTTCTTCGCGTCTCCGGCGGTCTTTCCGTCGCCGTCAGTCTTTTTCTTGTAGCCGCGCTTATCCTGCGGTGTGAAATTACGGCACTCCTCATTGGTGCAGAACGGTCTCTTAAAGCCCCTACCCGACGCCTTGAACATCGTTTTCCCGCACTCGGGGCAGTTGTCCTTGACCGGCACGTCCCACGTCATAAAGCCGCAGGCGGCGCCTTTTTCGCAGGCATAGAAAACATAGCCGTTTCTCGATGTGCGCTTCAGTATTCGCCCGCCGCATTTCGGGCATTTGCCCGGCATCTCTATGACGAGCGGCTCAGTGAAGCTGCACTCCGGATACCCGGGACACGCCAAAAATCTCCCGAACCTGCCGGACTTGACAACGAGGTTTTTCCCACAGACAGGGCATTTCTCCTCGGTAACCTCTGCCGGAACCTTTATCCGCTCTCCCTCGAGCGCCTTTTCAGCATTGGAGAGAGAGTCCATAAACGGGCTGTAAAATTCACCCAAAAGATCCTTCCAGTATTTCTGTCCCTTCTCGACGTCGTCGAGTTTTTCCTCCATATTCGCCGTGAATTTGAGATCGACTATGTCCGGGAACCGCTCTTTCATGAGCCCCGTCACGACCTCTCCGAGCGGCGTCGGCTTTATATATTTGCCGTCCTTGACGACGTATTCCCTGTCGAGTATCGTCGAGACAGTCGGCGCGTATGTGCTCGGACGTCCGACGCCCGTCTCCTCCATCTCCTTTATGAGCGTAGCCTCGGTAAATCTGTACGGCGGCTGAGTGAATTTCTGCTCGCTTTTTATATCGTTTACGTTCAGCTCCTCGCCCTCGGAGAGCTTCGGCATCGACCTCTGAGTCTCCTCTCCGTCGTCGTCTCTGCCCTCCTCGTAAACCGCGGTATATCCGGCGAACTTCACAACGGAATTGCTCGCCTTGAACGTATATTTCCCCGCCGCGATATCCACCGACACGCTGTCATAAACGGCGGCGGACATCTGGCACGCCACAAATCTGCCCCATATCAGCTTGTAGAGCTTATACTGGTCCGACGTAACGCTCGCCTTTATATCCTCCGGCGTTATGAAAACGTTCGTCGGTCTTATAGCCTCGTGCGCGTCCTGCGCGCCTGACTTCGTCTTGAATCTGCGCGCAGTGCCGGGGTGATATTCCCTGCCGTAACGTTCGGTTATAAACCGACGCGCGCTCTCAAGCGCCTCGTCCGAAAGCCGAAGCGAGTCCGTTCTCATGTATGTGATAAGACCCGTCGTACCCTCGCCGTTTATATCCACGCCCTCATAAAGCTGCTGGGCTATGGACATCGTCCTTCTCGGCGTCATGCCGAACTTGCGCGACGCGTCCTGCTGAAGCGTCGAGGTGATGAACGGCGGCGCGGGCGACTTTTTCTTGTCGGCGCGCTTTATCTCCGCGACTGTCACCGGCAGCGACTTGACCGCCACCGTTATCTCGTCGACCTGCTCTTTGCTTTTAAGCTCCTTTTTCTTGCCGTTTTCACCGTAAAACCTCGCCTCGAACGCGGCGGAGCCGACCTTTTTTGAGAGCAGCAGATTTAAAAGCCAGTATTCCTCCGGCACAAAATCACGTATTTCAGCCTCTCTGTCAACGACTATCCTCGTTGCGACCGACTGCACTCTGCCCGCGGAAAGACCGCGCTTTATCTTCTTCCAGAGAAGCGGGCTCAATTTATAGCCCACTATTCTGTCGAGTATTCTGCGCGCCTGCTGCGCGTCCACAAGGTCCTGATCTATGGCTCTCGGATTTGCGATGCTCTCGGTGACGACCTTTTTCGTTATCTCGTTAAAGGTCACTCTGAACGTGTTTTTATCGTCCAGCCCCAAAAGCTCCTTGAGGTGCCACGATATTGCCTCTCCCTCGCGGTCAGGGTCGGTCGCAAGGTACACGCATTTGCTGCTTTTCGCGGCTTTGCGAAGCTCTCCTATCGTCTCCTCGCGTCCCTTCACCGGCTGATAATCCGGCTCAAATCCGTGCTCGAGATCGACGCCCATCACGCTCTTCGGCAGATCGCGCAGATGCCCCATAGACGCCGTGACTCTGTAATCGCTCCCCAAATATTTGCCTATTGTCTTTGCCTTTGCAGGCGACTCAACGATAACGAGATTTCTCTTTGCGGTTGCCATTTACTGCTATCCCCATTCTAATTGATTAATATCCTGAATTTTTTGCCCTCTGTCTGTGAAACGACGCCCTTTATCTCGAGCATCGTCAGCGCGGCGAGCGCTTTCGGCGCGTCAAGCCCCGACGTCTCTATTATTTCATCTATATGCGCGACTTTATTCAGTATCGCCCTGAGTATCAGCGCCTCGTGCTCCGAAAGCGCCTCTCTCTCCGTGACCAAGTCAATATATTCCAGTATTTCGTCTTTGTCAATCTCTTTTTTCCGTTCTTTTTCGACTTTATCGCCGCGTTTTGCCGCTTTGCCGGACGCCTTTGCCGGAGCTATTTCGCATACCGCCTCCTGCGGCGCCTGCGTTTTACGGCTCGGCAGGCTGAGCCTGTCCGGAAACATCCCGATATACTCTCCGACGAGGTCCCAGCCGGAGGTCAGCGTTCCCGCGCCGTCCTTCAAAAGCTGATTTGAGCCGAGACACGCCGCCGCGTCTATATTCCCCGGCACCGCGAACACGTCCCTGCCCTGTTCGAGCGCGAGCGACGCGGTTATCAGCGAGCCGGACGCCTTCGGCGCTTCGACCACGACCACGCCGAGCGAAAGCCCGCTTATTATCCTGTTTCTCTGCGGAAAGTTCGCCGCCCTCGGCGGAGTGCCGGGCGCGTATTCGCTTATAATCGCTCCCGTCGCCTCTACCGCTCTGTACATGTCGATATTGTCCGGCGGGTACACAATGTCGAGTCCGTTGCCGACGACGCCGATCACACGTCCGCCCGCCTTCAGCGCACCGTGCGCCGCGGCTGAGTCTATGCCTCTTGCAAGCCCCGTAACGACAACGCCGCCGGAGACGGCAAATTCATATCCGATCCTCTCGGCGGTCTTCACGCCGTAGTCCGTACAAGTTCTCGTGCCGACGATGGCGACCACCGCCTCATCGTCTATAAACGGAAGCCCGCCCTTGTAATACAGCACGAGCGGCGGATCGTATATATTGCGGAGCCTCTCGGGATACATCGCGTCCTCATAGCTTATGATCCCGAAATTCATTCTCCTGCAGTCCTCTATCGCCTTATTAGCCGTCGCAAGGTCCTTATCCGATAGCGAGCTTATCTCCATCGGCGTTAGCCCCGCCGCCTTATATTCGATCTCCCTTGCAAAATACAGCTTTTCCGGCGTATTGAAAATATCGAGAAGCCTCGTCGCGGATTTTCTGCCTACGCCGCGCCTCGACGCGAGCCATATCCAATATTTGAGTTCCGCCATACTCTTCACCCTATCCCGTATAAGATTTCGTTCTCCTCATTTCCCACATTATGACCGCCGCAGCCGCCCCCGCGTTGAGCGATTCGCAGTCCGCGTTCATCGGTATTATTATCTCCCCGTCGCAAACGCCGAGCATTTCCTCCGAAAGTCCGCCGCCCTCGTTTCCTATTACCACGGCGGCGTTTTCGAGACTCACGCCGCGTATATCCGCGCTTCTCTCCGACAGCGCCGCGCCGTATATCGCGACGCCGCGGTTTTTAAGCCGCTTTATTCCGTCAATGTCCGTTCTCACTATCTTCTGTCTGAAAACCGCGCCCATCGACGCTCTTATCGTTTTCGGAGAAAACGGGTCGGCGCATGAGCCGACAAGCGCAACGGTGTCTATCGAAAAGGCGTTCGCCGTCCTTATCATCGCGCCCACGTTGCCGGGGTCCTGTATGTTCTCCAGTATTATGCAGCTTCCCGCTATGTCCTCCTCCGCGCCGATTTCGGGAATTGCGCAGGAAAACAGAACGTCCTGCGCCGTGACCATAGGCGACGCGGAGGCGATAAGCTCTCTCGGCGTCATGCAAACGTCCGCCGCGACGAGCCCCTCCGGCTCCTCTCCGCAAAACAGCACGGTCTTTATCTCTATCCCGTGCGACGCCGCCTCGCTTAAAAGTTTTCTGCCGTCGCACACGGTCTCGCCGCACTCGCGCCTGTACGCCGCGCTCGCGCCGAGCTTTTTGATGTGCATAATCTTTTCATTTTTCCGACTCGTTATGGTTTTCGCCATATTGTCTGTCCTCTCAGGCCAAAATCGGTATAAAGCCGCGGCATTTTTTACATATTAACATTTAGCCGTCTGCAAGACAAGCCCCTATTTTATTTTTAATTGGTATATGCAAATAAATAATAAAGTGTGGATTTGTTTTTGCGGCTGTGTTATACTGTCTGCAATATGGGCTTTAGGGTGAGCAATATAATCCTTAAAACGAGGTGTTTTGCATGAGAGTCGTCATAAAGGTCGGCACGTCGTCGCTGGCGTATCCGTCCGGACTTATCAACATTCGCAGGGTGGAGCAGATGTGCCGCACCTTGAGTGATCTGAAAAACAGAGGCGTCGAGATAATCCTTGTCTCCTCCGGCGCTATCGGCATGGGCGCGGGAAAGTTAGGGCTTCACGAGCGCCCGCGCGATATCCCGACAAAGCAGGCGGCGGCGGCAGTCGGCCAGTGCGAGCTGATGTATGTCTACGACCGGCTGTTTCAGGAGCACAACCACACCGTGGCTCAAATGCTTCTGACCGGCTCGGACTTTCGCCATGAGGACAGATACGCGAATTTCCAAAACACTATCTCGAAGCTCCTTGAAATGCGCGTACTTCCGATAATAAACGAAAACGACACGATCGCCACCGACGAGATAAAGGTCGGAGACAACGACAGGCTGTCGTCGCTCGTCGCCGTAAGTGTAAAGGCTGATATGCTCGTCATACTCTCCGATATAGACGGGCTCTACACCGCCGACCCGCACAGAGAGGCAGAGGCGAAGCTTATCCGCACCGTTTCGGAGCTTACAGACGAGATAATGGAGCTTGGCGGCGCGGAGGGTACGAGTCTCGGCACGGGTGGCATGAAAACGAAGCTCATCGCCGCAAAGCAGTGTACCGAGGCGGGCTGCGACGTGGTGATACTCAACGGTGCCGATCCGTCGCTGCTCTATTCGCTTTTTGACGGCGAGGACATCGGGACGCGCTTCTGCGCGAAAAAATCGTGAGGTAAAGCACATGACGACGCTTGAAATATTGAAATACGCAAGATCCGCCGTCCCTTATCTCGCCGCTCTCGGCACGGAGGATAAAAACCGCATACTTATGTCCATGGCGGCACATTTGGATGCTTCGGCAGACTATATCCTCCGCGCAAACGCGGAGGATATAGAAAGCGCCCGTGCCTCTATGGGCGACGTGATGCTCGACCGTCTGACGCTCACATACGACCGGATATCCGCGATGGCTGACGGCATTCGCGACGTCGTCGCGCTGCCCGACCCCGTCGGCGCGGTTTTGGAGCGCATAGACCGCCCGAACGGGCTTGTTATCGAGAAAACGCGCGTGCCTATGGGCGTCGTCGCGATAATATACGAGAGCCGCCCGAACGTCACGTCGGACGCCGCCGCGCTCGCCCTCAAAAGCGGAAACGTCTGCGTCCTGCGCGGAGGAAAGGAGGCATACCGCTCCTCCGCCGCCATAATCGCGGCTCTGCGGCGCGGGCTTTGCGCGGAGGGCGTGCCTGAAAATCTCATAAATATGCTCGAGGACACCTCGCGCGACGGCGCGAGAGAGCTGATGACCGCCGTCGGCTATGTCGATCTTCTCATACCTCGCGGCGGCGCGGGGCTCATACGCTCGTGCGTCGAAAACGCGAAAGTGCCGTGCATACAGACCGGCACGGGCATCTGTCACATATATGTGGACGGCTCCGCAAACCTCGAAATGGCGCTCGACATAATCGAAAACGCCAAGACGAGCCGCCCGTCCGTCTGCAACGCGGCTGAGGTCTGCCTTGTGAACGAGAGCGTCGCCCCCGTCTTTCTGCCCATGCTCAAAAAGCGGCTGACTGGCGACCGCAAAGCCGCCGGAAAAACGCCGGTGGAGCTTCGCCTCTCCGAAAAAGCCGCAAAATATATCGACGGCAAAGTCGCAGAAAGCGACGATTTCGACACGGAATTTCTGGACTACATCCTTGCTGTTGACACCGTCCCCGACGTGCGCGCCGCCGTCGCGCATATCGCCGCCCACTCCACGCACCACAGCGACGCGATAATAACAGAGAGCGCGGATTCCGCCGCATATTTCACCGCCGCAGTGGACAGCTCCGCCGTATATGTGAACGCCTCGACGCGCTTTACCGACGGTGGCGAATTCGGGCTCGGCTGCGAGATAGGCATATCCACGCAAAAGCTCCACGCGCGCGGTCCCATGGGTCTTAATGAGCTTACGACGTACAAATATATAATCCGCGGCAGCGGACAGATCCGATAAATTTACAAAAAATTCCCCGAGAGCACGAGCTCTCGGGGAATTTTTAACTTTATCAGATTTCCCTCGACATGATCTTCACGTCCGGAGCATCCGGATCGTTCGTGCCCGAAAAGCCCTGGCTCTCCCAGAAGGCGATAGCGTCGGCATTTTCAGAGCGGCATTTGAGCGACACGGAGTTAAAGCCCTGCGATTTCAGCGACGCGCGTATGTCCGCGAATATCTGCGAGCCGATGCCCTGCCGCTGTTTTTCAGCGTCGACCATGAACCAGCCGATAAACGCGCTCTTGTCGTCGTGGTGTCCGATTATGAGGTCGAGTATCGCCACAAGCTCGTCGCCTCCGTAAAAGCCGACAAACATCTGCGAGGCGTCCGCGCTCTCATCGAGAGAGCTTATCACCTCGGTCAGCCGCTTTTTCGACGGCCGTTCCTTTAGCGTCCTGTAATACCGCGCGTTCGACCTGTACAGGTTATATACGTCCGCGATATCCGACTCCGTTATGCGTCGCGTATCGTACTCCGTCGAAAGCGTGCTTATATCGAGCGCCGCGACCTGCCCGTGCTCCGCTTCATAATCTATCGCCGTGCGGAACTGCGTCTCATACAGCTCGCGGTAGGTGCCACCCTGCGCCAGAAGCTCGTCGTGCGTGCCCTCCTCGGCTATGACTCCGTCCTTGACGACGAGTATCCTGTCCGCCTTCAATATCGTGGACAGGCGGTGCGCGATGACAAGGCTCGTGCGTCCCTCCATCATGACTTCGAGCGCGTCCTGTATCGCGTTTTCCGATATGCTGTCGAGAGCGCTCGTCGCCTCGTCCAAAATGAGTATCTCCGGATTTTTCAGCAGCACCCTCGCTATCGATATGCGCTGCTTTTCGCCGCCGGAGAGCTTGAGTCCGCGGTTGCCGACCTCGGTGTTATACCCGTCCGGCAGAGAAGAGATTAACTCATGTATGCTCGCCGTTTTGCACGCGCGCTCTATCTCCTCCATTGTCGCGTCGCTTTTCGCGTATTTGAGGTTTTCCAAAATAGTCCCGTTGAAGAGATACGTCTCCTGCGTGACTATCCCGACGTGCTCGCGCAGGTATTTGAGGTCGAAATCCCGCACGTCCACGCCGTTTATCTTGACGGAGCCTGCGTTCACGTCGTAAAGCCGCGGTATGAAGTTCACGACCGTGGATTTTCCGGAGCCGGAGGGTCCGACTATCGCGTACATCTTGCCGCCCGGCACGGTGAAGCTCACGTCCGTCAATATCTGTTTTTCGCCGTCATAGCTGAACGCGACGTGGTCGTAAACGATGTTCCCGTCCCTGACCTCCGGTTTTTTGCCGTTTTCCGGTGATACGACGGTGTTTTCGCGGTCGAAGTAATCGAATATGCGCGTAAAAAGCGCGAGCGAGCGCGTGAAATCCACGCCGATATTGAGAAGCGACTCCACCGGTCGGTAAAGCCTGTTTATGAGCGCGACCGTCGCCGTTATCGTACCGATGGTGAGCGCTGTGTCCCAGCGCCGTATTATGACGAGCCCGCCCGCAAAATATATGAGAAGCGGTCCGAGCTGTGTGAACATGCCCATGACGACGCGAAACCAGCTTCCGCTGCGCTGTTCCCGCATCGCGATCTGCGCCACGTCCTCGTTTATACCGACAAAATTGTCGTACTCCTTCTCCTCGCGCGTAAAGATCTTCACGAGCAGCGAGCCGCTCGCGGAGAGCGTTTCGTTTATCGCCTGATTCATCTCGTCGCGCTTCGCCTGCCCCTCGGACAGGAGCTTATAGCGTGTCTTGCCGACCGTTCTCGTCGGCAGAATGAGAAGCGGGATAACGACGATGCCGACAAGCGCGAGCTGCCAGCTCATCGAAAACAGCGCGACAAGCGTCGTCACGACGGTGGCGATATTGGAAACTATCGACGACAGCGTGCCGGATATGACAGAGCTCACGCCCGATATGTCCGTGTCCATGCGCGTGATTATATCGCCCTGTTTTTCCGAGGTGAAAAACGAGTGCGGCATATAGAGCAGATGTCTGTACATCTGATTTTTCATGTCGTAGATTATCCGCTGTGATATCCACGCGTTTATGTAGTTTTCCACGACGCCGACGATCTGACTCACGGCGAGCGCGCCGAACGCCGCCAAAAGCAGCTTTATGAGAAGAGACAAATTCTCTCCCACAAGCGCCTCGTCGACTATCCGCCCCGTTATGATGGACGGCAAAAGCCCCACCACGGCGGACAGCAGTATCGTGATAAACACGAATATGAACTGCACCGTGTACGGCTTCAGATACGACAGTATGCGGAGCAGCAGCTTTTTCGTGACCTTCGGTATGTTGTTTTTTTCCTCGTCCGTCAGAAACCCGCGCGGACCCATCGAACGCATTCCGCCGTTCATATCCATGCCCCTCTCTGAAAATAGTGAGCGATCCCACAACGGGGTCGCTCACTATTATAAAATATCGCCGCCGTAATTGCAAACTCGCCGCGCGGCTTTATTATTCGCTCTTTTCCATGCCGCAGGGGTATGCTTCTCTCGCCGCCTTGCGGTCTTTCATTACCGCGCTGTAAAAGCCGTAGCCGCCGGAAAGATTCCGGCAGTCAAAGCCTCTCTGCTCCAAAAGTCTGCACGCGATGTAGCTGCGAAGCCCGCTCTGGCACATGACGTACACGGTCTTTCTCTCCGGTATCTCTCCGATACGCTCGCGCAGCTCGTCCACGGGGATATTCACAAAGCCGTCGATATGTCCGCGCGCGTATTCTCCGCGCGTTCTCGTGTCGAGCAGTGTCACGCTTCCGTCCCTCGGAAGCTCACTCACTTCGTCATAATGGAACTGCTTCAAAAGCCCGCCGAAAACATTTTCAAACATAAAGCCCGCCATATTTACGGGGTCCTTTGCAGATGAATACGGCGGCGCGTACGCGAGATCGAGCTCCTTTAGCTCCGGTCCCGTCATGCCCGCGTGTATCGCCGCGGCGAGCACGTCTATACGCTTATCGACGCCGCTCCCGCCGACGATCTGAGCGCCGAGCAGTCTCTGCGTCTTTTTGTCGCATATGACCTTCATCACCATGCTTTCCGCGCCCGGATAATACGAGGCGTGCGAAGCCGGAGACAGCACAACCTTCTCCGTATCTATGCCGAGCTCCGCGGCGGTTTTCTCATTTATACCCGTCGTCGCGAGCGTCATATCGAAGAGCTTTATTACGGACGAGCCCATCGAACCCTTAAAGCGGCTCTGCCCGCCGCAGATATTGTCCGCGGCGATGCGCCCCTGCTTGTTGGCGGGTCCCGCGAGCGATATAAGTGTATTTTCGCCCGTCACGGCGCTTTTTACCTGCACCGCGTCGCCCACGGCGTATACGTCCGGCGCGGACGTCTCCATTTTTTCGTTCACGGCGATACTGCCCCGTATTCCGAGCTCAAGCCCCGCTTTTTTCGCCAAAGCCGTGTCCGGCGCGACGCCTATTGCGAGTATCACAATGTCGGAAACCATCGGCGCTTCGCCCTCTACGAACGTTTTCACGCCATCGCCGGATTTTTCAAATCCCGCCACGGTGCTCCCGAATTTCAAAACCGCGCCGTGTCTTTTAAGCTCCGCGTGTATAAGCGACGCCATATCCGCGTCAAACGGCGCCAAAAGCTGATCCATCTGCTGGACTATCGTGACCGAAAGCCCCGCCTCTATAAGATTTTCCGCCATCTCGACGCCGATATACCCGCCGCCCGCGATCACAGCCGACCTCGGCGCGTTTTTCTCTATATATCCGCGTATTTTTACCGCGTCCTCGACGGTGCGAAGCGAAAACACATTCTCAAGCTCCACACCCGGCATATTCGGCACTACGGGTCTCGCGCCTGTGGCGATAAGGAGCCTGTCATAGCTCTCCGCGAACTCGCTTCCGGCGTCAAGCGCCCTCACGGTCACGGTCTTTTTCTCCGTGTCTATCGCCGTGACCTCATGGCGAACCTTAACGTCTATGCGAAATCTCTCCCGGAAGCTCTCCGGCGTCTGGAGAGTAAGCTCCCCCCTGTCTTCGATAACGCCGCCCACATAGTAGGGCAGTCCGCAGTTGGCGTATGAAATATAGCCCGAACGCTCGAAAATGATTATCTCCGCGCTCTCATCGAGCCTGCGTATCCTCGCGGCGGCGGTCGCGCCGCCCGCAACTCCGCCTATAATGACGACCTTCACGTCTCTACCTCACGATCTTTCCCGAATAGCTGCTTATGCCCCCTATGTTTTTCACGCGCGAATAGCCTCTGCGACGCAGCTCTGCCGCCGCCCGCGCGCTTCTCGCCCCGCTGAGGCAATAGGTGAAAACAGGCGTCTCTTTGTCGGGTATCTGTCCGTCCGCGCGTCCTATTTCATCGAGCGGCACGTTCACGCTCTCCGGTATGTGCCCCTGTCTGTACTCCTCCGCCGTGCGCACGTCGAGCAGGACGGCGTTCCGCGTCCCCCTGCACTCATCAACGCCGCTGTCAATGTCCGGCGTCTTGAACATATCTAAAAACCCCATAATCTGCACCTTACAAAAGCGCGACAAGCTCTTCCTTCGGGCGGTAGCCGACCGCCGTGTTCGTCACCTCTCCGTTTTTCATCACGACGACCGTCGGGATGCTGACGACGCGAAACGACGCCGCAAGCTCCGGCTGTTCGTCTACGTTTACCTTGCCGACCTTGATCTGCCCCTCATACTCCTCTGCTATCTCCGCGATAACGGGCGAGAGCATCATGCACGGTCCGCACCATGTCGCCCAGAAATCGAGAAGCACCGGCTTGTCGGATTTCAAGACCTCGTTTTCAAAATTTTCCTTTGTAACCGTTATTTCAGCCATGATAATATCTCCTTTAATTTTTAATCTTCAAGTGATTTGTAATACAGCATACAGTGGCAGTAGCCCTCGTAATTCGGATCGTCTATCTGGTCGCGAAATTCACGGCACATACATTTGTTGCTCTCCGTCCTCTCGAGCCTGCACGGGCAGTATCCGCCCGTCTTTTTTAGTCCTTCCTTGACCGTTCTGACTACCTCCGTATTCGGATTCAGCTTTATTTTCATTTTTCCGCACCTCCCGTAAGTATGTCTATATATCCTCTTAAGGTCTCCTCGTCCATCGCGCCGACGTGCTCATAAAGCACGCTTCCGTCGCTTTTCACAAAGACCGTCATCGGTATCCCGTTCACGCCGTAAGCCTCGACGGCACTGAACTGCGTGTCGAAATAGATAGGGAACGTGTACCCGTTCTCCTCGATAAACTCCGTCGCGCTCTCTACTGTGTCTCTGCGCCCGTCAGTGAGATCGACCATCATGAATTCGACCTTATCGCCGTACTCCTCGGCGCATTTTTCAAACGACGGAAACTCCATAACGCAGTATCCGCACCATGTCGCCCAGAAATTCACCACGACGGGCTTCCCGACCTTTTCCGACAGCTTTACCGCCTCTCCAGCGGCGTCAAATACCTCGAAATCGGGCGCCGCCTCGACGTTATTCCCCTCCGCGGGAGGCGCGGCATCGACCGCCGGACGCTTTGCGGCGAGCTTGGGATACAGCACTCCCGCCGCAAATATTATTATGATCAAAGCCGCCGCCGTAAATATGATTTTTTTGTTTTTCATAGCCTCACCTCAGGAAAATATATTCATAAGCTCGCCCAAAAGTCCGAGCGCCATCGCAACTCCAACGATTATCAGAAAGACGCCGCACACGGCGTTTATGACCTTGTAATGCCTCTTTATGAAATCGAATGCGCCGCGGAGCTTATCTATCAGCACCGCCGACAGTACAAACGGTATGCCGAGACCGAGCGAGTATACGAGCAAAAGCAAAAGTCCCTTGAATGCGCCGCCCTCGGACGCCGCCAGCATGAGCGCCGAGCCCAAAAAAGCCCCGACGCACGGCGTAAGGCTAAGTGAATAGATCATTCCGAACAGAAACGCCGAAAAAATGCCGCTCGCCTCACGCGCTTTCTTTACGCCCTTTAGAAAATTCATCGGGATCACTCCGAGATATGAAAGCCCGAACATAATCACTATCGCGCCGCATACGATGTTGACCGCGGTCTGATATCGCGCGAGAGCCGAGCCGAGCGTTCCGGCGAAAAGCCCCAGCAGGCTGAATACCAGTGTGAAACCTAAAACAAAGCTCAAAGCCCTCGGAAATACGCGCCGTTTTTCATCGGCGCTCCCCGCGAAATATGTCACATATACGGGCAGCATCGGCAGCATACACGGGGAGATGAACGATATTATCCCCTCCAAAAACGTTATAATATACCGCACAGCTCGCCCTCCTTTTCCCGTTACGCTTATACTTTACAAAAAAGTGCGGCTCAATTCTGTGACTGAGTCGCATTTTTTCATATTTTTTATCCGGCTATTTTCAAAAGCCCGTCTGTATCCTTCAAAATTATCCGTCCGCGTCTGTTTTCGATAAGACCGTCGGCGGCGAACTGCTTGAGCATTCTCGCCACGACCTCGCGCGCCGAGTTTACGTTCTGCGCGATCTGCTCCTGCGTCATGCGTATCTCTTTTAAGCCCGTTTTGTCGTACTGCTCCAGAAAAAACGACGCGAGCCGCTTGTCGAAGCGAGAAAACAGTATCTGCTGCATGACCCACATTACGGTCGAAAACCGCTCCGTCGCAAGCTCATACAAAAAGCACCTCACCTTGATATTGCTCTCCGCGAGCCTGCCGAACACAGACGAAGGCACGATAATAAGCTCCGCATCCCTCGTCACCGCCATCTGTGTCTCGAAGCTGATCTGTGATATTACGCAGGAGGCGGAGAGTACGCAGCACTCCCCGTCGCCGAGTCGGAAAAGCGTGATCTCACGCCCCTCGTCAGAGAGTATATAGGCACGAACCTCGCCGGATACGACGTAGAACATACCGAAGCAGCTCTCACCGTCACAGCCGCCGTAAAGCATACTTCCGGACTCATACCGGCGCAAAACGGCGCTGCCGCGAAGCAGCTTCCTCTCGTTCTCATCGAGCGCGTCCCAATACGGCAGTCTCTCTATCGCCTCGACCATTTCTCCGCCTCCCGTTTCAGTGTCTTACGCCTTCCAGAGCGAGTGCAGATTGCAGTATGCGTAAACCGCCTCTACCTCGTCGCCGTCGCATATCGCAAAGCACACCTTCGGCTCGTCGCCGGGCTTTAACGCCTTGCGCTGATTGCCCATTTTCGTCTGGAGGGATACCCATTCTATGTAATGCTCCTCCGTCATCGGGTGCACGGCGGCGCCGATCTCGACGGTCACCTTGCCGTCCTTGACCTCATATACCGGCACGTGCTTTTCGACCGATGCGTCCGTCGTTCCCGGAACGATCTCGCTCATCTTCTCGCCGCAGCAGATTATCGGCACGCCGACGCTCTTTACGACGGCAACTATCTGCCCGCAGTGCGAACAGCGCAAAAATTTCATCTCCATGTCAATTCTCCTTTTTATCGCTATTTATCAATAATTTTCCGCGCGAAGCTCAAAATACGCCTGCGGGTGCGCGCACACCGGACATACCTCCGGCGCCTTCTCTCCGACGACAATATGCCCGCAATTGCGGCACTCCCATACCTTTACGGAGCTCTTTTTGAACACCTCCTGCGCCTCCACATTGTGCAGCAGGGCGCGGTAGCGCTCCTCATGGCTCTTCTCTATGGCTGCGACGCCGCGGAATCTTTCCGCCAGCTCGTGGAACCCCTCCTCGTCGGCAGTCTTGGCAAAGCCGTCGTACATATCCGTCCACTCGTAGTTTTCACCGTCCGCGGCGGCGGCGAGGTTTTCCGCCGTACTGCCGATGCCGTCAAGCTCCTTGAACCACAGTTTTGCGTGCTCCTTCTCGTTGTCGGCGGTCTTCTGGAACAGCGCCGCGATCTGCTCAAACCCCTCTTTTTTCGCCTTCGATGCGAAATATGTGTACTTGTTTCTCGCCTGCGATTCTCCGGCAAACGCCGTCTGCAAATTCTTCTCCGTCTGTGTTCCCGCGTATTTGTTGCCCATTTTTATATCCTCCTTATTATTAAAATATTGTTATTTTATGGGTTCAAAATCAGCCGCGCCGTGCTTGCAAAGCGGGCAGATAAAATCCTCCGGCAGCTTCTCGTCCTCATGGATATATCCACACACCTTGCAGACCCAGCCCTTTTTGCCCTCGGTCTGCGGCTTTGGCTTTACGTTTTTCTGATAATACGTGTACGTCATCGTCTCTCTGTCGGACATCACCCGCGCCTCCGTAACGGAGCATATGAACATCCCGTGCGTATCAAGGTCCACATACTGCTCCACCTTCAGCGACATGAAGGCGTTTATATACTGCGGCAGAAACGCGAGCCCGTTGTCCGAGCGCGGCGGCGTCATATCCGCAAATTTATCGACCGTCCTCCCGCTTCGAAAGCCGAAGTCCTTGAACACCGAAAACGGCGCGTCCACCGACAGGCAGTTCACATTCATTATCCCCGTCTGCTTTATGACGTGGTGCGAATAATTCTGCTTGTTTATGCACACGGCGACGCGGTTCGGCGAATCCGTCACCTGCGAAACGGTGTTAACTATCAGTCCGTTGTCCTTTTTCCCGTCGTTTGACGTGACGACATACAGTCCGTAGCCTATCTTGAAGAGCGCGGTAAAATCGTTCTTGTTCGCCGTCTCGCCGTTTCGCGCGGAATACTCCTTCGCGAGCTCGTCCGCAAGCGCCTCTATCTGCGCTTTGTTTTCCTCGTTCATCGCGGACAGTATCCTGACCTGCGTTTCCGCAAACGTGAGGTTTTTGCACCCGTCCAGCATAGCCTTCATCGTCTTTGCCGCCTGCGGAGCCCATGAGCCGTTTTCGATAAGCGCGACCGTTCTGTTTTTGAAAGCCCGCTCCGTGAGGTGATTTATAAATTCCTTCATAAACGGGAATACGTCCGCGTTGTACGTCGTCGTTGCCAAAACGAGCTTGCCGTAACGGAAAGCGTCCTCAACGGCTTTGGACATATCCATTCGCGCGAGGTCGTTTACGATCACGTTCGGACAGCCCTTTTCGCGGAGCTTGCCCGCCAAAAGCTCGACCGCCTTTTTCGTGTTCCCGTAAACCGAGGTGTAAGCTATCACTATCCCGTCGCTCTCGACGCCATAGCTCGACCACGTGTTGTAAAGGTCGACACAATGCTCGAGTTTGTCGGAAACAGCGGGTCCGTGGAGCGGACATATCGTCCTTATGTCGATTCCCGCCATCTTTTTGAGCAGCGCCTGCACCTGTGTGCCGTATTTCCCGACGATGCCGAAATAATATCGCCTCGCCTCGCCGTCCCACTCGTCCTCGACGTCGAGCGCGCCGAATTTTCCGAAAGCGTCAGCCGAAAACAGCGCCTTATCGACGTCGTCGTATGACATCATCACCTCCGGCCAATGCACCATCGGCACCGCAAAAAACGTCAGCGTATGCATGCCGAGCGAAAGCGTGTCGCCCTCCCCGACGACGACGCGCCGGTCCTCATAGTCCTTGCCGAAAAAATTGTTCATCATCGTAAACGCCTTCGCCCCCGCCACTATAACGGCATTCGGATATGCGTTCATAAACTGCGTTATGTTTGCCGAATGACCCGGCTCCATGTGGTGGACTATCAGATAATCCGGCGCTCTGCCGTCGCATGCGGCGGAGATATTGTCAAGCCACTCGTGTGTAAATTTCCTGTCCACGGTGTCCGTGACCGCGATCTTCTCGTCCAGTATCACATACGAATTGTACGACATTCCGTTCGGTATGGCATACTGCCCCTCAAACATATCCGTCTCATGGTCGTTCACGCCTACGTATCTTATATCCTTTGAAATATCCATCTTTCGCACTCCTTCCTTAAAAATTAACTCTCAATCCCGTTCGTAGATCTCCTTTGACCTTCTCATAAGCTCCCGCTCCGTGTCGGTATGCCCGTAATATCCGAAGGTCGGCGCGCATTTTTCACACACGAAGGCGTAATTACCGTCTCTCGGCAGACCGTCGGTATCGAGAAACGCCTTAGCCGTGTCGAGACATTCGTATATCTCGCGCCCCTTGTCCTCAATCTCCGGGTCTGCGGCGGCAAGATCCGCAAGATTGCAGTATGTGACCGCAACCTCCGGCTCGCCACCGTCCACTTCTATCATCACCTCAAGCGCCTTGTGGAAAAGCTCTCTCGCCGCTTTGTAATCTCCGAGCTCCATGACCGTGAGCGCCATGTTATTGTAAAGCCCGCCGAGCCTGTTATCCGCGCCGGAGATGTTTTTCTCGTATATCTCCCGCGCCCGCATAAACAGCGGCATCGCGTCGCTCGCCTTGCCGAACGCCTTATAAGCGGTCGCCGCGTTTATAAGCGTCGTCCCCATGGTTATTGTACCCTCCATGCCGCTCGTCTCCGCGAACGCCACGGTCGCCTCGACCATGTTCAGGCATTCTTCCTTTTTTCCCGTTTTGCGCAAAAGCCCGATAAGCTCGTTCATGACCGTGAGCTGTCCGCTCTCGTCATTTCCCGCCTTCGCCTCGGCAAGCCAGTATTCAAGGTGTCTGCGCGCGGTGTCGTAATCGTTGCGGCTCAAATACTCGTCCAATTTCGCTATCACGCGCCATGTCGGTATCGTCTCAACCGTGCTCGGTCTTGACAGAGGGCAGCGCGGCTCCTCGTAATCTTCCTTTGATAAAAACATAAGCATTAAAGCGCGCCTTCGCGCGTCCTCCTGTTCCTCACAGCCGTCGGCGGTATTTCCGCGCGACGAAATACTCCTTTACAGTTATTTATTATAACTGAAAACAGACCTCTTTTCAACCTCAAGAGCAAATAATATCCACGCCTCCCGCTATGCGGCAAAAAAGAGCCGCATCGCACGCTTTTACACGATACAGCTCTATTTCTGTTTGGTTTTCACCGATCATATACGTTCTCCGGAACGCTCTGTCGGCTTATCCTCTTTGCCACCACGACGAAGCGCCCGTCGCCCGTGTGATAGCTGCACGTCGAAAGCGCGATCAGCTCGTCTCCGTATTCGGCGTCCACCGCCTCTTTGTAAATCGACGCCTCGGATACCTGACTCACATACTCGTCAAACACGTCTCTGTCGGAGAGGTCGGTATATTTGTAGTATAAGAAGCCCTCCCCCTCGTCGAGCGCGGCGTCTGCGTAAAATGCCGCGATCACCTCGTATTCGCGCCGCTCGTACAGCGTGTCGAAGCAAATCACGCGGTGCTCGTCGCGCCACGTCTTATCCGCGTATTTTGTCAGCGAGCCGAACATCGACCCGTTTTTAATGTGATGCCCGTATATCAGATAGAAATCCCCGTCGGGTGCGCACGCGCCGTCGATAAACGGCGTGCCGCTCTGTGTACTGCTCCCGTCAAACGCGCGGCGCAGGTAATATTCCGGCTCCTCCGGCGTGTACATCACCGGGTAATCTATCTTCGTCCCCTCGATATATATCCACCCGAACATATCCGGATTTTGAGTATAAAGCTCCTCATACTCCGGCAATATCGTCGGTATTTCGTCATCGTACGGCGTTTTTGCCGCCTCTTTTTTCGGAGGGTCTATGACACGCTCCTCGCGGAGGGGCTTCACAGACTCCGCGATAACGTCAAACGCCTCTTTCTCCTGCTCCTGCTGCGTCACGATGGATATGACCATATACGTCGACACGATGAAAACGATGACCAGCACGGCAAGGATCAGCGTCAAAATAAGCGTTCTCCTGCTTTTCAACATTATCCCTACTCAAAAGCACAAACGTTATACGACGTCGCCGTCTATCCGTTCGGCTCCTCTTTTTTGCCTTTTTTTATCGTCAATATCAGCACCGCGCCGAGTAGCAATATCATACCGAGCGACGCGCCCGCCGCAGTCTTCCAAAGTGAAAGATGAGAGTCGTCGCCCGTTTTCGGCGTCGGCGGGTTTGGCTTATCCGGCGGCGGATCCTCTTTATAGACGTTCGTAAATGAAACGACGTTAAAGCCCGTGACTATTTTGCCGTCCTTCAATATCGTCCTCACGACCGAAAGCGCACCGTTTTGCTCCGTCACGTCGTAAGCGATCGTGTAAATGCTGTCGTCGTAGGTGTAGCCCGCGGCTCCGCCGTTTTTCTCTATTACCGTGTAGGTATATCGTCCTGGCGCCGTGAATTCGATAATTCCGAATTCACTCATTCCCTCGCCTGTTATCGTTGTGGTCTTCACCCCGTTCACGCTGCCCGCGGGCATCGGATAGGACGGGTCGTCCGGAGTCAGCACGAAGGTAAACGTCTCTGCCTTTTTCGGATTTCCCTGGACATGCTTCACGACCGGCGGATCGTCGGTACACGGCGGAGGCGTCGTCTTCGGAGTATTGTGGAATATAATCTCCGTCGGCTTGTTTCCGGGGTTTGCGCTCATAACGTAATGCACCTGTCCGTCGTCGCCGTAAAACAGAGTTATGCTGACGTCGAACACGGTTTTGTCGTATATGACCGTCGCGGTGTCGGTATTTATAAGCTTTATTTGGAAGCCGTGGTCACCGAGACCAGCGCAGTGGGCGGTGAAATACGATGTAACACCTACCGTGAGATCGAGCCGTGCCAGCTCATTTCCCGCGCCGTCGAGCAAGACGGCGGTACACGGCGCGCCCGTGCATGAGACAGGTATGCTCACATCCATGGTTTCCGACGCCGCAAGCGCGCCGATATTTCCAAGCAAAAGGCAGAAAACGAGGGCGACCAGCAGCGCTGACGCAGTTATTCTGCGACCTTGCATTTTCATAGCCTTTCACTTCCTTTCATCGTTTTTGTGCCGTTTTTTACCGTTCTTTTATCGTGCCGAACACGAGCAGTCTTGCGTAATACGTCTCGCCCGCGCAGGTCGACAGCGCGATTATGCTTCTGCCTTCCTCCGGCTCGTTATATATTATGGCGTTTTCCTTTAGGAAATCGGTAATTTCCGAAGTCGTTCTCCCCTGCGGATCGAACAGCGTTCCGTTCATCGCGTCCGCGGAGGACACCGCGAAAAGTGTTATATCGTATACCTTTTCGCCGGTCGCAAGGTGACCTTTGGTGTGCGTATCGAAATAGCTTTTGTCCTTGAATGCGTCGAGGGAGCCGAACATAACGCCGTGCTCCATGTGATGCCCGTAAATCACCGAGTATTCGTCGGTAAAATCGGGACTGTTTCTGTGATCGAGGAATATCGAGCCGCTGAGCTTGAATTCCCCGTAGGGGTCCTTGTTGAGATATTCAAAATTGTCCTCGCCCTGCATGACGGGGTAATCTATCGCCGTGTCGTCTATCGTCAGCCACGCGACCTGGTTGCCGGATATGAGCTGTTCCTGCTTTATCGGCTCGTCGAGCACCGGCTTGAACGCGAGAAGAGAGTCATCCGACGCGCCCTGCACCTGCCACACATTGTCCAGCAGCGAATATCCGCTTATGAACAGTATCAGCAGGCATATTATGACCACGACCGTGTTCACCATCGTGTCCAGCACGTTCACAGCCTTGTTTATTCCTCTTTCCAATCGACTCTCTCCAAATTTTTCCCGGTCTTTTATTGCTCCGCAGGGTAACTTTTCTGATATGCGTCAGAAAAGTCACCAAAAGAGCGCACAAGGGGCGAGGGGATCCGATTTCCCCTCTCCCCTTGACCCCTCACCCTTAAAACGGCCAAAGAGAACTCTTTGTTCTCTTTGGAATCTCTCCGCTGTTGCGAAAAGACCGGGGCAAGCGCAAAAGATAGGGAAACGCTATCCTTTTTTGTCTTGTTTGTGGTTTTGTTCTTTGCGAACTCGTTTTTACTCCGCACCTTTTGTTTTCCACCGACGCGGAGGGTTTTAAAAGGGAACGAAGCGGTTCCCTTTTGCCGTTTTAATTAGGGGTTTCCAAAGGGGGAAGAAATTCGGAATCTTCCCCCTTTGGCGATTTCTTTTCACCCATTTTCTTTTGCGTAAAAGAAAATGGGTCCTGCGGAGCAATTAAAACTGTCGCTCCGAAATAAAACACAAAGGGATATTTTTAATTATGCGCGATGTAAAAGCGGTTTACTCCGCTTCCTGCTCTTTTCTGCGCTTTGTCGCAAACAGGACTGCCATGAGTCCGGCGACGAGCAGAACGCCCGCTATCGGCGCGCCGTACTGGAGCAGAATACCGGTCGGCGGCGTATTGGTCTTATTATTGGTGTACGCCACGGTTTTCGCCGCGTCAGTTATGGTTCCTGTCGCGGTGTTTCCGTTAACAGTCGTACCGGCATTGTCTATAGTCACCGTATAGCCGTCGTTATTGGACTCCGTGATGCTGTAGGTCGTGTTGTACGGAAGCTGCTCGATTTTGAAGCTCTGTCCATGCTTCAGCCAGACATCAATGGTATATGTTGCAGTGGCACTCGCGGCCAAATTTATCGTGCCGGAGGGGTTGGACTGCGCTTGGTTGTATGCCGTCGCGGGAACGTTGGTATCGTAGTTACCGCTTATGGTATAGTCTCTTGCGGCGATACCGGCGGGAAGAGTGACCGTAATCTCAAACTTGAAGTACTGCTCTTTAGAGCCCATGTTTCCCGTAACGGTCTTGCTGACTGTCAGGTCGTTTGTCGTCGATGGATACTGATCCACCGGCGGAGTTTTTGTCGCAAGTGTCGGAACACCATTAGTATCCTTTTCCTGTGTGGTAACGCCGACCGCGTTGACCTCGAGAGCGCCATTATTGTCAGCTACAAACGCATACAGATAGTGCTGTGTATTGGTGCTGGCGTTCTCCGGAGCGGACCCTTTGTTCACGGTCGAAGATATCGGCCAGTAGTATGTACCGGGCTCGGTGAAGCTGACGTTCGTCCATGTTATGGCAGCTTCTTTGCTGATTTTGTGATTCGCTGCAGTCGCGAAATTATCGCCCGCCGTCGGACCGTAGCTGATATCAGCGATAGTCGGCACGCCGCTGACGCCGGTTGCGGGCGAGCCTGGCATTGCCGCGGCGGCTCCTGCCGTAAATGAATACGTAATGTCGTAGTCAAGGTTATACGGCGAATCGGTAATTTCAAGACTATGTGCCCACTTGACATTTGCGGGAGTTCCCGTGACGCTGACGGCAGTGTACGCCGCCATTGCCGGCACGAACATTGTCGCGAGCATCAGTGCTGCAAGCAGAAAAACTGATGCTTTTTTGATTGTCCTTTTCATGATTTTTTCTCCTTTTTGGTTTATATTTCTATTTTTTATTTTTCTTTTTTGCTTTTACTGTTTTTCTTGATTCCCACGCCTTCCCCTGACGGGGAAGCGTTTGACTCTCCCACCTCGCGGAGGGCTTCAAAAGGGAATTTGCCTCGCAGAGTTTTCCCCGCGGGGAAAATCAATTCAAATCATTTTTCGTATTAGCTTTGCCAATGCGAAAAATACTTATCAGCCTGCAAACGTGCGAGCATAGCGAGTGCGCTGCGGCAGGCTGCAGCCCCTTTCGGCTTTCAGGCGTAAGCCTGAAAACGAGGACTTATATTCCTCTTCTTCGAAAAACATAAACTATCTTGCCCAAGAGCGCGTCTTCCGTCACCTCTCCGAACATCCGGCTGTCCTTTCCGATCGTCCGGTAGTCGTCGAGCAGGAAATACCCGCCGCCGCTCATCCGGTACGGAAAGCTCACCGTCGAGTCGTTGAGCTTTTTTGTGGCATAGAACACGTTTTCCTCCGGGATACTGCCGTTTATCAGCAGCTCTCCCACATCGGTTATCTGTATTTCGTTTTCACCTATCGCCGCGATGCGCGAGATCGTCTTCTCTCCGGTGAGCGGGCTTTCATAAACCACCGCGTCGCCGACGTGATACGCCTCTAACTTGTACGTCACGATAAGATCGCCGTCCATTATGAACGGGTGCATACGGTTTCCGTGGCAGATATGCATTCCGAGGACGAAGGTGAACACGCCGTACAGTATCGCCGCTAAAAGCACGAGCTTTACGAGAAAGCCGATTATCGGACTTCGCCGCTTTTTCTTCTTTGCGGGCGCGTGCTTGCCGCTCTGCCCCTTCTCTGGGCCTTGCTGTTCGGCGCTTTGCTCATGCTCCGCGCTTTGGTCCTGCGCGGGGCTTTGCCGCGTCTGAGCCTGCCTCTGCGCGCTGATTTGCGCAGGGTCCGGCGGCGCTTGCCGCCAGCTTCGTACGCGCTCGGAGTTCGGTCTTGTCTGCCTGCGGTATTTCACTGTCGGGTCCGGCGAAGCATCGCTGTCTCCGGCGGTTTTATCGCCCAAATCGAGCTCCCGCCAGGACCCGCTCTCGTCATTCATTGCGACGCCGCCTCCTTCCGATGCGTGACACGGCGAGCAGCATTGTCGCCGTCACGAATCCCGCAAGCGCGGGTCCGAGGCTGTCGTATATACCAGTCGGCGGAGTGCTTCCTTTGGTGTTTGTGTACGTGATCGTAACGTCTTCGGTTATCACGTCCGAAACCACTGCCCTGTATGTTGGCGGTGGCGGGCTCTCCGTACTTGGCGGCGGGTCGAATATATAAACGTTGTCATAGTATTCGGTTAACGACCTTTTGTCCACATCGAAGGTCGTGTCATAGTAGCCGTCGATTGGCTGGATCTCAACCACAGAATACCTCGTCCCGTACGGCAGACCGAGTATCGTGAATGAATCTCCATGCTTCAGCTTGAAGCTGTATTCGCCGTTTCCTAAATCACGCCAAGCGGTCGCGCCCTGCGGAGCTGAAAGTCCTGTTATCGGAACCATAGGAGCATTCGGGTCCGTCGAGGGCTTCTCAAGTTTAATCATGAATTCAAACTCCCGCGTCTTGTCGCCCATGTTTCCCGCAACGGTCTTCCCGATCTTGAGGTTCAGCGTCTGCTTGTCGTTCTTGAACGCCACGACCGTGTCGCCTGCTATTATCCCGGGATTGGTCGAAAAAACGTCCGCCAGCGCGCCGGTATCCGATCCGAAAAGTGACGTAAAATCGAGCGTTGTTGTATAACCGCCTTGATCTGCCTCTGCTTCGGAAACGGTAAACTTAGTATGTTCTGTTGCAGTAAACACCGTCGGCATTGTTATCGTCAGCGACTCGCCGTGCTTCAGCGTGAACTTGTAAACGCCGTTGCTCTTTCCGCTGTCGTCCCAGCCTGTCGCCCCTGTCGGCGCGGTAATATTCGTGAGCGGAGCTCCGTCTTGGTCAACAAGCGTGACCGTAAACGTCCAGTCCTTATTCGGATCTCCGTATCCCGTAACGGTCTTCGATATCGTGAGCTTATCGCGATCTCTGTGGTTTATATACTCTATCGTCGTATCCTCGGACAGGTATGTGTCAACCACTGTAGGATTGAGCAGATCACCCGGGTCGAACTCGATAAGCCTCGGCGTTCCGTGATCGTCCGTATATTTGTCGCCCGTTATGTTTAGCGTTGTGGTATATGGACTTGGATCCACCTCCGTCAAGCCGTACATTGCGCCGATGGGCAGTCCGTCTATTCTGAACCACTCTCCGTGCTTTAGCTTGAAGGAGTAATTACCGGAACCGATAAAATTCCATTCCTCCACCTTCTTCACCGTCGGGTTTCCGTTCTCGTCGAGCAGATACGGCGCGGGGAGATTTTCTATGTCATTTCCTTGAGCGTCGGTAAGTTCCAGAGTGAAGTCAAAATAATCCGTCGTGCTTCCGCCGTCGCCAGTGACTGTTTTCTTTATCGTAAGCGACGGTTTTTGGCGGTTGGTGAATGTCGCTGTGGCGTCGCCCGTCAGAGTGCCGGAAATATCAGTTTGATCCCACAGTTGCCACCTGCCGCCAGACGTCGTCTCCGATACCTCATAGGCAGTGCCATAGGGCAGATTTGGGAAGTAAAAGCTCCCGTTTGTCGGCGTTGTCAGCGAGAACGTGTATGTCCCGTCTGTACTGTTATAGCTCACGTTGGGAAAATTCGCGGGCAGCACATAGGGTCCTTCGGCTTTTGCCGGAGAAGTGAACGTAAACGTCGCTGTCTGCGTC
>JAFWVB010000059.1 GCA_017518445.1 Oscillospiraceae bacterium | reverse complement strand
CGTCGCCCATGTGTCCGGCGCCGATCTTACCCTTGAAGATACGCGACGGGGTCGAGGACGAGCCCATCGAGCCCGCGTGTCTGTGGACGGGACCGCCGCCGTGGGTGGTCGGGGTGCGCTGTGCGCCGTAGCGCTTGATAACGCCGGCGTAGCCCTTACCCTTTGAAGTACCGGTGACGTCTACCTTGTCGCCGGCTTCAAAGATGTCAGCCTTGATCTCGTCTCCGACGCTGAACTTGGAGCAGTCCTCAAGCCTGAACTCCTTGAGAGATTTCATCATTGCCGTGCCGGCCTTCTTAAAGTGACCTGCCTCCGGCTTTGTGAGCTTTTTCTCGGCGATCTCTTCAAAGCCGAGCTGGACGGCTTCATAGCCGTCTTTTTCAGTTGTCTTTTTCTGTGTTACGACGCAGGGACCGGCTTCGATAACAGTTACCGGAATAACAGCGCCGTTTTCATCGAAGATCTGCGTCATGCCGACCTTTTTGCCGATGATAGCTTTATTCATATCCTTTCCTCCTGTTAAGGTTATTGGTTGAGCGGCATGCCGCCCGCATTGGGTACGGGGATCCGCCGGTCAACATGACCCGTCCGCTTAACGCAAGTCGCGGACATCGGGCGATTAGCGTTTTTTGTGCGGCGTGATTTATATTAAATGTATAAATCAGAGCTTTATCTCAAGCTCAACGCCGGCGGGAATCTCAAGACTCGTGAGCGCCTCTACCGTTTTCTGCGTCGGGTCGAGGATATCGATAAGTCTTTTGTGTGTCCTGCGCTCGAACTGCTCGCGGCTGTCCTTGTATTTGTGGACCGCGCGAAGGATGGTCACGACCTCCTTTTTCGTCGGCAGCGGGATGGGACCGGAGACCTTTGCGTCGGTGCGCTTTGCCGTCTCCACGATCTTCTCCGCCGTCTGGTCGATGAGCTGGTGGTCGTAAGCCTTGAGTCTTATGCGAATCATTTTCTTTGCTGTCGCCATTTCTGTTTCCTCCTAAATATCGTACGTTTATTTGCGGCTGGCACGCCGCCGTTTCGTACGGTGAGAAATACTCTGTACACTCAACCGTGCGTATCATTTCAGTCATGAGAAAAACCGGCGCAAATATTCGGCCGGTTCACTCTGCCTGACGATATACGCCATGCACAATGTCTTTCTCAGCCGCCCGATTGCGCGTCGGCAAAAGAGCCGACGCCGGACATACTCCGTGGAAGTGACCAGGCAATGCCTGCAATCTCCCACATCATCGCATATACACGCCCCGTGGACATACTCTGCCCACGCGCGCCCAATTAGGATACCAAAGAATGGGCTATATGTCAATAGTTTTTTCTGAATTTTTCATATTTTTTTCGTTTGTATGCTTTTTTCACCAAAAAGAGGCGGCAGCCTGTGATTTCTGCCGCTTTTGCGCACAAAAAGATATGTTTCGCACTTCGGCAGATTGACATGTATGATTTAATAAATTATAATAATGAGTTGGAATAAAATAGTTGAAAGGGACTTACTTTTGAATATCGGCTCTGTGAAAATCAAATCGAGGCTGTGCCTTGCGCCTATGGCGGGCGTCAGCGACATCGCATTCCGGCGCGTATGCCGCTCTCACGGCGCGGGACTCGTGTGTACGGAGATGGTAAGCACTAAGGCGCTCAGCTTCAACGATAAAAAGAGCAAAGACCTGCTCCGCCTCGAAGACGGCGAGCATCCCGCCGCCGCGCAGATTTTCGGGAGCGACCCCGAGTGCATGGCGGACGGCGCGGCGATGGCGTTTGAGATCTCCGGCGCGGACATAATAGACATAAACATGGGCTGTCCCGTCGGAAAGATCGTAAAGGGCGGAGACGGCAGCGCGCTCATGAAAAATCCGGAGCTTGCGCAGAGGATAATAGAGGCTGTCGTAAAAGCGGTTCCCTGCCCCGTCACGGTAAAAATGCGAAAGGGCTGGGACAAGGGCAGCGTAAACGCCGTGGAATTTGCGCAGATGGCGGAGAGTGCCGGCGCAAAGGCTGTCGCCGTACACGGGCGCACGCGCGTGCAGATGTATTCCGGCGTCGCCGATTGGGATATAATAAGGTCTGTAAAGCAGAGCGTTTCCATTCCCGTTATAGCAAACGGCGATGTTTTTACGCCGGAGGACGCGGTACATATACTGAAATACACCGGCGCGGACATGGCGATGGTCGGGCGCGGCGCGCTCGGAAATCCGTGGCTGTTTTTCCAAGCGAACGCGCTTTTGCGAGGCGAGGAAAAGCCGCCTCTGCCGCCGCTTGCGGATAGAATGGACGTCGCCATGTCGCAATTTCGCACGTCGATGCTGTATAAGGGCGAGAAGATCGCCTGTCTCGAGGCGCGAAAGCACCTCGCGTGGTATCTGAAGGGCGTGCCGCATTCGGGCTTTTACAAAGACGCGGTTATGCGTATGACGACCATGCGCGATATAGAGCAGGTTGTAAGGGATATAAAACAGGATCTTAAGTGATTTATGAAGATAAGAAGAAAGGGGTGTCCGGAAATTTGACACGTTCCGAGGAACAGCAGATCATAAGCGCCGTTTTGAGCGGAGACCGCAATGCCTATGAAGAGCTTGTGACAGCGAACCAGAAAAACGTATATAATCTCGCGCTGAAATTGACGCAAAACGAGCATGACGCCATGGACATATCGCAGGACGCGTTTGTGAAAGCATACACAAATCTGCGCGATTTCCGCGGGGACAGCAGCTTTTCGGTGTGGCTTTACAAGCTCACATACAATATATGTATAGATTTTCTGCGCAAAAAGCAGCGCCGCCCGTCGTCGTCGCTGTTCTATGAGAATGAGTACGGTGATTTAAACGAAATTGAGATCGCGGATATGCGCCACCTGCCGGAGGACGAGCTTGAGTTCAAGGAGCTCCGCGAAGCCGCCTCCAAGGCGATAGACCTTTTAAGCCACGAGCAGCGTCAGATACTTATAATGCGCGAATACACGGGCATGAGCTACCGCAGCATCGCGGATACGCTGTATATAAATGAGGGCACCGTGAAGTCGCGTATTTCCCGCGCAAGAAAAAATCTTGCGAGAATTCTCGTCGCAGGCGGAACTTTTAGCGCTTTTGAGCGTCAAAAGGACGGAAAGGAGGACGCGGAGAATGAGTAATTGCACTAAATATCAGGATATGATAAGCAGTTATATCGACGGAGAGCTGACCTTTGCAGAAAAGCGCGAGCTTACGGAGCATGTCGCCGCGTGCCCCTCATGCCGGACAATGTTCGAGGCGTATTCCGCCATATTCGGCAATCTCGGAGAGACGATGGCGGAGCCGCCGGAGTCGCTTAAAGAGCGCGTCATGTCAGCCATAGGCGCGAGCCGTGTGCAGTATGTCTCCCCCGTCGCCGCCGCCAGAGCGCCGAAGGTCAAAAAGAAAAGCTTAAAATGGACGAGGTACGCTCTCGCCGCCGCGTGTCTCGCGGTAATAATCTTCACCGTTCCGAAGGTCGTGAACAGCGCGCCGAAAATGGCTGACAGCGCCGTAAATAAATCCGAGCAAATTTCTGAAGCCGAAGAATCCGCGGCGCCGAATAATAACGCCTATACGAACGAAGACCCTCAGCCCGATCAGTTTTACGGCAACGCAGACGCCACTGAGATGAATGGTGAAAATAAGTCGGATGAGCCAAACGAGTCAGTTGACGGCAATGCGAAAAATACGGGAACCCCCGAAGACGTGCCGGAGGAGACCGGCAGCGAAGCGCCGACTGAGCAGCCGCGCAGACTGTGTACTGTACGAGTATCCGGAGAGCGTCCTGAGATACTCGCGGGATATGAGCTTACAGACAACGGCGACGGCTCATACACGATAAGCATATCGAAAGAGGTCGCCGACGCGCTCGCCGAGATGGGATACAGCATATCGTACAGCGGAGAGGGCGGCGATGATACCACGGACTATATCGTTATCTTCATGCCTTGAGCGCCTATCTCATTCGCGCACTCTCCCGTATCGAAATATTCGCGCAGGTTTTGGAGCGTTGTTTTCGCTATCGCTTCCAGCGCCTCGTTTGTAAGAAACGCCTGGTGCGACGTTATCAGCACGTTCGGCTGGCACAGCAGCATATCGAGTACGTCGTCGCGTATGACGCTCCCCGATATGTCCTCGAAAAACACGTCGGACTCCTCCTCGTAAACGTCGAGACCCGCGCCGCCCAATTTCCCGTTTTTTATCGCCTCCAGAAGAGCCTCGCTGTCAATGAGCGCTCCTCTGGAGGTATTTATTATATACACGCCGTCCTTCATCGCCCGAAGCGCAGGTCTGTCTATCAAGTGAAACGTGCTCTGCGTAAGAGGACAGTGCAGGCTTATGACGTCAGCTCTTCGGAAAAGCTCGCTCAAATCGACATATTCTATGCCGCGCCCCCACGACTGTACCGGGTCGCTCGCGATAACATCCATGCCGAGTCCGTTGCAGATCGCCGCGAAGCTCAAGCCCACCCTGCCCGTGCCTATAAGTCCCACGGTCTTGCCGTAAAGGTCAATTCCCGTGAGTCCCTTGAGGCTGAAATTGTGGTCGCGCGTCCTGTTGTACGCACGGTGGGTTTTTCGGACAAGCGTCAAAAGCAGCGCGGCGGCGTGCTCGGCGACCGACGACGGCGAATACGCCGGCACGCGGAAAACTCGGAGCCTTTCAGCCGCGGCGTCGAGATCGACGTTATTGAAGCCGGCGCAGCGGAGCGCCACCGCCTCGACGCCGTTTTCGCATAGCGACGCTATCACCTCCCTGTCGATATTGTCGTTCACGAACGCCACTGCCGCGCGGCAGCCGGAGGCGAGCGCCGCCGTGTCCGGCGTGAGGCGGTCGTAATAGTAGCGCACCGATATGCCGTATCTGTCCTTCAGGCGGTCAAAATGCTCCCTGTCGTACGGCTTTGTGTCAAAAAACGCGACGTTTTCCATATTTAAGCTCCTTTTCGGGATTTATTACGGATTATGCCCAAAACGGATGAAAAATATAAAGGCCCGCGTCGCCTTGAAAATTTTCAAAAAAGGTCTTGACTCTCACCTTACGTCATGGTTTATATTGATTTTACCGACCGGCGGTGAAAGGAGATAAAGCCATGATGACAGTACACGAGGTAAGCAGGATAACCGGGCTTACCGTACGCACCCTGCACCATTACGACAAGATCGGGCTGCTTACGCCCACATCCCATACCGATGCGGGATACCGTCTTTATGACGACGACGCTTTGGAGCGCCTTATGCAGATAATGCTGTTTCGTACATTGGAGTTCCCGCTGTCCGATATCAAAACTATCATTAACAGCAGAAATTTCGATAGAAAACGGGCGCTTACACAGCAGATCGAACTGCTCTCCGTGAAAAAAGAGCATATCTAAAACCTCATAACGCTTGCACAGGGCATTTTGATGAGAGGAGTAAACAATATGTCGGTAAATATCACAAAGGGCGATTTTGAAGCGTTCGACGAGAAAAAGCTCGACGAGTACGTGAAGCGCGCAAAAGAGGCTTACGGCGATACTGACGCCTACAAGGAATTTGAGCAAAAGAACAAAAACCGCTCGCCGGAAGAAAACGAGCTGCTTGAAAAGGATATCATGCGTTTCTTTAAGAGGCTCGGAAAAATGCGCGGACTCGCGCCGGACTCAAAAGATGTGCAAAATCTCATACAGGAGCTTCGCGATTTCATAACGGAGCATTTTTACAACTGCACGCCTGAGATATTCTCCTATCTTGGGCGAGTCTATGCCGGAGGCGGCGAATTCACCGAAAACATTGACGCCGCCGGAGGTGAAGGAACCGGCGAATTCGCTTTCAGGGCAATACAAATATATTGTAATTCGCTCAACGCCTAAACCTATAACGTGCGAATAAGCTATGGCACGGCGGCATATAATTGCCCTCGTGCCATAGCTTATTCGCATATTTCTCTTTTATTTAATCGCCATTATATATATCTGACATGGGTTCCATTCGTCCCATAGTGTCGGGAACACCTCCAGCTCTTTGAAACCGAGGCTCATATAGAACAGATTTGTCCGATCGTATTCCTCATAACGCCCCATCTGTACGGTTTTCACCTGAATGAACGAGAAGCCCTTCTCCGCGGCGACGGCGACCGCCTTTTCAAACAGCCGCCTTCCTATGCCCCGGCGTTGATAGTCCTTCAAAACGCCCATGACAGAAAGCTCCACGGTGTCCCGACCGGTCTCCTTCAGGCACAAAAAGCCGTTAGCCCCGTTTTCCCCGTAAGAGGCGATAAAGGTCTGTTCCGCGCTCTCTGAGATATAGTTCTCCCTCGCCTCCTCGATGCCGAACCATTCCGGCAAGGCTTCGAGTATTTTTCGTGCGATATCCCGCTTTTCGCTTGCGTTGTCTACAATTTTGATCATATACGCACCTTTTCCAAATTCCAGATTTACTTTGACAGGCTGAAGATGCCGGCGCAAAACGAAACTCGTCTGAAAGACATACCGGGAATAACCCTGCACAACTCGTCCGCGACAAAATAAAACTCATCGTCGTCCCAATCGGCGGTCTCGCGCCGGCACTTTTCCAGCTCCGCCCGCGTTTCGAACGCGACATCTCCTATAAAAATCCTGCCGCCGCATTTCAGCCGCTCGCAAAGCGAGGGTATAAACTCGAGCTTTTGCGCGTCCGTCAGATGGTGAAGCGAATAGGTTGCCACGATAAAATCGTATTTGTTACGGAGCAGCGGCTCCGCAAGCCCTTCGGAAAAATCCGCCTGATACAGCTTTGCGCCCGGCATCTTTGCTGCCGCCATTTCAAGCATTTTTGCTGAAAAATCCTGTCCGTAAACCGTGCAACCCAAATCGTACAGCCTTTTGGAAAGAGTCCCCGTACCAAAGCCGATATCGAGAACCGATGCGCGCGGATATGGCGCTATTTCCCGGTAAATGCCGCCGAGTATTTCCCTGTATCCGGCAAACGGATAGGCGTTTTCATCGGCGCGAACGCCCACCGCCTCGTCGTATCCGTCCGCCCAGAGGTCAAAGCCATTTTGATCTCGCATAAAGCCCCCCTATACTTATGTTTATTTATTCAAGCTCCGCGTTTAGCTCTTCCCAAAGCAGAAGCTTTTCTTCGAGCCGTTTCTCTATGCCTTCCCGTTTATCGTCCAGCTCCATGAGCTTACTATAATCCGACGAATGCTCCTCCGACTGTCTTTCCGTTTCTGCAAGCTCCGCCTCAAGCGCGGCTATTTCGCGCTCGATCTTCGCTATCTGCTTCTGCGATGACGCCGGGCGCGTCTTTTTCGCTTTCGGCTTTTCCTCCTTATCTCGCCGCTGTCCGATCACAGCCCGCGCCGCCTCGGAGACTTTCAGCTCCTTATACCTCTCAAACGAGCAGCGGTAATCCGTCAGCTTTCCACCTTCTATTTCCCAAACGCGCGTCGCAAACCGGCTTATGAAATATCTGTCGTGCGAGACGAAGATAAGCGTCTCGTCGTAATCGTCGAGCGCCTCCTCTATCCACTCGCGGGACTGGATATCCAGATGGTTTGTCGGCTCATCGAGGAGCAGCAGATTTATATCGTCCTTCATCAGCATACACAGGCGAAGTCTGCTCTGCTCTCCTCCGGAGAGCTGCGACACCGGCGTAAACACCTTTTCCCCGCTGAATTTGAACGCTCCGAGCCTGTTTCTCGCGGACTGCGGCGTGCAGTTTTCCTCGTAGATGAGCGTGTCGAGCATACTGCGCTCCGGATTTGAAAATCTGATTATCTGCGGCAGATATGCCGCCTTTACCGCGGATCCCATGCGGCAAAGTCCGCTGTCGGCGCGAGCTTCGTTCATCAGTATTTTGAGAAGCGTCGATTTTCCCGTGCCGTTATCGCCTACGATCGCTATGCGCTCGCCCGGTATGACGGTCAGCTCGAGGTCGGAGAACAGCCGCTTTTCGCCGTAAGCCTTGCTGACGCCGCTTATAACGCACACCTCGTCGCCGAGAAACTTTTTCTCACCGAAGCGATTTGTCAGCTTTTTTTCGATTTTCGGACGCTCGGCGTTGAGCTTTTCGATGCGCTTTTCAATGGAAAACGCCCGCTTGTGGAGCTTGTCGTTTCCCATGAACGCCCAAAGGTGCAGTTTGTCCGCCGCCTCTGTAAGCCGCTTTATCTCGGACTGCTCCTTTTCGTAACGGCGCATTCGCTCCTCTGTGCGCCGCGCCTTTTCCTCTACGAAAAAGCTGTAATTTCCGCTGTAAAATTCAGCCTTGCCGTCCGAAATCTCTATCGTCCGCTGCGCTGTGGCGTCGAGAAAATATCGGTCGTGCGATATCGCGAGCACTGTTCCTTTGAATTTGCGTACATAGTCCTCGAGCCACTCCGCGGCGTTCATGTCGAGGTGGTTCGTCGGCTCGTCGAGCAGGAGTATGTCGGTGTCCTCCAAAATAAGGCGTGCGAGGTTTATTCTCGTTTTCTCACCGCCGGACAAGCTGTCGAAAAGCTGTTCTCTCTGACGCTGCGGTATGCCGAGACCGTTTGCGACGGTATTTCTGTATCTGTCGAGCTCGTAGCCGCCGAGCCGCTCGTATTCGCTCAAAACCGCGTCGTAACGGCGGAGCGCGTCGCCCTCTCCGCCCTTCGCCATTTCCGACTCTATCCTACGAAGCTCGTCTCCAAGGCGGTAAACCCGCTCATGCGCGGTCTTTAGCACGTCCTCCGCGGTATAGTCCGCGGGATAGACGGGTATCTGTGATATCAGCCCTATGCGCTTACCGGGCGCGATTATCACCTCGCCCTCGTCGGCGCGGAGCTGTCCTGTAAGTATCCGAAAGAGCGTCGTTTTTCCCGCGCCGTTCGAGCCGAGTATGCCGATATGCTCGCCCTCCGATACGTCGAAGCTCAAGCCGTCGAGCACGTTTTTCCCGACCTCGAAGGATTTTACGATTTTCTGAATCGATATGTCCGCCATTTTAGACTCCAAAAAAATATGTTAAAATCAAACTTCACTTGATTTTAACATATTTTTTTGCAAATTTCCATATTCTATTTGTCACATGAGCACCTTTGCGAGAAAATCCCGTAGACGCGGGTCGCGCGGGCTTCCGAACAGCATATCCGGCGTGTTCTGCTCAAGTATCATGCCGCCGTCCATGAACAGCACACGCGTGGCGACTTCTTTTGCAAAACCCATTTCATGGGTCACGACCACCATTGTCATGCCGTCGCGGGCAAGCTCGCGCATGAGGTCGAGCACCTCTCCCACCATCTCGGGGTCGAGCGCGCTCGTCGGCTCGTCGAAGAGCATGACCTCCGGATCCATCGCAAGAGCGCGGACTATAGCCACACGCTGTTTCTGTCCGCCGGACAGCATTGCCGGGTATTCGCCCGCCTTGTCGGAAAGACCTATGCGCTGTAAAAGCTCCATGCCGCGCTTTTCCGCCTCCGCTTTTGATTTCAATTTTAGCGTGATCGGCGCCATAGTTATGTTTTCAAGCACCGTTTTATGCGGGAATAGATTGAAATGCTGGAAAACCATGCCCATGCGGCGGCGGTGCTTATTGATGTCTACCGATTTGGAGGACAGCGTCACACCGTCGAACACTATCTTTCCCGACGTCGGCTTTTCAAGCAGATTGAGGCTGCGTAAAAATGTCGATTTGCCGGAGCCGGAGGGACCGATGATCGCCACCACCTCGCCGCGTCTTATATCTATGGAGCAGTCGTTCAGCGCCTTCACCTTGCCGTGATTGTACTCTTTTACAAGATTTTTTACGCTTATGAGGCTGCTGTTATATTGCTCTGTCGCCACGGCGCATCCTCCTCTCTATCGCTTCTATCGCCTTGCTCGCGGGGAAGTTTATGCAGAAGTAGATGATCGCGACAAGCACATACGGCGATATCGTGATAAGCGTGCTTCCGGCGACCGTTTTCGCGCCCCACATGAGCTCCGCCATGCCGATTATCGAGCATATCGAAGACTCCTTCACCATCGTCACGACCTCGTTGGCGAGCGCCGGAAGAATGTTTTTTATCGCCTGCGGCAATACGGCGAGTCGCATAGCCTGCCACGATGACAGTCCGAGGCTCCGCGCCGCCTCCGTCTGTCCTATGTCCACCGCGAGTATGCCGGCGCGGAATATCTCCGCGACATACGCGGAGCTGTTGAGCGCGAGCGCGACGACGCCGGGGATAAATCTCGCGATATCTATGAATCCGAATATGTTGTAGGACGGTATCCTGATCGCGCCGAAAATGCCGAAATAGATGATGTAAAGCTGCACGAGCAGAGGCGTCGATCTAAAAACCGCTATGTAAGCGCCGGATACGCCCTTTATGAGCCTGTTTTTGCTCAGCCGCATGAGAGCGAGCAATAGCGCCGGTATGACTGCGAGCAAAACGGATATCACCGAGAGCAGCAGCGTGTACTCAATGCCCTGTATAAAAAACGAGCCGTATTTAGGAAGAAACGTGAAGTTGAAAAAGCCGGATTTTGGCATATTTTCAAAGAGCTGTTTCAAATATTCCGAAATCTGTTGAAAAATCGCCATAAGGTATCGTATTCCCCCTCTCCGTCTATTTGAGATATATACGCGCAAAGCGTGCAAAGCCCGGTCAGGAGCTTTGCACGCAAATTATCTGTGCTCAGAGACTTCAGCCCTCTATCGCCTTGTCGCTGAGTGTATCCGCCTCCGCGATCCACTTGTCGATCTCGCCGCTTTCTGCGGCGGAGGCGATGGTCGCGTTTATGCTCTCAAGAAGTCCCTTCGGATCGCCCTTCTGTACCCACACGACGAACGGGGCCGCCTCGCCCAGCTCGACGTCCGCCACGACAAGCCCGTCATGCGACGCGGCGTACTGCAATGCGACCGCGCCGTCGAGCACGATGGCGTCGCATTTGTCATATACAAGCTCGTTTACGAGGTCTGTTACGGATGTAAGTCCGACGAGCTTTGCGCCGGTGAGCACATCGGTGACGACGTCAGCCTTTGTCGTACCGGTCTGCGCGCCGACACTCTTGCCGGAAAAGTCGTCAACGGAGGAATACTGACCGGCATTCTCCTCTTTGACGAGTATCATATCCGGCAGAGCGGTGTAGTAAGCCTCGGACGCGTCGGCGGCGTCGGTACGCTCTTCATCTATCTCCATAGCCGCGATGACCATGTCTATCTCGCCCTTGCCGAGAGCGGCGATAAGGCTGTCAAAGTTCATGTTGACAATATTAAGCTCCTTGCCCATGTCCTCTGCGATCTTCTGTCCGAGCGAAATATCGATGCCGGCGTACTGCTTGCCGCCGTTATCGTCGAGATAAATAAACTCAAACGGCGGATAGTCCGCGGATGTGCCGAGCGAGATCGACGACGATTTTTCACCGGCGTCCTTTTTCGCGCACGCGGCGAATGAGAGAGTGATTACTGCCGCGAGCAGAAGCGCGACAATCTTTTTTGTATTGTTATTCATTATAATTCTTTCCTTTCGTGAATAATTCAATATATACTCATTATATATCAATATTTATTCATTGTCAAGCGGTTTTATACAAATTTATCAGAATAAAAACTATGTCGGCGCGGCTCTGCCGCGCCGACTGTTATGTATTTTCAGAAATATTTCACCAAGGCGCGTTTTTATCACGGCAGATAATTCAGCGGGTTTACATATTCGCCGTCGATGATAACGCCGAAATGCAGGTGCGGGCCGGTGGAATTGCCCGTACTGCCCGTTATGCCGAGTGTAGTACCGCGGCTTACACTTTCGCCCACGCTGACGGATCGCGATGACATGTGCATATACACGGTGCTTACACCGCTTCCGTGGCTCACTACGACGTATTCGCCGGCAGACTGCGATCTCTGTGATACGGTTACGACGCCGCCCGCCGCCGCGCCGATCTCCGTTGTGTAGCCGACGCCGCCGATGTCTATGCCCATGTGATTTGTGCTTCCGACGCCGTTTGTCGAGCTCGACGAGCGGGGACCGAAGTACGAAGTGATGCGCCTGCTTCCGACAGGCCAGCTCAACGAAATGCCGTTTGCGGAATTTCCGCTGCCAGAGACGTTATTACCGCCGCCGCTGCCGCTGTTTTTTGCGTTCTCTGCGGCGATCTGCGCCGCGTATTCCGCCTCGGCGTTTGCGATCTCGGTTTTTAGTGCGTTCTGCTCTTCTTCAAATTCTTCGAGCAGAGCCTGCTGTACCGCCTTGTCCTGCTGTATTTCGGCGACGAGCGCCTCCGCCTCGGCGCGCTTGGCTTCAAGCTCAGCCTGCTGTAACTCAAGCTCAGCCTTGACCGCCTCCGTCTCCTTTACAAGCTCCTCAAGCTCCGCCTGACGCTCGAGAGTTTTTTCCTGCAAAAGCTGATAATCTTCGATTACCTTCTCATCGGAGCGTATTATCTCATTTATAAAGTCCACTCGGCTCAGAAGATCTCCGAAGCTCTTTGCACCGAAAAGGATCTGCATATAGCCTATCCTGCCGTTTTCCTCCATCGCCCTTATGCGCGTACACATGAGGTCAAACTGCGCCGCCTCATCGTCAAGCGCCTGACGGTAGTCGGACTTAGCCTCTTCTACAAGCCCCTCGTATTCGGAGATCTGCTCCTCGGTTATGGAGATACGCTCTGCGATAAGGGAGCACTGCTCGTCGTAAAGCTCTTTCTGGGCGAGCGACTTGACCTCTTTCGACCTTAGTTCGGATATCTGCGCCTGCACGGAGCTTATTTTATCGCCTATCGCGGACGATTTTGATTTGAGGTTGTCTATCTGCGTTTTTGTGACGGCGCCCGCGTTGATAGAGGCGGGATATGCCGCCAGCGCTCCGATAAGCATTACCGCCGCCAAGACGAGCGTTAATATTCGTTTAGCCTTTTTCACAATGAATGCCTCGCTTGAATTATTTAGTAAACGCCGGATAAACACCGCTTCGGCGCTTACTTTCAGTTTGCTTTACATAATAACAAATTTTTCGAGACATTTCAAGTCATAAATCAAGTTTTTTACTGTTGCCTGCGTTCGTATTTATATATTATCAGATTGAAGGCGTTTCCCATTATGAGAATTACGGAGCATATATAAAACCATACCATGAGCACGATTATCGACGCGAGAGAGCCGTAGACGAGCGTGTAGCGCGTCGACATATCTATCATATATGAAAACACTATGCTTACGGCGACGAGCAGCAGCGCCGCGAGTATCGCGCCGGAGGTGCGCGGTATGCATCGCTTTTCGCGCGGGGAGGTTATCTCATATATCGCGTAAATTATCATATATAGCAGCAGAAACATGAGCAGAAAGCGGAGCCACTGCCAATTTTCCGTGAAAATGTCGACGCCGAGGCTGTTTTTTATGAGCCTTATGAGCCATTCGCCGCTCACTATAAGCGCGCAGGACAGATAAATAGCCGCCAGAAACAGAAACGACATGAAAAAGCTGACCGCGAAGCTCCCGACGCCCTTAAACCGCGCCTGCCCCTGCAGATCCGCCATAATGCCCATAAGCGTACGAAACGCTGCCGAGGACGATGTGAACATAACGGTCAGTCCCGCGAGCAGGAGCGCGCCGGAATTTTCATCGCTTATATAGGTGATGTAATTGCTTATATACCGCATGGTCTCGCCCGGCACAGCCCCGCTTCCGAGAGAAAATATCTCGTCAGCCGTGACATGCAGGCTCGCTATCATCGCGTTTAGACAGATAAGGAACGGAAAAACCGAGAGCGTCAGGTAATACGAAAGCGCCGCGGCGGATCTCGTGACTCGCGAGCGCGTGTATATTTCTATGACGTCCCGAAAAATCTCCGGCAGCTTTTGAGGCACGCAAAGCTCTCCAATCAAAAAAATTCCGGAAAGACAAAAGTCTTTCCGGAATATAGTATATGCTTATTTAGAGTTGAAAATCTTGAAAATCTCGTCGAACGGATCGTCCTTGGGGGCCGCGCCGCCCTCGATAGCCTCAGCAGCTTTTTCCGCCGCCTCGCTGAACATCCCGACCTTGGGAGCGGAGGTTGACGGCTTTTCGTCGAAGCGCGTCGCGATAACGGTGACTCGGATCTCGTCGTCCATCGTCTCGTCGAAGGAAGCGCCGAAGATGATGTTCGCGTCGGGGTGCGCCGCCTCCTGTACGAGGCTTGCCGCGACCTCAACATCGTCAAGACCGATGTCGAGCGAGCCGGTGATATTTACAAGTACGCCGCGCGCGCCGTTTATGCTCGTCTCCATGAGCGGGCTGGATACGGCTGTTCTCGCCGCGTCCTCCGCCTTGCCCTTGCCGGCGGCGTGACCCACGCCCATGTGGGCGTAGCCCGCGTCCTGCATGATGGAGGTGACGTCTGCAAAGTCGAGGTTTATAAAGCCAGTGTTCTTTATGAGGTCGGCAATGCTCGTCACAGCCTGAAGCAGAACGTCGTCCGCGATCTCAAAAGCGTTTGCGAACGTGAGCTTCTGGTCGGTGGCGTGCTTTAATCTGTCGTTCGGGATTATGAGCAGGGAGTCCACCTTGCCGAGCAGATTGGAGATGCCCTCTTCCGCCTGGGTCATTCTGCGCTTGCCCTCGAACGAGAACGGCTTTGTTACGACGCCGACGGTCAGAATGTTCATCTCGCGGGCGATGTCCGCGATTATCGGGGTCGCACCAGTGCCGGTTCCGCCGCCCATGCCGGCGGCAAGGAATACCATGTCGGTGTTCTCAAGCGCCTTTGCTATATTGTTGCGGCTCTCCTCGGCTGCCTTTTTGCCGATCGTCGGATCCGCGCCCGCGCCCTGACCGTGCGTCAGCTTTTCGCCGATCTGCAGTCTGACGTTAGCGCTTGAATTGGATAGCGCCGGCTTGTCCGTGTTGACGGCGATGAAATCGACGCCCTCGGTGCCGACCTTTACCATTCTGTTGACGACGTTGTTTCCCGCGCCGCCTATGCCGACTACTTTTATTGTAACAACATTGTCCGGACCGGCTTCTACTTGAGTTAACGACATTTAGATATCCTCCTGTATTTTTATTGGGATCTGCGCCGTATGAAAAACGGCGGGCATATTTATCCCTCTAATAGTCACACTATTTTTTCTATTTTATATCGAAATTTTGATATGGTCAATAGTTAAACTGTATTTATTTCAACTTTTTTGCAAATATCGGTCAACTTTCGGGCATAAAATGCAGTTCGATGTCGGTCGTGAACTCCAAACGCCCCCTCGCATTGGCGTCAATTTTGCTCTCCGCACCTATCAGCATGGCGACCTTGTTCTTTATTTCGCCCTCGGAGCCGAGGTTTACGGCGAACCTGCCGTCATAGTCGAAGGCGATGCTGCCGATGTTCGACACGTCTATCTCGGTTATCTTGTCCTCTATGCCGTTATCCCGTATCGCCGCGAAAAGCTCCTGTATGAATTTCACCTTGCCGGATACAGCGACCGTCCCCTCCTCTATGTCAGTGAAATCGGCGCCGTTCAGCTTTATAAGTCCTTCCGTGTCAGCCGCCTTTTGCGATTTGTAAAGGCGGCAGGCGGTGTTTATGAGCCATACGTTCCCCTCCGCTCTGAAATACGCTATCGGCGCATCCTCTTTGACTTTTATTCTTACCGTTGAGGGGAACGTTTTGATTATATCTGCTCCTTCGATATATGACAGCTTGTCCGTAAGTCTCGGAGCTATGAGTTTTTCCTCGAGTATGAGCATATTGTCGCCCTTATTTATGCCGGACGCCTCTATTATCTCGTCGTCGTCATAAACCGAGTTGCCCGTCACCTCTATCGCTTCGACTTTGAAAAACAGGCCGATGCCGACCGTCACCGCGGCAAGCGTGAGGATTACGGTGAGAAGCACATATATGCCGCCCCGCGATCTGCGTTTTTTTCGTTTCGTTACTGTCGCCATGCACCGGCCCTCCTGTGTACCTTTATATGCGCTTTATATCCGCGCCCAGCCCGCAGAGTCTGCCCTCCAAATTCGAGTAGCCTCTGTCGATGTGATGTATTTCGTTTATCTCCGTCGCGCCCTCCGCGCCGAGCGCCGCAACGACGAGCGCCGCGCCGCCGCGCAGATCGGTCGAAAACACGGGCGCTGCGTGAAGTCTCCGAACGCCGCTGACCATCGCCACTCTGCCCTCCGTGCGTATGTCGGCTCCCATTCGCAAAAGTTCGCCCACATGACGGTATCTGTTTGAAAAAATGTTTTCCACAAAAACCGTAGTCCCTTCCGCCTTTAAAGCCGCCGCCATCATTACGGGCTGCGCGTCCGTCGGAAAGCCCGGATACGGGCGGGTTATTATCGGCTTTATCGCCTTCAGATAGCCGTCGGAGCTTATGAAAACGCTGCTTTTCGTTGTTTTTACAATGCAGCCCATGCGTGAGAGCGCGTCGGTCACCGTTTGCAAATGCTCCGGACAGACGTCTGTCATGAGGATCTTGCCTCCGGCGCTCGCGCACGCGCACATATATGTAGCCGCCGCTATCCTGTCCGGCAGTACGCGGCATTCCGTATTGCCGCCGAATTTACAGCCCTCTACGACTATCGTGGGCGTGCCGGCGCCCAATATCCGTGCGCCGAGACTGACGAGGAAATTTTGAAGCTCTACTATCTCCGGCTCGCACGCCGCGTTTGTTATTATCGTCGTGCCGTCGGCGCAGGAGGCGGCGAGCATACTGTTTTCCGTCGCTCCGACGCTCGGTATCGGCAGATTTATGCAGCATCCTGTGAGCGTATCCGCCGTGCATATTATGTTTCCGTTTCGCTCGTCGACCGACGCGCCGAGCTCCGCCAGCGCGGCGAGATGTATGCCGATCGGACGCGGTCCGAGCTCACAGCCGCCCGGCATCGAAAGTATCGCCTGACCGGTGCGAGCCAGTATCGCACCGAGAAATATTACGGACGAGCGCATTTCACGCATCAGTCCGTCCGGTATGTCACAGCGCGTTATCGAGCTTGAGTCCACTGCAACGCTGTCGCCGTCACGCACCGCCATGCAGCCGAGATGCCGCAGTATTTTTATCGCGGCGTCAACATCGGAAATATCGGGACAGTTATGTATTATCGTTGTGCCGGACGCCAAGAGCGACGCCGCCAATATCGGCAGGGCACTGTTTTTCGCGCCCTGCACTCGCACTACGCCGTCGAGGCGGCGTCCGCCGTTTATTATAAAAACGCCCATAGTATCCCTCTCAATATCAATTTATTTACAGGTCATACTATGCAAAACCGCGTTTTTCAGTGAGCGTCCGAAAGTATAAGGTTTGCTATCGTTATCGCCGCCTCGGGAGCGCCGAGCTTTCTTGAAGCGCGCTCCATATCTGTCTTTGCCGTCTCGCTTCTTATGAGCGACAGCACGGCGTCGTACAGCTTTTCTCCCGTGCATTCCGTTTCTTTTATGACCGTCGCGCAGCCCGCCTCGCGTAGAGCCTGCGCGTTTTTATTCTGATGATCGTTCGTAACATACGGCGACGGCACAAGCACGCACGCCCTGCCGAGCGCCGTTATCTCGGCTATTGTGGACGCACCGGAGCGGCATAATATCACGTCAGCAGCCGTCATAACCATGCCCATATCGTCGATGTACGGGCGTATATCGGTACTGGCATCAAGCGTTACGCCCGCATTTTCGAGGCGGGAGAGCATTTTCTTATAACCCTCGTCCCCGCCGCCCGTGGCGTGGATATGCTTGAATGAGCCGTTTTCCGTATTCAGTCTTATAAATTCCGGCATCATATCGTTCATGCCGGAGGCTCCGAGAGAGCCCCAGAACGACACGGCGAGAGGCATATCGCCCACGCCGAGCGCCGATTTCGCCTGCTCGCGCGTCATATCGGAAAAGCTCCCGCGAACCGGCGTGCCGGTAAAAATCACGCGCGCCGGCTTTTTGTACAGACGCTCAGTGTTCGGGAACGCGACAAGCATTTTGTCCACCTTGCCGGACAGCAGCTTTGCGGTAAGTCCCGGAACAGCGTTCGATTCGTGCATTACAGTCGGTATGCCTTTTTTTGCGGCGGCTGTCAATACGGGGTAGCAGACGTAGCCGCCCGTGCCGATAACGACGTCCGGCGAAAAGGAGTCTATTATCGCCGCGGACTGACGTCGGGCGTCGCGCAGCTCAGACAGCGTTTTAAGGTTCTTTTTAAGTCCGCCGAGCGAAATTGAGCGCGAAAATCCGTTTATCGTGATATTTTTAAGCTCAAATCCCGCCTGAGGCACAGTCCTGTTTTCAAGCTCGCGCCCCGCGCCTATGAACAGAAACCGCGAGTCGGGTCTTAGTTTTTTGAGTTCTCCGGCTATGGCGAGCGCGGGATTTATATGCCCCGCCGTACCGCCGCATGCAAACAGGAAATTCATGCCCGACCCTCCCGTCCGCCGCTCTTTTCAGCCTTGCCCTTGAGCGGAACATCCCTCGAAACGGACAGTATAATGCCCATTTCAATAAGCTGAAGCCACAGCGCCGTGCCTCCGTAGCTGAAAAACGGCAGGGATATGCCGGTACACGGCACGAGATTTGTGACGACCGCAACATTCAGTATCACCTGAAGCGCGAGCAGGCTCGTTATACCGGTAACTATGAGCGAGCTGTATTTGTCCTTCGCATGAAGTGCGAGCCAATAGCCGCGGATTATGAGAAGCGCGAAAAGCACGAGTATGAGCATCGCGCCTATAAAGCCGAGTTCCTCGCACACAACGGAGAATATGAAGTCGTTGTGCTCCTCCGGAAGATAGAGGTGCTTTTGTCTCCCCTGCCCCAGACCGAGACCTAAAAGACCGCCAGAGCCGATGGCATAAAGCGACTGTATTATCTGCCAGCCGTCGCCCTGCTTGTAGGCGAACGGGTCGAGCCATGAGTTTATGCGGCTTGCCGCATAGCCGAGCTTTGAAATAAGTACATATCCCGCCGCGCCCGCGACGCCTCCGAGTCCCAAAAACCATCCTATCCGCGTCCCGCCGACGAACATCATTATTACGCCCACCGCGAGGATTATGACGGACGCCGATAAGTGCGGCTCCAATATCAAAAGGCCGACTATTATGACGAGCAGAACGGCAAAGGGAAGCACGCCGTATTTGAATGTTTTCATTTTTTCTTTGAACGCGCATATCATCGCGGAAAACGTCAGCACGACGGCGAGCTTTGCTATTTCTGACGGCTGAAACGTCGTTATTTTCAGGTCGATCCATCGCCTTGCGCCGTTGACCTTCGTGCCGATAACGGGAACGGCGGCAAGCAGCAGTATCGCCGTGAGCATTATTACGACATTCATTCTGCGGTAAAAGGACGCCGGTATCCTCGACGAGAGCAGCATGAGCGCAACGCCGCTGACCGCGAATACAAGCTGACGGATAAAGTAGTATGTCGGGCTCACGGATTTGTAGTACGCGCGCGCGTAGCTCGCAGACAGCACCATTATCACGCCGACCATGAGTATCATAAGCGTAAGCACCAAAAACGGAAGGTCTATGGGACCGCGCCGTCTGCTTGGCTGCTCCTGATAATCCTTGAGCTCGCGCTCACGGTAGCTGTTAGTATTGCTAAGAGTCTCGCCGCGAAATTCACTGTCGTATGATCTCAATGCTCTCGCCCCCTTTCCCTTTTATTTGCGCGGATAAAAATCAAATTCTGAATCTGCCCGATACGGCAAAATATGATACGACGGCGAAAATAAACGATACCGCCGTGAACACGGCGAACACCTTGTATTCGTTCCAGCCGCACATCTCAAAGTGGTGATGCAGAGGCGCCATTTTGAATATGCGTTTTCCGTGCGTCAGCTTGAAATATGTCACCTGGATTATATCGGAGAGCGTCTCGCAGATATAGACGATGCCGAGAGGCACGAGAATAAGCGGCATATCGAGCGAAAACGCGAGAGCGCAGACAGCGCCGCCTAAAAACAGAGAGCCGGTATCTCCCATGAACACCTTGGCGGGGTGGAAGTTGTAGACGAGAAAGCCGAAAAGTCCGCCCATAAACGCCGCTGAGATGATGCCTATAGTTTTATAGCCCCACAGCGCGGCGACTACCGTGTAAAACAGCATTACGGGTATAGATACGCCCGTCGCGAGCCCGTCTACTCCGTCCGTCAGATTTACCGCATTCACGCATCCGACGATTATGAACGCCGCGAGCACGAAATAGAGCCACTCCGAAATCGGAACCGTGACGTTTGCAAACGGGATATAGAGATTTGCCGTAACGGCGCCCGTCAGACGCAGAGCGAGCACGAACACGACAGCAACGACAAGCTGGAGCAGAAATTTCTGCTTTGACGTAAGCCCTAGATTTTGCTTTTTCTTGAGCTTTTCATAGTCGTCTAAAAAGCCTATCGCGCCGTTTAGAAGGGCAAGCAGAAGCACGAAGATATGCTCCCATCTCCCGTCGATTATCTCGCCTATGGTGTAGATGACCGTGACGACGACTATGGCGGCGATGAACATGATCCCGCCCATCGTGGGAGTTCCCTCCTTGGTTTTATGCCATGTCGGGCCGTCCTCCAATATGTGCTGTCCCGCCTTTATATTTCTCAGCCACGGGACAAGATGACTTCCGGCGACGACAGTCAGCGCAAAGCACGCCGCGAATGAAAGTATGAGCTTTAAAATCATTTGTATTTCCCCACTTTACTATGCAAGAAACTCCGCAACCACTTCTCTCTCGTCGAAGTGGTATTTCTCTTTGCCTATTATCTGATACGTTTCATGCCCTTTTCCCGCGAGTATTATCACATCGCCGGGCATGGCGTTTTTTATCGCCCAGCCTATCGCCTCGCGCCTGTTTTCTATTACCGTATACGGCGTTTTTGTGCCGGTTACGCCCTCCAATATATCGTCGATTATCGCGCCGGGCTGTTCTGTCCTGGGATTATCCGACGTTATTATCGCAAAATCCGCGAGCTCCACGGCGATTTTTCCCATTATCGGGCGCTTCGTCTTGTCGCGATCCCCTCCGCACCCGAAAAGTACTACCGTCCTGCCCTCTGCAAATCCCTTTACCGTTTTGAGTATGTTTTCAAGGGCGTCCGGTGTGTGTGAATAGTCGATGAGCACGGTGAAGTCCCTGCCTGTCGGCACGACCTCCGCCCTGCCCTTGACGCCCGCCTTCTCGGAGAGCGCCTCCGCGATATTGTCCAGCCCTATGCCGAGCTGCATACACGCCGATGCCGCCGCGAGCGCGTTATACACGCTGAAAAGTCCGGGTATCGGCATTCTTATCTTTTTCAGCTCGCCTATAGCGAGCGCGCTGAAGGTCACTCCGTCCGGTCT
>JAFWVB010000058.1 GCA_017518445.1 Oscillospiraceae bacterium | reverse complement strand
GGTGCAGTTTTCGATAATGCGCGACACTGCGTATCTCTATATCGACACCTCGGGCGCGGGTCTACATAAGCGCGGCTACCGTCCTGTCGGAAACGCCGCGCCGCTGCGCGAGACGCTTGCCGCGGCTATGGTAAAAATTGCGCGGTACAGAGGGCGGGAGCAGGTGTGCGACCCGTTCTGCGGCTCCGGCACGATACCGATAGAGGCGGCGCTGGCGGCTCGAAACCGCGCGCCGGGGCTTATGAGGGGCTTTGCGGCGGAGAAATTCGTATGGATCAGGGAAAGCGACTTTTCCGGCGCCAAAGCCGAGGCGCGTGACAGGGAGTATAACGGCAGCTACGATATATGGGGCGGCGACATAGACCCCGAATGTATAGATATCGCGTCAGCCAACGCGCGTCGGGCGGGCGTTGAGGACACAGTAAAATTCGAGGTCGCGGACGCGCGGCGCTTTGAGCGCGAGGGAAGCGGAGGTCTTATAATCTCCAACCCGCCATACGGAGAGCGCGTCATGGAAAAAGCCGACGCCGAAAGGCTTTACAGACAGTTCGGCTCGGCGGCGCGGTCGCTGCCGGATTGGGGGCTTTACATATTAAGCTCGCACACGGAGTTTGAGCGCAATTTCGGAAAAAACGCCGACAAGAAGCGAAAACTCTATAACGGCATGATAAAATGCGACCTGTTCATGTACCTGAAAAAAGATAAATGACGCCCTTTTGAAAGGAGCGCGGGAATATGAAGCACCTTTTTATTGTAAATCCTGTCGCCGGAGGCAGGAAAAGCAGATATGAGGACACGATAAAGCGAATAGAGGACGCCATGCGCTCCGTCGCGGAGGAGTATGAGATATATGTGACCAAAGCTCCGCTCGACGCCTGTTCAAAGATCCGAGAGGCGGCGAAAAGCGGCGAGGAGATGCGCGTCTACGCCTGCGGCGGCGACGGTACGTTCAACGAGTGCGTAAACGGCGCGGTCGGGCTTTGTAATGTATCGGTCGCCTGCTATCCATGCGGCACGGGAAATGATTTCATAAAGACCTTCGGACACGACGCGGCGCATTTTAAGGACATACGCGCTCTCGCGCAGGGGGAGGCGAGACCTATCGACGTTATCGACTGCAACGGGCGCTGCTGCGCCAATATTTGCTCAGTCGGAATAGATGCGAAGATCGCGGCGGACGTACACAAATACAGCGGCATACCGCTTATCGGCGGCGCGGCGGGCTATGTGGTCTCCATGCTCGTCAACATATTCAAGGGCATAAACAGCCGCCTTAAAATCAGAACTGACGGTTTGGAGCTCGACTCGGAATTCGCGCTGATATGCGGCTGCAACGGCAGATATTACGGCGGCGGATTTAACCCCGTGCCGGACGCTGTGCCGGACGACGGACTCATAGATTTCCTCGTCATAAAAGATGTCTCGCTGTTTACTTTTCTGCGCCTTGTGGGAAAATACGCGAAAGGGCGATACAGGGAGCTGCCTCAGTATATAACGCATATCGCGGGTAAATTCATGGAGATAGAGAGCGATAAGGAGATAGTCGTCAACATCGACGGTGAGGCGATCCGCGAGAAAAGAGTCGTATTCCGCATGGTGGAAAAGGGCTTCAATATGGTGTTTCCGAGAACCGGCGCATGTTCCGTAGAGATGAAAGAGAAAATAAAAGCATAACTGCGAAAAACGGCGCTATTGACGGAAAACGGCGCATATTTTGATTTTTTGCAAATCGAACTATAAAAAAATAGAAATTTTATCCAAAATAACCCTTGCACAAAGGTCAAAGATGGTCTATTATATTACTTGCGTTAGCACTCATGCTTTGTGAGTGCTAACAAATTCAGAGCGGTTGACAATGGGTTTTCCCTTTATCATAAAAATTAAGGAGGATTTAAATCATGAAGCTGAAACCACTTTCCGACAGAGTAATAATCAAGCAGATAGCCGCCGAGGAGACGACTAAAAGCGGCATTATTCTTTCAAGCGCGGCACAGGAAAAGCCGCAGATATACGAGGTCGTCGAGGTCGGACCCGGCGGCGTCGTGGACGGCGAGAAGATAGAGATGACCGTCAAAAAAGGCGACAGGGTCATCACGGGCAAGTATTCGGGAACAAATGTAAAGATCGACGGCGACGAGCTTATAATCGTCCGTCAGAATGACATTCTCGTTATTGTAGAAGATTAAGGGAGGCATATAAATCATGGCAAAACAGATTGTTTACGGTGAGGACGCGCGCCGCGCTCTTGAAAAGGGCGTAAATCAGCTCGCGAATACGGTAAAGCTCACGATAGGACCAAAGGGCAGAAACGTCG
>JAFWVB010000057.1 GCA_017518445.1 Oscillospiraceae bacterium | reverse complement strand
GCCACGGGAATGTGCGGACGGCGAGCCCGCGGCTTTCGATAAAATCGCGTATTATCTCCCCGTCCGGGTGGTCGGAGAGGTCGCCGTTGAAGATCACCTCGCGCCCTACCCTGCCGGACGTGCCGCCCAAAAAGCCGTATTCAAAGCCGTCGAGCGCGACGTGCTCCTGTTGGATTTTCAGCACCTCAATGTCGCGTCGCCTCGACAGCGCGGCGGCGATACCGCTGTCTGACGTTATAAGCGCACCGTCATCCACCACGACGCACGAGCAGCGCGTATAGCCCTGCCGGACGTTTATAAGCTCAAGCCCGGCATTTTGGGCATATTTCAGTATTTTGTGCAATGTTATATCGAGACGGTGTATAAGCTTGCCGCCCAAAACCACCGCGCAGAACGCCGCGTTTTGCGGGTATTCGCCCCACACCTCGCCGTCGTCCGCTTTAATGACCGGCGACAAATCGCTCGCCCCCATTTTGCACATAACGAGGTCCGCGTGATCCCCGACGCCCCTGCCGCGTCGGTCGTCGCGGAGAAGCGGCGCTATCTCGTGCCCGAGCGCGCGTATGTAATCCACAAGCTCGATATTCGCGTTTTCAGATAAATGTACAGTGCCCATGCTTCTCCCGTTTTTCGCAAAAAAGCGCCCCGCGCGGGGCGCTTTTAAGGTCAATTCCCTATCATTATATTGAGTATCTCCACGTCCGTGCTTTTCATGCCCTGCCGCCCCATGCGGGCGATGTTTTTGATCGTGCCCTCGATGTCGTCGCCGAGTATGCCGTCGCCCCAGTTGAGATCGTCGTTGTCCAGCGCCATGCCCGACGCGAGTATCGCGCACTGGACGCCCTGCGCTATCTTTCCGGCGCACGAGGCTTTTGCCCCGTCGCAGACGACGCCCGCCATTATGCCGAGCGTGTTGCTTATCGACTTTGCTATCTGCAGCCGCGTGCCTCCGCGCAGATACGTTATCGCCGCGCCGCACCCCGACGACGCGCTTATTGCGCCGCAGAACGCCGACAGACTGCCGATGCCGCTTTTTATGTGTATCGCGACGAGGTTGCTGACGGCGAGCGCGCGGTATGTTCTGTCCATGCCCGCGCCGAGCTCCTCCGCGTATTCAACGACGGGCAGGCTGACGGTTATGCCCTGATTGCCGCTCCCCGAATTTATCATGACCGGGAGGTCACAGCCGTTCATACTCGCGTCGGAGCCTGCTGCCGCCTTCGCGCACGCCCTCGAATTGAGCGAGTCTCCGTAAATCTCGAGCATACGCCTGCCGATGCCCGCGCCGTAGTGATTTTTCAGCCCCTCGTCGGATATTTTTTTGTTGCAGACTATCTGCCGGTCGAAAAGCTCTCTCACGTCATTTATATCGATAGCCTCGGCAAAGTCCAGAATACCCTCGACAGACATGAAGCTCCGGTCGTACTCCTTTTTCTCCGACGCCTCTTTGGAAAACAGCGTCTCGCCGTTTTTCTCTATTTTCACGATATGTGTGTGCTTGTCCTCGATATCCACCGTCGCGAATTCGCCCTTGGCGAAGGCGGTGACGGACACATACAGATTGGCAACGCCCTCCGCGAGCCGCACCTCGCAAAGCCGCTGATCGACGAGCCGCTTTGACAGCGATATCTTGTCCTCCGGCACATCGGACAGCACCTCGAGCGCCTTGTCGGCGTTTCCGGCGATCGCGCCGAGTATCGCGGCGGCGGCTATGCCGGTCTGACCGCCGGAGTTGGGGACGACGACGCTTTTCACGTTTTTGATTATATTGCCGCTGCATTTTGCGACGAGCTTTTCGGGAAAATATCCGAGTGTTTTCCGCGCAAGAGCGGCGGCGTACGCGACGGTGACCGGCTCCGTACAGCCGAGCGCCGGCACAAGCTCCTCGCGGAGCACGCCGAGATACCTGCCGTACAGCTCTTTATCCATGCTCAAGTCCCCCCTTTCCCCTTATAAGACAAGTAAAATATAAATAAAATGAATTGTCAACAGAATTGTGTTCATAAAAGCATAGGGGCGCTTCCGCGCCCCTATGCTTTTTCACTTTTTTGCGTCATAAACCCGTTCCGACATCGTCGCAGCGCCAGCCGTCGTCCGTCAGGTACATGATACCGCACTTGCTCCAGATATATTTGCCGGGAACGATCTCTCCGTTTTCGTCGCGGTATTCCCTCGTATTCCCCGCCATCAATGCCATGTTATCATAACTTTCCGCCTTTGTGAACACCATATCGTATGAGAAACCAAACCGCGGTTTTCCCTCGCTCGCCTCCGGATAGTAATTATAGTTCTCGGGCAGGTTAAGATCGCACACGTTTATGATGGATATTTCCGTACACTTTAAGCGGCTGCCCTCAGACAACTGCAAGCGCACGCCCTCATACTGCTCCACCCATGCCTGCGCGACTTCCTCGTGACTCTGTCCGCGGTCGGGTACTGTAAACTTGATGTAGTTTCGCCCTCCCCTCAGGGCGGCATACTCAGCCTCGTCAAACCAGCCTCTGACAATATTGTACACCAATGTGTAGTCGTTGCTTACGCTTGCCCACACATGATCTCCGTCCCCATCGGACCATTTGGCAATCGATCCGCTTTCATAGATTTTAAGGTTCCAGCCATTTTGTGTGTACAGCTCAATATATGAAGAATTCGCGAGTTCTGCCTCGGGCAGCGCGTCGGCTTGGCTCCAGTTGCAGCCTTCCACCAGACTTTTCAAGTGACCGTTCAATGTGCTGTCAAGGCTGTAATCTCCCAAATGCTCGCCGTTTTGATAAAGCCCGATCGAAACGTCGCTTTTTTCTGTCTCCGCTATCACGCGCTTTATTTCATAGAACGAATCCGATTTCACATTTTCGCCCGTCATTAGTCGCGGTCTTATGTCCGCGTCGCACCTTTTAGCAAGTCGATCGTGATAATAATTATAGGACGCCTGAAGATTGGACTGTTTTAATATCATTTCCGAAACGTCGGGCGGAAATTTCTCTACAATGTCCATGTCGTGATACGCCCCGTCGCCCGGCGTCCAGAACTCCGTTACCGCGCCGTCTTTGACGGTTATCGCGCACTCCGTCTGAAATTCATCTATACAGCTTTTGTCCGCGTCGTAAAGGCGGTACAGGCAGACGCCGTAAAGCTCCGTCGCTCCGGTATCGGTGTCGAGGCTTCCTCCAAGCTCCTCGAACGCGCCCGCCTCGTAAACGCCGTCCGGGTTGAGCCCGCCTGCTATCCACCATCCGTCGCCGAGATTTTCGATGACCGCCGCCGTCAAAAGCTCCGTGATATCTGTCGCAGATTCCGTATCGCCGCCCGTGCAGACATTAAGCAGATATGCGCAAAAATCCCCGTCCTTCACTACATACCGCTTGCCGTCATTTGAGATATCGACCATATCCGGAGTATCGGTTCTGTAGCCGCAGACATTTATGAATGTGCCGTCCGTCCGCTTCGCGGTGATCGAATATGCCGGAGTAAAGCCATCGTATTTGTCGCTGCGCCTTAAACGCTTCACATCGGCGAGCCGCCCCTCAAGCTCGCTTATCTGAACCGCGTTCAGCTCAACGAAATAGTTGTCGGTATACTGTGCTTTCGCGCTCTCTATCCGGTTTTCAGTAAAATCGAATTTCATGCCTACGGGATGTGTGAGCAGGCAGACCGCGGCGGCGAGGCAGACGACTACCGCTGCCAAAATTATCCAGAACGCGGGCTTTTTATAATTAAGCGTGTTTTTCACGCGCGTTTTT
>JAFWVB010000004.1 GCA_017518445.1 Oscillospiraceae bacterium | reverse complement strand
TATTTATATTCATTTTCGGAGGCGTACATGGAAAAAGCGTTCACACCGAAAATAATCGCCCGGATACGCACCGACTTCCCGGCGAAATTCGGTATTCCCCGGCAGAGCGGTCTTGTGCCGTCGCTCGAGGGCAGAATAGTTTTTGAGCCGGAGTACAGAAACCCCGACGCGCTGCGCGGGATAGAGGGCTATTCGCACCTGTGGCTGATATGGCTGTTTTCCGAGGCTATGCTCGATAAATGGTCGCCTACCGTGCGCCCGCCGCGCCTCGGCGGAAACGAGCGCATGGGCGTTTTCGCCACGCGTTCACCGTTTCGCCCAAATCCGATAGGGCTGTCCTGCGTTAAGTTAGAGCGCATAGAGCGCACAGAGGACGGCGACACGCTCCTCGTCTCCGGCGCGGACCTAATGGACGGCACGCCGATACTCGATATAAAGCCGTATCTCGCCTATGCCGACGCCATCCCAGACGCGCGCGGCGGCTTTACCGACACGGCGGCGCGGCGGTATCTCAAGGTCGTCATGCCGGACGCCCTTCCGGACGGTCTTTCCGGAGAAAAGGCATCCGCGCTTCGCGGCGTTTTATCCGAGGACCCGCGCCCTCGGTATCAAAGCGATCCCGACCGTGTGTACGGCTTTGTATTTTCCGGCTATGAGGTGAAATTTTCGGTCAGCGACGGCGTTTTGACCGTAAAAGATATAACAAAAGTATAAATTCAGCCACTTGTTTAGAGGAGCACGATATGAATATTTCCGACGCAAAAAAAATCATCTCCGAAGCGGGACGCGAGCTTATAGCCCGCTCTCTCGCCGCGCGCACCTGGGGCAATATAAGCTGCCGCGCCGAAGGCGGCGTTGTCGCCGTCACGCCTTCCGGCATGGCGTACGACCTCATAACGCCGGACGACGTCGTCACGGTCGATTTGAGCACGGGAGAAATCTCCGGCAGGCACAAGCCTACCGCGGAGATTTTTCTGCACACCGAGCCGTATGCGCTCTGTCCCGACGTGAATTTCATACTGCACACGCACCAGACATACGCGACCGCCATAGGGCTTGCCGGCTTTGGAAAACTGCCGCCGGATATCGGCATTTCCTCATACGCTCCGCCCGGCTCTCGCGAGCTTGCGGACAGCGTTATAGACGCCTTCCGGCGCGGATACCGCACGGTCCTCATGCCGCGTCACGGCGCGGTCATCGCCGCCCCCGATATGCGCTCGGCATTCGACCTTGCGGAGCGGTTCGAAAAATTATCATCCGACTTGCTATCCTGCGATATACCGGACGCCTTGCCAGACACAGAGCTGCTGTCACAGGCATTGAGCCTCGCCCGCACTGAATTTGAATGCTGCCGCGCAAACAGCTCTAAATACGCCATAGCCGCCGCAGCCCTCTGCGCTCCGATCCCCACCCAGCTCGACGACGCGGCAATGCTCTTCGGAGATAAGCTGCCGTTCGCGGAGCTTCACGACCTCAACATGGCTCTGCACAGATACGGCGCGGCTCTCGTAAAGGGCGTCGGCGTTATCTGCGCCGCCTCCGATCACGTAGATACCGAGGCTTTATCCGCACTTGCGGAAAAAGTGTGTCTGTGTTATCTTCATACTGTGGCGTGCGGCGATCCGTCGCCGCTCCCGCCGGAGGACGTGAAGCTCCTTCACGACTCGTATTTAAGTGGCTATTCAAAGCGCCTTCACGGCGATTTGGAATAACAAGGAGGAAAATTATATGTGGAACAGGGCTGAATTCAAAAGAGCCGGCAAGGCTGTATTCAAGTCGAAATATTGGCTTTTCGTTGCCGTAACTCTTCTGCTTACGCTCGCCTTTTCAGACGGCCTTTTCAAAGGCATAAACACGCACCCGTTTCCGTCCGCCCTGCGCGAATTTGGCGTCGATCCGAGCTATTCAAACCGTATCGTCACATCTATCTCCTCCTCCGACGGCGTTCCCGGTATTTTGATACTCGCCTTCGCCTTGCTCGTCTCGCTCCCGTTTCAGGTCGGCGCGTGCCGCTTTTTCTCGGAGAGCCGCATAAATCAAAACACCGGCTTTT
>JAFWVB010000056.1 GCA_017518445.1 Oscillospiraceae bacterium | reverse complement strand
GGCTGTCCTCGCCACCGCTCTTATGGCGCAGTTCATGCCCGGCGCGTCGCCGCCCGAGGTCAGCACGCCTATCCGTTTTACCTTGTTTTCCATAGCATCCATTTTGCTCCCTCCGGTAAGTTTATCATTTGAATTCGAAAAGCGCGCCGTTTTCGTCCGTCTTATACATGGCTATGCGCCGGAATTTAGCGAAATCCGGCTTCAGCTCCAGCGCAAGCTGTTCAAGCGCCGATACGAGAAGCTCGGGATTGAGCGGTCTGTCGCCCGCGGCTATCACGGCGCTTACCGAAACCGTGTATGCGTCGCAAGCCTCGAACGCGATCTCGCGCACGGACGGCTTTATGTCGCTGTCAGCCGCGCCGCGCTTTGTTTTTCTGTGTATGACTATCTGCGGCAGATCAAAAAAGCTCTTCAGCGCCGCCGATTTGTCCGCGGCTCCGCCTCCGTCGTACTCAAAGCGTCCGTACACACGCAGCCATGATATCTCCTTGAATTTTTCCTCCGCGGCATAACACTCCGTCACCGTTATCCCCTCCGGCATAACGGCGGTCAGCTTTTGCGGCAAAACGGAGGTATCAGTCTCATTATCCAACTCGAAATCCATAAGCTCGCACTCGCTTTCCGCGCCGACCGAAAGCGGCATCGCAAAAACCATCTTCGGGTGCGGATTGAAGCCCTCGGAATGTCTTACGCGCACACCGGCGCGTATAAATACGCGGTGCATCGTCCGCATGAGGTCGAGGTGTGAGATGTAAGCCGCCTTGCCCTCTTTTATGAATTTTATCCTGTATTTAATCATCGCACCGCCCTCCCTTCAGAAGACGGTTTGCGCCGCAGCCCGTGCATTTGGCACGGCAGTCCGGCGAGAGCTCGCCCGTGTACGCCATTTCCCTCTCGCGCCACATAAAACTATCGCTGACGCCGGAGGCGATCATGCTCCACGGGAATATCTCGTCCCTACCGCGCTCTCTCGCGGCGTAAAAATCGGGGTCTATCCCGCATTCGGAAAAGGCGTCCATCCACCGCTCGAACGAGAAATAATCGCTCCACGCGTCGAGTCTGCCGCCTCTGCGCCATACGGTCTCTATCACCTTAGATAGCCTGCGGTCACCGCGGCTCAAAACCGCCTCGATATAGCTTGTCTCCGGCTCGTGCCAGTTGTAGGTTATCGCCTTTGCGGTTATGGACTCCTTCAAAATTCGCACTCTGCGCCTGTATTCATCTATCGGTATCTGCGCCTCCCACTGAAACGGCGTGTGCGCCTTCGGTACGAAAAAAGACGTACTGACCGTTATCCTCGCGCCGCGGTTTTTGTTGCTCGCATACGCCTTCCACGTCCGGAGGACGTTTAACGCCATATCCGCTATACCACGCACGTCCTCGTCGGTCTCCGTGGGCAGTCCGAGCATGAAGTAGAGCTTCAGCCCGCTCCAACCGCCTTCAAACGCGATACGGCAGGAATTTAGCAGATCCTCCTCTCGGACGTTTTTGTTTATCGCGTCGCGAAGTCTCTGCGTACCCGCCTCCGGCGCGAAGGTCAGTCCGGATTTTCTGACCCTCTGTACCTTATGCATCAGATCTATCGAGAAATTGTCCGCCCGAAGCGACGGCAGCGAGAGGCTGACGTTATTCGGCTCACACCATTCCAAAAGCCCGTCGCACAGACCGCTCAGCGGTCTGTAATCGCTTGTGCTCAAAGAGGACAGCGTTACCTCCTCGTAACCCGTGTTCTTAAGCGAGCTTATCCCCTGCTCTATAAGCCTGTCCGCGCCTCTCGGCCGCACAGGACGGTAAATAAAGCCCGCCTGACAGAAGCGGCATCCGCGTATGCACCCTCTGAAAAGCTCGAGCGACACGCGGTCGTGTACGATCTCGGTAGACGGCACTATCGGATGTTCGGGGAAATACGCCCCCGAAAAATCCTCTACAACGCGCTTTAACACCTTATCCGGTGCGCCCTCTCTCGCCGTTATGCTCTTAACCGTGCCGTCGCCGTTATATTCGATATCGTAAAACCGCGGCACGTAAACGCCCTGTATCCTGCACGCCTGCCGCAGAAATTCCGTCTTCGTCCAGCCCTCGCGCTTTGCCTTTCTGTATAGCTCCACGACCTCGACGTCGAGCTCCTCGCCCTCTCCGATGAAGCAGAGGTCGATAAATTCCGCGATCGGCTCTATGTTGTAGCACGCCGTACCGCCCGCGCACACAAGTGGCGACAGCCCCTCCCGCTCATCGGATCGCAGCGGCACTCCAGCCATGTCGAGCATATCGAGTACGCTCGTAAACGCCATCTCATAGCCTATCGAAAAGGCGATCATATCGAAATAACCTATCGGGTCTCCGCTCTCAAGCGCGTAAAGCGGTATTCCCGCACGGCGCATCTCGTCCGCCATGTCGCCCCACGGCGCGAACGCGCGCTCGCACCATACGCCGGGCATATCGTTGAACACGCCGTATAAAATACGCATGCCGAGATTTGACATACCTATCTCGTAGGTATCGGGAAAGCAGAACGCTATACGCACGTCGATATCCGATTTATTTTTTATTATCTGATTGTACTCACCGCCCGTGTATCTCGCCGGTTTCTGAACGCGCGGAAGTATCCTTTCAAGTCTGCGGTCCATGTCTCACACTCCAAATCGGTTATGATTTTACACCAATTTCAGCCTTTTTACAACACAAAATTAGCATTACCGCAGACAGACACATAAGCGTAGCGTTCAATCTCCCCGCGACAGTCATTACAGCCGAAAAAATAAAAAGCACCGACGAAACCGCCATATCGGCGTAAAAGCTCAAATTATCCGCGGCTGTCGGACTCTTTAGCGCGCGTACGGATATATTCATTATCCGACCGCCGTCAAGTATGCTGACCGGCAACATATTGAACAGGAAAAGCGCGATATTCGCGCCGGCAAAAGCATACGCTGCCTCGCTCCCGAATATCGAACCATAAGCCGCCGATGCCGCCGCAGACAGCAGATTGAACGCCGGACCCGCGGATATGCACACAAGCTCCTGCCCGTAGGAAAGCCGCGAGTTGTCATATCTTATAACAGCTCCCACGAGTCCTATCTTCACCTGCTCTATACGAGCCGAAAACGATGCTGCCGCAAGCATATGTCCAAGCTCGTGCGCGACTGCCGCCGCAAAAAAAGGTACTGCTGCCTCGCTGTATAAAATCAAGATCACGCAAAGTGCGAGCGCGCCCGGCTCAATTTTAATTCTTTTCAGCTCCATGTAACATAAAACTCCGGATTTACATACTCACCGTCTACCGTTATCTCAAAATGCAGACACGACCCCGTCGCGTTTCCGGTAGAGCCAACCTTTGCAATGATCTCGCCCTTTTTCACCGCCGACCCCTGCTTTGCCGTTATCTCACTGCAGTGCGCATACTGCGTTTTTACGCCGTCCGCGTGCTGAACTATCATGTATTTGCCATAGCCCGTGCTCTCGCCGACGGCGTAAACCTCGCCGTCGGCGAACGCCGATATATCAGTCCCCTCCGCCGCCGCGATGTCAGTGCCGTAGTGGAACATCACCTTTCCCTCGACGGGGTGCATTCTGTACCCGAAGTGTGACGATACCTCGCCCGGCACGGGAGCTGCGCAGTCGAGTGCGATAGTCGGCATATCATACGTCACGTCCTCCGGAAGCTCTATATCGGCAAACGCCACCTGGCTTCGTAAAAATGCCGCAATATCAGCGCTCTTTTCACCCGTCTCCTGCAAGGTCTCAGCGTTTTCCAAAGCAGGCGGCTCCGTCTCCGGCTTTGTCTCGATCTTCTTTTCCGGCTCCTTTCGCATCACCGAATTAGGCTCACCCCCGCCGACCTGCTCCGTTGCCGACACTTCGATAACGTCCTCTTTCGGCACGTCTTTTTGAATGCCGAAGGCATACGACCACGCCTCCGGAAGCGCGTCACGCGCGTCCATCTCGCCGGATACCGCCTTGCCCAAAACAGACAGCGCCGATCTGTAATCGACGCTCCCATACAGTATCCCGTCGAGCTTTTCCGCTATCGACGCAGAAGTCGCGGGCAGCGCAAATTTTATGATAAGCGCCGCGCATATCACAGACACGCTGACGCAGAGCTGTATAAGCATCCGTTTTCCGCGCCGTATCTGCCTTTTATTGACCGCGCTCGTCTTTCCCCCTCTCCTTTTTACCGGTCTGCGCGCCGGTATATCGTATCTGTTTGTCATAGCTATCGCCCCCTTCCCTAAATTATATTAGGACAGGCGGGTATGTATTCAGCCGCACGCAAAGCATAAGCTCCGCACATTGGCGTTTCGCCGCGCGGGAGCATATTCTGTATAGGGGTATACCCACAATTCAATTTTTCAAGGAGTGTATTATATGGCAAGCTTTACAAACTATGCCACACTTACCTATAACGGCAATACAATAGTATCGAACACGGTAACGGGCGAGCTTACCGAGGTCATCACCGCGACCAAAACCGCGGCAGCCCCCGATTATTCGCCCTCCGGCAGCATGACGTACACCGTCTCTCTGATAAACAGCGGCGCCGCCGATCTCACGGGGCTGACCGTGACGGACGATCTCGGCGGTTATACCTTTGACGGCGGCACTGTATATCCGCTGTCCTATGCGAACGGCTCCGTCCTCTATTTCATAGACGGCGTGCTTCAGCCCGCCCCGACAGTCACGGCGGGTCCTCCGATGGTCATAAGCGGCATAAGCGTGCCCGCGGGCGGCAGCACAATGCTCGTATACGAGACAAATGTGACCTCCTTTGCGCCTCTCGCCGCCGGCGGATCTGTCACTAACACCGCCACAGTCAGCGGAGACGGTATCTCCGCGCCGATCACAGCCTCCGAAACGGTAAGCGTTGAGCAGACACCGCGCCTCAGCATCTTAAAGTCTATAAGCCCCGAGACGGTCACGGAAAACAGCGTTCTCACCTATACTTTCGATATCGAAAACACGGGCAACACCGAGGCGGCAGTCTCCGATAACGTGGTATTGAGCGATACGTTCAACCCCGTGTTAAGCGATATAACCGTCACCCTCGACGGCAGCGTCCAGCGCGTCGGTGTGAACTACACCTACGATGAGCTGACGGGCGTTTTCGCGACTGTCGCGGGTCAGATAATCGTCCCCGCCGCGACGTATTCGCAGGGCGAGGACGGCTCCTGGACCGTCACCCCCGGAACTGTCACCATCGTTGTCAGCGGAACGGTTTAAATCGCGGGAACACGCGGTAGGCAAATCCGGTATAATATAAAAATAACCTCCTCTGCAAGCAATATGCCTGCAGAGGAGGTTTTGATCGTTTTATCTGTCAGTCTCTGTCTTTTTCGTATCTTATCACTGCTCCCGTCACGGCGTTTATGTCGTAATCGTACTCATAACCGCCGCTGTCAAAGCTGATCTCATATATCGCGACGCCGTTTTCATAATCGAGCTCGCAGTCATAATCGTACACCGAGCTCACGCCGGCGTGCGACATGGCGACGCTCTTCGCGTCGGACGCGCTTATATACGAGGTCTGACTTCCCGAACTCGCCGGCTTCTCTGTTGGTGTCTCTGTAGGCTGTTCCGCAGGCGGGTTTGCTGGAGTCTCCGGCTTAGATACAGGTGCAACCGGTTTATCAGCGGGAGCCGTGCTCGGGCGATAATAATCGTCGTCAGTCTCCTTGCTGTGCTTGACTACTTCTCCGGTGGTCGCGTTGATGTGATAATCGTACTCATAGCCGTCGGAATAAAAATCTATATCATAGACCGCGACGCCGTTTTCATAGTCAAACTCGCATTTCACGAACTTTACAGAGCTCTCGCTCACGCCCGCGTGCGACAGGGCGGCGCTCTTTGCGGCTGCCTCTCCGATATAAGACGTTGCGGGATTTGAAGCGGGAGTCTGCGTATTTTCAGGCGTGGATATGATGACCTGCCGCCTTCTCTGCTCCTTTTCATACTTTACGACCGCGCCCGTTTTGGCGTTTATATCGCAATCATACTCACAATCGTCGGTGAAAAATTCGATCTCGTACACCATCGCGCCGTCCTCCCAGTCAAGCACGCATTTCACCAACTTTACCGACGTCTCATCTACACCCGCGTGCTTATACGCGGCGCTCTTCGCGGCGGCTTCACCGATATAGGACGAGTCGCTCGCCCTGCCGACGGACGCGATGTTTTCAAGCTTTACATTTCCGGATTCGGACAGCAGATTGAGCTCGTTTATCGTGAGCGGCGCAAGCTCCTCAAAGGTGTGGATCGGGTTCTGCGATACGATCTGATTTATGAGCTTCGCCTTGCCCTCGGTTATTGCGTACTGCTCCGCGAGCTGCTTTATCCCGCTGTCCTCGGTGACAGTCTGCGCAAGCACGGCGCCTGTCATTTTGCTGCTCTCCAAAATGGAGTTTATCTCGCCCATAAGCCGCGACTGAAGCTCCTGTCCCGTGGCGAGATCCTTGCTGTCGACCGTCACGAGTATCGAGTTCGCCGCCTCGCTGATATAGCCGTTTCTGAGCATCGAGCCTATAAGCGCGTTCAGCGTCACGTCAAGGCTGCTGCCGGAAAAGTCCATCGTTCCGACTATCTTCTTCGCGTCCGCATTAAGCGGCGTCACGCCGAGCACCTTTTCGTTTTTGTTCACGCTTATCTCGATACTTGGGTTCACGTCCAGCATTATCCTTGAATTTACCGTTTTGTTCGCCGTGTAAGCTCCGACGCCCATCGCGCCGCCGAGCAGGATAGCCAGCGCCGCGGCGATACCGGCGACGTATTTAACAAACGACGCCTTTTTCTTCTTTTCGTTAAGCATTATTACCTTGCCCTCCTTCTCCTTGCAGTCGGAGAGGACAGAAGCAAGAATATCCGGAGCGAGCCCATCGCAGGCGGAGCTTATCTTATTTTCAAGCCTTCTCTTATCCATTATTTCCATCCTCCTCGTCTAATAAGCCTCTCAATTTTTTAAGCGCTCTTCTGTATTTTGAAAGTACGGTGGACAAGGGTCTTTCCGTTATCTCCGCGATCTCGCGGTGCTTTAGCCCCGTAAGCGCGTGAAGCATAATGATCTCACGTTCGTCATCAGAAAGCTCCGTCAGACATCGCTCAAGCACTATCCTGTCATCGACCGAAACGCTGTCGTTTGCCTCAAGATACTGCATCCAGTCCTCTTCGGGCGCGTCCGAAAACCGATTTCTTCCGCGGATCCGCATAAGGCAGAGATTTCGCGCTATCGAGAACATCCACGCCATCGGCTTGCCCTCGGAGGTATAATCCCGTGCGGAATTCCATACGCAGATATAGCAGTCGTGCAGAACATCCTCCGCGTCATGCGTATTTTTCAGTATTGAAAGCGCATAGCCGTAAACCGCGTCCTTAGTGCGGTTATAAAGCTCTTCAAGCGCCTGTGTTCCGCTGTTTTTAGCTATATCGGAGATGCAGCGATCGACTCTTTCCATCTCAGATATGCCGCTGATCGTTGACGTCAAACAAATCATAGCATATCCTTCCTTTCACTCTGATAATGCACGGGGATGGCATTTTATTGCATTAAATTCCAAAAAATTTTTTTGCGGGCTCATTCCTCCGCGCCGGATAACTCATCCCGTCTGTGCGCCAAATGTATCCCAATATGCCCGACGCCGAGCATTGCCGCCGCCGCGAGCAGTATCATATTCTTTGAATATATACCGAGAATTATCGCCGCCAGCACCGGAAGCGTCGCCCCCGCGACCGGAAAACCAGCAAACGAGCCGTAAAAGTCCTTCATCGTCCGCCCGCGCCTGAAATACCTTATCCAATAGAACTCATAAAGTATCATCAGCGCAAACGCAATTACCCAGAAAAATACCCTCATGTTAAAATATATCCCGTTCGGAAATACCCTCACTGCGGGATCGAAATCCTTAAATATAACGAGCGCCGCCGTGACCGCGACCTCTCCGGCGCGCTCAAACGCGCCCAAAAGCCGGTTTTCCTTGCCCACAGCCTCATTGTATCCGATCGGCTTTCTTTTAGCCCATAAAATATTCGGCACGAACAGCATAAGCAGAAAAACAATGCCGGAAACGCACACTCCGAGCTTATACGGTCTAACCTCGATCGCGAGCGAGCTCACCTGAACGCCGCTTACCGCGTCCCCATAACGCTCCCGCAGCCTTGCCCCCATAACCTCGGGATTGCTCATATCGGTATGATATCCACCGTAAATGCCCATTATTTTTTCGGAGCCGCACCTCTCGTATGCCTCCGTAAAATTTGATACCATATAATTTTCGCGCAGCGTCGAAATACCGCTCTCGGAATTTTCGGCACAAAATCTCTCGCCTTGATCTATGCACTGTTTCGCGAGCGTATAGTTTTCAGACGCGGTCAGCCCTCTGTCCTCTAAATACTTAATATATCTCGCGCCCGTCGTGTCGAACTGGTGTCCCACGTCCGTACCGTAAAAAACCGTGTCGGGAAAGCGCTCCTTTATCTCGTGAAAAAATGCATAGTAATATTCATTTCCGCCCAGCGTGCCCTTGATGTCCTCAAAGAATTCGTCTATTATCCCGTCGTTATCTTCATTCATCCAGATATTTAAAAACTCGGCGCTGTAATACGGCAGC
>JAFWVB010000055.1 GCA_017518445.1 Oscillospiraceae bacterium | reverse complement strand
TAGCGATCGGCTATACAATGGTATACGGCATCCTGCGCCTGATAAACTTCGCCCACGGCGACGTGTTCATGGCAGCTGGTATGTTCATGGTTTTCCTCTCGGCAAGCCTTCCGCTGGGCGCTGCGATCCCGCTCGTACTTATCATGACGGTGCTGCTCGGCTTTCTCATTGAGCGTGCGGCGTATAAACCGCTGCGCTCAGCTCCGAGAATGTCCGTCATGATCTCCGCAATCGGCGTCAGCTATCTGATACAGAACTGCGCCCTTTATTTTACGGGAGGGCTTGCGAAGGTCTATTCTCAGCTTCCGTGGCTGAGCGATACCGTCACGATATTCGGCGCCGTCACAAAGCGTGTCACGCTGATCACTCCGGTGCTGACGATAGCTCTCGTTGTCGGTCTGTCCCTTTTCATCCGCTACACCAAGGTTGGCATAGCCATGCGCGCCGTATCCAAGGATTTTGAGACGTCTCGCCTCATGGGGATAAAGGTCAACTCCGTAATTTCGACTACCTTTATCATCGGCTCGCTGCTTGCGGCGGTGGGCAGTCTTCTTTATTTCACGAACTATGCGTCGGTAACGCCCACATCCGGAGGAATGCCAGGACTCAAGTGCTTTGTGGCAGCCGTTTTCGGCGGCATCGGTTCAATACCGGGGGCTGTGATCGGCGCGTTCATCATAGGTATCTGCGAAAATATAATAAAGGGGCTCGGATGGACGACGTTTTCGGATGCGTTCACGTTCGCCCTGCTTATAATCATCCTTCTCGTCAAGCCAACGGGGCTTTTCGGCGAGAATGCGACTGACAAGGTGTGAGGTGAGAGTGATGAAGCTTATGAACGCAAGGAAAAAGAAGGACGCGCTTTTCAGTCTCATCGCGATCGCCGTAATGCTGGTCGGTCTGCTTATAATGGAGCTTACGATGAAAAGCACCTCCATTCTGTTCACCGTATTGAAAAAAAGCATGATCTATGCGTTGGTCGCCGTTTCGATGAATCTGCTCAACGGCTTTACAGGTCTGTTTTCCCTCGGGCAGGCGGGCTTTATGCTCATCGGCGCGTATACCTACGCGATCTTCTCGATGCCGACTGCCGTAAAGCTCGGAGATTCCGTATACAAATACTACGACTGTACCGTCAATCTTGAGCTCGGCATAATCCCAGCCATGCTTCTGGCGGGCATATTTGCCGCGGTGTTCGCTGCGCTGATCGGTCTTCCCGTTCTGCGTCTTAAAAGCGATTACCTCGCCATCGCAACGCTTGGCTTTGCGGAGATACTGCGGGCGCTTTTCCAGTGGGACGCCATGGGTCCCGTTACAAACGGAGCCAACGTCCTTAGGCTGTACAAAGACCTTACCAAGCTCAAGATCCCGTTCACGAACACCCCCTTTCCGCCGACGCTTTTCTGTTTTCTTGTGTCGGGTCTGTGCATCGCGGTAATAGTTCTGCTCATAAACTCGTCGTACGGCCGCGCTTTCAAAGCCATACGCGACGATGAGATAGCGGCGGAGGCTATGGGCATAAACCTTTTCAAGCATAAGGAGATGAGCTTTGTCATAAGCTCGTTTTTCGCCGGCATCTCCGGCGCGCTGCTTGCCATGTTCCAGTACACGGTGCAGGCGGCGCAGTTTAAAACCGCTATGACCTATGAGATCCTGCTCATCGTCGTCATCGGCGGAATAGGCTCGATAACCGGCTCGTGCATCGCGTCCTTCCTGTTCATCGCCTGCAACGAGTGGTGGCTGCGCTTTCTTGACGAATCGTCCAGCAATATTTTCGGGCTAAATATCATGCGCTCCGGCTTCCGCAAGGTCGTATTCTCCGTAATAATCATGATCATAGTACTGTTCTTCTCCAAGGGCATAATGGGAGACCGCGAATTCTCGTGGGAACGGTTACGGGCATTTTCCCGAAAATTGTTCGGCACTGATGCCCGAAAGCGGAAAAACGAGGAGATTTCCGAGGAGGTGAACGGCGATGTCTGATCACGTATTGCGCCTGCAGGACGTGACGATGCAGTTCGGCGGCGTCGTCGCGGTGAACAACCTCTCGCTCGAGGTGGACCGCGGACAGATCGTCGCGCTCATCGGTCCCAACGGCGCCGGCAAGACCACCGCCTTCAACTGCATTACCGGCGTGTACAAGCCGACGAACGGCATCGTTTACTATGAGGACGAGATCATCGTGGCAAACCACCCGTCCGGCAAAATGAAAAATGCCTATCAGGGCATGAATTCCGAGAAATACCTGAATGTCAAGCCGATAGCCCCCACTCCGGACCGTATAACGAAGCTCGGCATCGCCCGCACCTTCCAGAATATAAGGCTGTGGAAAAGCATGACGGTGTTCGAGAACGTCCTCACGGCAAAGCACATGCGCGCAAAGCAAAACGTTTTTACCGCCACCTTCCGGCTCAACGCCGCCGAAACGCGCCGTATGCGGGAGGAAACGCTCGCTCTGCTCGAGGAGCAGAACCTTATCCGCTTCAAGGACGATCTCGCCACCTCTCTGCCTTACGGACTGCAGCGCCGACTTGAGATCGCGCGGGCGCTTGCAACCGAGCCGAAGCTGCTGCTGCTTGACGAGCCCGCCGCCGGCATGAACCCGCAGGAGACAGAGGAGCTCGGACAGTTCATCGTACAGATAAAGAACAAATACGACCTGACGGTCTTTATGATCGAGCATCACATGGATCTTGTCATGCGTTTTTCCGACAGGATATATGTCATCGATTTCGGCAAGCTCATATCCTCCGGCACTCCTGCCGAGGTGCAGGCAGATCCGAAGGTAATAGAAGCATATCTGGGGGTGAGTGAAGATGAGTGAACCTATCCTCTCCATCAAGGACCTCAAGGTCAATTACGGCGGAATAGAGGCGGTCAAGGGGATCTCCTTCGACGTTGACGAGGGCAGCATCGTCACCCTTATCGGCGCCAACGGCGCGGGGAAGAGCTCAACTCTCCGCACTATCTCCGGTCTTGTAAAGCCCGCCTCCGGCAGCATCGTCTTCTGCGGCGACGACATTACCGGCCGCGACACCGGAGAGATCGTGCGCAAGGGCATAACCCTTGTGCCTGAGGGGCGGCGCATTTTCCCGAATCTTACCGTACAGGAAAACCTGCGCGTCGGCGCGTATCTGCGCGGCGACGATATTTCCGAGGACGTGCAGTGGGTGTATGATCTCTTTCCGCGCCTGAAGGAGCGGTCCTGGCAGGCGGGCGGCACTCTCTCCGGAGGAGAGCAGCAGATGCTCGCGGTTGCCCGCGCGCTGATGAGCAAGCCTAAGCTCATAATGATGGATGAACCCTCGCTCGGTCTTGCGCCGCTCGTGGTACGCGGCATATTCGACATAATCCGCGAGATAAACGCGCAGGGGGTGACGGTCCTGCTGATCGAGCAAAACGCCAATATGGCGCTTAAGACGGCGGATTACGCCTATGTCCTCGAAACCGGACGTATAGGACTTTCGGGCGCAGGGCATGAACTCCTTACAAATGACGAAGTCAAAAAGGCATATCTCGGAAGCTGAACGTTTTGAAAAACGCCGGCAGCCAAGCCGCGGGCTGAAATTCCGGCGTCCGGAACAAAAAATCCCCTGAAATCGCCGATTTCAGGGGATTTTGTTATTTCTTTTCCTCTCGCGTCGTGATTTGCCGATGTGTCTATACCGCGCGATCACAAACCGGACAGATACTCCTCCCGCGTCAGCTCAAACTTTACCGAACCGTTATCTGTCCCGATCTCACGGAAGCCGGCCGCCTTGTGGATGTGGCATGCCGCGTCTCGCACAGTCTCAAATTCATTGTGCAGTCTGGAAACCCCGTCAACAATGAAGGCGCGATCCAGCAATAACCGCAGTCCCTGCTTGCCGAAGTCCTTGCCGCGCTCCGGCGCATATATCACTATGCCCATATCGCACCCGTTTTGCTCCGCATTACAGTGGTAATTCACATCACCGACGAAAGCTCCGTCCGATATGCGCTGCAAAAAAGCGTAAAATCTTTTCGGTTCACACCCGATCCACTCCGCCTGCAGATCTGCCCATGCGGATTTTGCATCGGGAATGCACCCGTCCGGCGGAAACCACGGCGCGTTGTAAGCCATCGTCGCTGGATCCGACACCATTTTCAAATAAAACCATCCGTCGTCAAAATGCGGGATATGCAGCCGAAGCTCCCCGCCAGTAAAAACATCTCTGTCCATTGTCCTGTTTCCGCCTCTCGAAGCCTTGATTTTTCAGTATAAGTTATATCATATCATACGCCGCCGATGAGCACAAGAAAACCTCTCTTGTCGGCAGACAAGAGAGGTTCGGTTTATGGCAATGAAGTACGAAAAAGATGGATTTGCGATTTTGATAGATGGATTCGAACTCACGGAAATGATGAATCTCGGTTTTGAAGGATCAAAGATCCCGTCAAACCGGTATTTGTCTACATTAACCTTTTGAAATAAAATGTTTCAGAGGCTCATTCAAATTATATATTTCTTTTTTCAAAAATTCCGGATATATGATTATATTTTGAAGTTGTTCAATCGGAATCCATCCGATAACTATATCACAATTATCTTTATGAGAAACAAATTCTCCATT
>JAFWVB010000054.1 GCA_017518445.1 Oscillospiraceae bacterium | reverse complement strand
GTCGCCGACGTGAAACCCATATTTTTCTGCCAGCTCTCGTTCCACGGCACATTCATCAGAAGCCTTCGGAAGGGTGCCGCTGACTAACTCCGGCATCCGGAGCAGCCGATAGTCTCGACGAGAGCCTCCTCGATAACGCCGTCCTTGACGTTGAGCGTCAGCTTGCAGGCGCCCTGCTGCGGCGCGCACCAGCCGACGCCGTGGGTAAAGCCGGATATGTCTCCTATCTGCTTTGCCTGCACCCATTTGCCCTCCTCGGGTATCGGGGCGGGACCGTGGTATGCGCCCTTTGCGACGGGGCACATGTGCTGAACTTCAGAAGTGTAGATCATTGTCGTTATCTCCTCCATAAAATCAAGCTGTTTGGAAGCGCCTCGTATTGCTCGAAGCGCAATTTTTTACATATATAATAATAATTTCACAACCGCAATTTGTCAATGCCCCGAGCGGATATAAAAACAAAAACGCCGCACAAGCGGCGTTTGAACACGGCGACGCGCGGCTTTTGCCGCACGGCACGCGGTTTTTTACTTTTTCGAATCGTTATCCTGCGCGCTTTTCGGAGATTTGTCCGGCTTTTTCACATGGAAAACTATAAATTTGCTGACAAAATAGTTGAGAATGATGACAAAAGCAACTATCTCGATTTTTGCGAGCATAGGCGGCTCTCCCGAGAGCCTTATAAGCGCCGGAACGCCGATCAGCTCAAGGATTATCGTACCCGCACGCGATGTGAAAAACAGCGACATCTCCGTAAAAAGCGCCTTTTTCCCTGCGCAGTGCGTGCGAAAAACATGGCGCTTGTTGCCGAAGTACGAGTAGATATTGGCGACGATGACCGCCGCGCAGTTGCTTATCGTCGTGTGAACGTCCAAGAACTTATACAGCACGAAATATATACAGAAATTCGCCGCGTTTGTCACTACGCCCACGAGTGAATAGCGTATAAATTCGCCGTATTTGCCGTTTAAAATCCCGTAAACGGCGGTTTTAAGTTTGTTTATCATAGACTTTACCCGTGCAAGGCTCGCGGTACCGCCGCTCATGTTATCTCGCGGTACATAGATGCGGCGGCGTCCTTGCCTGCGTGTTCGGTTATATCGAGCACCTCTACCTTCAGCGTTCTCTGCCCGAAGCAAAGCTCGATAATGTCGCCGGGTTTTACGTCGCGCGAGGGCTTTGCGCTTTTGCCGTTTACAAGCACCTTTCCGCTGCTGCTCGCCTCGGCGGCGACGGTGCGCCGCTTTATTAGCCGCGAAACCTTAAGATATTTGTCAAGTCGCATTTTAATGATTTCCCGTTTGAGAATAATTTGCCTCAAAAGACGGCTTATCGCGCGTCTTTTGAGGCATTTTTCCGGTTTTAAGAGCCGATTACTTGGAAACGGCGTCCTTCAGAGCCTTGCCAGCCTTGAACTGCGGGGTCTTGGAAGCGGGGATGGTGATGGCTTCCTTGGTCTTGGGATTTCTGCCGGTACGGGCGGCGCGGGATTTTACCTCAAATGCGCCGAAGCCTACGAGCTGGACCTTGTCGCCTGCGACGAGAGCGTCGGTGATGGCGTCAACGGTAGCGCTGAGAGCCTTTTCGCGGTCCTTCTTGGAAAGACCAGCCTTTTCGGAAATTGCGTTGATGAGTTCTGTTTTATTCATGTCTATTCTCCTCATAATATTTGTTTTCAAGGGAAAGCCGGAAATTCCGGAAACCCCTAAATTGACTTTTTTACCTCGTTATAGAGCATGTCCATCTCCTCAAGCGAGAGGTTTTCAAGCCCGCCGAGTTCTTCTGCGGCGCATTCGAGAGCGCGAAAGCGCCTTATGAATTTATCGCTCGATCTGTTAAGCGCGTCCTCCGGATCGACCTTTACAAATCTTGCGGCGTTGACGGCGGAAAACAGCAGGTCTCCGAGCTCCTCCTCGACGCCATCGCCTTTGGCGATAGCCTCCCGCAGCTCATCGAGTTCCTCCGAGAGCTTGTCGAGCGCGCCGGAAACGTCGCGCCAGTCGAAACCGACCTTCGCCGCCTTTTTCTGCACCTTCTCCGCGCGCCACAGCGCCGGAAGGCTTTTTGCGACGGAGTCGAGCGTGTCCGCGGCTGAAGACTGCTTTTTTTCCTTCATCTTCAGCTTGTCCCAGTTAGATAAGACCTCCGCCCC
>JAFWVB010000053.1 GCA_017518445.1 Oscillospiraceae bacterium | reverse complement strand
GTACGGGCAGACCGATATTGGTCATCTCCGCAAGGTTGGCGCCCTTGCCGCCGAGCAGCTCGCGCATCTGCGCGTTTCCCTCTGTGAAAAGGTAGCAAAACTTCTTTTTCATTTATTATCCTCCGTTTTTAATTGATGTGCTTATTCAAACCGCCGGAAATTATAACACTATTTGCGGATTTTTACAAGGATTTTTCAATAAAACATTTATTTTCCGACGCAAAATCTCTCGAAAATGCGCGAAACGACGTCCTCTCGCATCGTGCGCCCCGTCAGCTCGCCGAGCGCCGATATCGCGTCCTCCACGCAGGTGAGTACTGCGTCGGGCGTGACCCCTCTCTCCATCGCCGCCCGCGCGTCGCGTATGCCGGATACGGCGCGGGATACGCATTCCGCCTGCCGTGCGTTCGTCAGTATCTCGCCCGCGGCGGCGGGTATACCTCCGTCAAATTCGCGTTTTATCACGGCGCAAAGTGTATCTATGCCCTCCCCCGTTTCGGCGGATATCACGCAGACGTCATTAACGGATCTGCGTATCTCATCGAGGTCGATAACCTGTTTTAAGTCAGATTTGTTCACAGCGGCTATGGATTTTTCGGCTTTTTCAGCCTCTATTAAAACGCGCCTGTCCTCATCGGACAGCGGCTCGCCGCCGTCGAATACCGCTATAACCAGCTCGGATTCACGTGCGGTTTCCTCCGCGCGCAAAACGCCGATGCGCTCCACTACGTCCTCCGTGTCGCGCATTCCGGCGGTGTCGGCAAGACGCAGAACAATGCCGCCTATCCTTATGCGCTCCTCTATCACGTCCCGCGTCGTGCCCGCTATGTCCGTCACTATCGCGCGGTCATATCCGACGAGCGCGTTGAGAAGTGACGATTTGCCCGCGTTCGGTCTGCCGATTATCGCGCATTTCACGCCGTCCTTCATTATCCTGCCGCGTTCAAAGGTGTCCAAGAGCGAGGCGAGCGTGCGCTCCGCGCGGGTCAAAACATCAAGATAATTTTGAAGCTCGAACGTATCGATATCCTCGTCGGGGTAATCGATCACTGCGTGAAAATGCGATATTATGTCAACCAATCCCGAGTATACAGCGTCCGTTTTACGGCTTATAGCCCTGCCGAGCTGTCCCGCCGCGTTTATCGCGGCGGCGTCCGTCTCCGCCTCGATAAGGTCGATCACCGCCTCCGCCTGCGTGAGATCCATGCGCCCGTTCAGAAATGCGCGCTTTGTGAATTCGCCCGCCCTCGCCTGTCTCGCACCGGCTTTGAAAAGCGCATCCAGCGCGCGGCGAAGCACCACGGGCGAGCCATGGCACTGGAGCTCCGCGGTGTTTTCGCCTGTGTAGCTCCCCGGAGCGCGGCTCACCGTGCAGAGACAGCGGTCGATTATCTCTCCGTCCGCGTCTGAGAGCCGTCCGATATGAAGTTTTCTGTTTTCGGCGTCGAGCATACTCTCCATGCCGTCGGGCTTGAATACGCGGCTCACGATATCTATCGCGTCATCACCGGACAGACGTATTATCCCTATCGCGCTCACCGCGCCCGCGGTGGCGATCGCCGCTATTGTGTCATACATTATGTTAACCTCAATTCATTCCGTACCGCTCTGCTCCGCGAATTCAAAAAGCCGCTCGTCGTAATACCTCAAAAGCGCGCTTCGCACCTTAATACAACTCGCGTCCTCAGTAATTACAAGTATTTTCCCGTTTTCGATTTCGCTGTCGACAACGCCGTCTATATATGGGAAAAAGTTTTCCTCAAGCTCTGCCCTAAGCTCTTCGAGAGTCTCATTGCTCTGAGCGTAGTATTCCGAGTCGTGCGGAGGTGCATAATCCTTCACCGGTTCACGCCCGGACGAAAAGCAAATCGCAAGAAAAATAATAAAAATCGCGAGAAAAAACACCATTCCTATCGGCTTTATCTTTTTCGCAAATTCAACGCCCGTCTGATATCCGTGCGTCTTTGGGATTTCCTGACCTTCCATGCTTTTTTCCTCTTCCATAGCCCCTCCAAAAAACGGTCATACGGCGGATGCGGCATGACCGTTTTTATTATTTAATACAAAAAATTGTGAGAAAGGTAATACTGAGCCAGCTTGTAATCATTCCACAGCTCGCCGTCGTTATCGTGAAGGTCCCCCGTGAGTTCACCGTTATAGCGGAACAGACAGGTTTTAGAATTTACAATAGGCGTGACCGCGCGAAGCGCGCCGTTCAGTTTCATGAAGTCGTTTCCGCCCCATGAACAAAGCCTGAAAATCTCGTTCATCAGAAAACACGCCGAGATCGTCTCACCCTCGCCCGTAAAATCGTTGCCGAGCGTCTCTTTAGCGGCGTCGTTCGCCCATATCACATACGGCGTTGAGAAGTAGTTTATAAAGCCCTCCTCCGTGCCGACATCCACATTTATGCCGAGCTCGTTATACACGCTCATCGCGTTGCCGAGCCACGGCTTGTGATCACCGTAAAAAATTATCACGACAGGCTCCGTATCATCTCTGAAGCCGTCAACAAATTCGAGCATCCGGTTTGACGTGTCGCAGATGCCGGAGAGATAGTTGTTGAGTATGTTGAAGCTCTCTGTGCTTATCCCGTCGGGAGATATGTAATGCTTTTCGCAGGTTTTTTCCGAATCATAAGCACCGTGGTTCTGGTATGTCAGATTATAGCTGAAATACGGCACGGACTTGTCGCGGTTTTCGTACAGCTCTCCCACCTTTTTGAAAAAGAAGCTGTCGGAGCGGTCTGAGCCGGGCATGGTCTCGAGGAAATAATAGTCCTCAAAGCCGAGATATTCATTTACATTTTTGCGGTTATAGAGCCAGCCGTCGCCCGTGTGCACGCCCTCTGCACGGTAGCCCTGTGAGCGGAGATACCAGACAAAGGAGTTCACATTACTGCGGTAATTCCAATTCGTCGTGTAACCGGTCAGAAAGCATCGCTCGGTATCTATCGTTCCGCCGCCGAACACGTTGCTTATCAGCGTGCCGGAGACGGACTCCGCTTGAAGCGCGTGCAGTCCCGCGTATACATCCTCCTCAAAGTTAAGCGCGTCCCATTCCGAAAGGTCCGCGTAAGCCTCGAGCATTATCGAGATGACGTTTACCTTTTTATCCGACGGTATATCGTCGGTCTCATAGCGCGAGAGTATCCCTTCCGCGGCGGAGGTACTGTACCCCTCCGGCGGGTTAGGAACTGCGTCCTGTATGCTGTAGATAAAGGGATACACGAAACCCTTTGATACAAACACCTGATTTGTGTTCCACTTGTTTATATCTCTCTCGTTGGCGGTCATATCGTATACGGTCTCGCTTTTATAAACCGTCATATATAGCCCTGCGCCGACGAACACGGTCAGTATCGCGCATATAATCCGCGATCTCGCCCTGCCGCCGCGCCCTTTTATGAGAAAAATGGCAAAAAGCAGCCCCGCAAGCACGCAGATAAGCGAGAATATCACCCTGCCCGTCAGCTCTATAGAGTATTTTCCGGCGATATCGCCCGCCTCGCCCAAAACGGATATATCGGACGCTATGAACGGGTCCGTCCTCAAGCGTATTTTATAGTAGTTGCCGAGAGACGCGCCGACGATGAAAAGCGACGATACGGCAAAGCTCGCCCACGCCATGCCTGTTATGAAATAAAAAAGCAGGACGAGCAGAATGCACGGCAAGGTATTCAGCAGCACAAGCAGCGGAATGCGAAAATATGAAAGGAACATCGCGTTGCCGCTTGCTTCCCCGTATGGCGACGCCAAAAACAGCGAAACAAGACTCAAACCGACGCCAAGCAAAGCGAGCATGACATAAGTATACGCCGTGCGCGCCCTATGGAGCCTCTTGTCACCGTCGCCGTCTTCGACGCCGGAGGTCAAAATCACGTCTCTCAAAAAGTTCATCGTCAGAATTCAAGCATCTTTTCGATATAGGCGGCAAGGTCTTCTATTTTAATGCGCTCCTGCTGCATTGTGTCGCGGTCGCGGACGGTAACACAGCCGTCCGCGGCGGAGTCGAAGTCGTATGTTATGCAGACAGGCGTGCCGATCTCGTCTTGACGGCGGTATCTCTTTCCGATGGAGCCCGACTCGTCGTAATCGACCATAAAACGCTTCTGGAGCATGTGATATATCTCCTCCGCGCCCTCGCCGAGCTTTTTGGAGAGCGGCAGTACAGCCGCC
>JAFWVB010000052.1 GCA_017518445.1 Oscillospiraceae bacterium | reverse complement strand
CGCGGAGAAGGTATCACCGTACTTGAAGCTGACCTTGACCTCTACGTCCTTATTGAGCTCGTCAGCGGCGTATTTCGCGCCCTGTACAAAGCCGTAAGCGAAGCGGTTGCACGCGGGGTTGGAGCCGCCGCCGCCGAAGGTGCCGCCGAGCTTGGTGTAGCCGTCTTTAACCGCGGCGTAGCCGGCGAGGAAGCCGGACTCCTGCTCTTTGTAGACGATAGCGGTTACGTTTTCGAGAAGATTGCCGTTTCCATCATCGAGCGCCCAGCCGTCAACGAAGATGAACTTGACTTCCGGACTCTCCATAGCTACGGTCTGCATAGCGCCTGCCTGGAGGAAGCCGGGAGCGACGATGACCTTCGCGCCGTTCTTTATCGCCTGACGCATGGCGGCGACACGGTCGTTATCCGTGGCGTCCGCGCCGTTGGCGGGCTGATAGTATTGGCAGGTCTTATTGTTGTTTTCCGCATATGTAGTTGCGCCTTCATAGGTTCCCTGATTGAAGCCGCCGTCCATAAGCTGTCCGACATCGGTAACCACAGCGATCTCATATTCATGCCTGTTCTGCTGTTCAGACTGCTGATCGGGCTGTTTTTCAGACTGCTGCTCGGGGTCTTGTCCTTGCTGCTCGTTTTTCTTTTCGCCTGCGCAGGCGACAAGAGCAAAAAGCATAACAAGTGCAAGTACAATTGCAATAACTTTTTTCATTGAAATCTCCTTCTTTCAGTTTAGGTGTAGTTGCGCATTGTTGCACTGCTGTTATTTTATTACAAACCCACATGGAAGTCAATGCGTTCTGTTAATTTTTCGAGCAAAATTAACAAAAAACGGTTATGTTTGAAGGCGCAGTCAATGCGTTTGATATATGCGCGAATGAAAAAATGCGGCCGCGCCTTTTTATTTTTATATCCGCTACACCGTCCGACACGGTTTTTATAAAACCTGTCCTAAAATTATGTAAACAACATAGGAGGGCGTTTACAGTGGATGCAAAACGTGAATCGATAGGCTCTGCGGTCAGACCCGCGGAAAAAATAAGAAAGGCGCTGAAAACCGAAAACGCGGTCGTTATAGCGGAGTATGCAGCGCGCTTTGCGCTGTCGTTTCTGCTGGCTCGGGCGCGGATACTCGGTAATATAAACCCGTTCGCGATGGGGCTTGTCGCCGCGTCTCCCGTCGGGGCCTCCGGAATCGTCACGCTTTTGGGCGCGTCGCTCGGATACATAGCGTCGGGCGGCTTTTTATGGTATCTGAAATATCTGTGCATGGGGCTTCTCATCTATTCCTCGATGTACGTTTTTCGCGAAACGCGGCTTATACGTATGCTTTGGTTTCCCGCTTTATGCGCCGCGGCGATAAGTATCTGTATCGGGTTCGTTTACGCGGCGGACGCTGGCTTCTCGTTTGCGTCGGTTTCGGGCTGTATGCTCGAATCGGGGCTTATTTTCGCGACCTCATATCTATACCGTTCGGCGCTGTCGCCGTGGGGAGCCGACAGGGGCGGATATACGCGGGAAATGCTCCACGCCGTGAGCGTTCTTGCGCTTGCCGCGACGCTCGCCGTATGCCTCGCCGGCGTGCGACTTTTCGGGCTGATCTCTATAGGGCGCATAATAACCGCCCTTTTGGTTCTTCTTGTCGCATATAAGGGCGGCATAGGATACGGCTGTGCGTGCGGCGTGATATGCGGCGTCTCCGCCGATCTCGCCGTGAACGGCGCTCCGCATTTCGGCACGGTGTACACGCTCGCCGCCTTGAGCGGCGGCATATTCTCAAAACACGGCAGACTGACGTGTACCGTCGCTTTCACGCTCGCAAACGCCGCCGGAGTGCTGTGGACATGGCAGAGCTTCCCCTCGCCCGCCGGACTTTACGAGGTGTTCGTCGCCTCGGTCATATTCATGCTTCTGCCCGCCTCCGTTCCTGCGCGCGCCGGCGCGCTTTTCCCGTCAGTCAGCGGCGGCTACGGCGTATTAAAAGCGCGTGAATACACAAAAACGCGGGCTGAAATGACCGCCGCCGTTTTCGCGGAGCTTTGCGACGCCGTAAGACTGACGCCCGCCGTCGAGAGCGACGATGACGCCGCCGCGCTCGTGTTTGACCGCGCCGCGGAGTCCGTGTGCCGCAAATGCGCGATGGCGTCGCGCTGCTGGAAGCGCGACAAGGAGGCGACGGTTTCGATGCTAAGCGCGCTTGCGCCGGAAATGCTCAAAAACGGGAGGCTCGACGTCTCCGTTTTCCCGACGGAGTTCGCGGAGGGGTGCCGTAATATCGATGCGCTCACCTCGGCTGTAAATGAGGAGCTTCGCGCGCGCGTCTACCGCACGCAATACAAAAACCGCCTGCGGGCAAGCTCTGACTCGGCGCGCAGCCAGTATTCCGATATTGCGGCGATACTGCGAGATCTGGCAAATGAGCTCGGCGGCGAGACGGTATTTGAGCCCGCGCTCGAGCGAAAGCTCCACCGCTATCTGATGAGTATGGATATCGACGCCTCCGCCGCTGTGTTTCGCAGCAGAGGCGGCAGGCTTCACGTTGAGATAACCGGCGCCGGTATGAATCACGTTCGCCGCGAGGACGCCTATCTCGACAAGCTCTCCGCCGTGCTCGGCGTTCGGCTGTGTACCCCCGTCGCGCAGAACAGCAGCTCGCGCCTCGTGCTTTTGGAGGCGGAGCCGCTGACGGTATCCGTAGGCATCGCGTCAGCCAAAAAGCGCGGGCAGGTCTCTAGCGGAGACAGCGCGACGTATTTCAAAACGGACGACGGTATACTGTATATCATTCTGTCCGACGGTATGGGCACGGGCGACGACGCCGCGAATTACAGCAACAGGGCGGTTATCATACTCGAAAAATTTTTGCGCGCGGGCGTGAGCCCCGATACGGCGCTCAATATATTAAACAACGTCATGCTGATAAAAAACGAGGGCGAGACGGCGTTTGCAACGGTCGATCTGATGTGCATAAACCTTTTCACGGGCGATACGTCGATATTCAAATACGGCTCCGCTCCGACTTATGTGCGAAAGGGCGGCTCCGTAAGGCGCATAAAGAGCGAGCGGCTTGCCGCGGGGCTATCCCCCTCCGGCAAGTCGACGGAATGCACAAAACTGCGGCTCTGCGCGGCGGAGGGCGCTGCGGTCGTAAGCGATGGCGTTATATCCGGCGGCGACGGCTGGCTTGCGGAAGCTCTCGCCTCCTTTGACGGCAGCGATACGCGCGAGCTTGCGCGGCAGCTTGTGAAAACAGCGTCCTCAAAATTCGGCAACGACGACGATATGACCGCCATCGCCCTTTATGTGGAAAACCGCGTATAAAATGCGCCCGCACGGGGAAAACTGGAAGAAAAGCACAGGGGAGGCGCGGTTTCGAGATGGTAAAAGGCGTTACAAAAAGAGTCGTGGTCATAAAGTCGCCGGACAGACGCATATTCGACGAGGCGATATTCATCGTACGTGAGGAGGCGGCATCCGGCATAACGAGCGGCGACATCTTAAAAGAGGCGCAGGCGGTCGCAGACAGCTATATCCAGGCTAACATCAGAGGCGGCTTTTTCAGGCGCATTCCCCCGCTCGCCGCCGCGCTGTACGGCGCGGGAGTCGCCGCGGCGGTCTGGGCGGTGTTTGAATTTCTTATATAAAAACGGAGCGCACGGCTATCGCCGTGCGCTTTACAGTGTTTTCGCCTCGTATATCAAGTCGCCGTTTTCTATATACAGCACTCCGTATCGCCCGTCATAGCCGATGCTGCCCGGATTTGCCATTAACACGCCGTACATATTTTTGCAGATCGGGACGTGCGTATGACCGAAAAGCAGTACGTCCGCGCCGGAAACGCACGCCACGTTCAAAATCGCGTCGTACCCGTATTTCACGTTATATTTATGCCCGTGCGCCATTATTATGTGCCGACCTGAGCACACAAACTCGTCCGACTGCGCCTCAAACGCGCCGAAGTCGCAGTTGCCGCGCACCGCGCGTATCGTAAGCTCCGGATACGCCTCCCGAACGCTGTCCAAATCGCGCAGTCCGTCTCCGAGGTAGAGCGCCATATCGGGATTCTCGGCGGCTATGGCGTTAACCATCGCCTCCGGTCTGCCGTGGGAGTCGGAAAAAACAATTATTTTCATTTGGAAACCTCCGCTCTGATTTTGAATATACTGACATAGACACTCAAAAAAGGAGATATCTCTATGAGCGACAATCTTGAGAATATGTTTGCACAGATAGGCGGCGGCAATATCAATGCGGTGAAAAGCAAATCCGGCGAGCTCAATTTGCTCGCGGATTCAACCGACGGGAAGAAGGTAAAGGCTATGCTGGAAGGCGCGAATTTATCCGAAGCGGCGCAGCGCGGCGATACTGAGGCTCTCAAAAACGCCCTCGCCGGAATTCTCGGCACCGAAGAGGGACGTCGGTTTTGCAGTAAATTAAACGAGCTTATAAAATAAAGCGATTGAGGGGTGATTGCCGTGGGAGAACTCGATGAACGGCTGAGCAGCATACTGTCCTCGCCGGAGGACATGAAAAAAATAATGGAGCTTGCAAACAGCCTCTCCGCGGCGCGATCGGACTCCGCCACACCGCCGTCCGGCGGAGGCGATGGAGACGCAGGCGCTTCTTCGCCGTTCGGTGACATCGACCCCGGCATTATTAAGCTGATAAACCGTGTGATGGGTGAATTTTCTTCCTCAAAAAACGACAAGGCGCTTATTTTAGGCAGTATAAAGCCGTATCTGCGCGCCGACAGGCAGGAAAAAATAGACAAGGCGGTAAAAATAGCGCGCATGGCGCGCATAGCGAAAACCGCTATTTCGGAATTTGACGGGGGTGGTCTGAATTTTTAATAAATACGCAAGCTGCGGCGAATACACGCCCGTATCCGGCGGCTCCCGTCACGGCTGTCAGCATAACGGCGCACACGCAAGACCGCCCCGTTTCAAAGGCGGTCTTGAAGGTCTTTTAAGCTCTTTAAGCATAAACATGGATCTCGGGGACATCGTTTTGATCCTTATGCTTGTTCTTTTGTATATGGACAGCCGCGACGAGGAATTTTTGATAATTATAGCTGTTATGCTATTCGCCTGAGGAAGCGTCCGCGTCCTCTTCCGGGGCGGATTCTGCG
>JAFWVB010000051.1 GCA_017518445.1 Oscillospiraceae bacterium | reverse complement strand
GCGTAATAGCAAAGCGAGAGCCGCTCCCTGACGTTCATAAACAGCTTGCTCGTGGCTGACGCGCCGTATATCGCGTTAAATACGGCTATCGCGGCATAGTTCGGCGCCGCCATTATCTCCCCGAGACGGAAGCCGATGGCGAGCTTGCCCTGCGTAACGTCAAGCCGCTCCGTCACAATGCGCACCTTTTCTCCGGCGCGGTCCATCAGCACCTCCGTGCCTATATCCCGCGCGATCTCGCCCCTCGGCAGTCCGGCAAACGCGCGCTTTACCGCGAGCGACACGCGCTTTTCATCGGCGCTCCCGCAGTATATTATCTCAACCGCAGATGACTCCAAAAGCTCCATATATCGCTTTGTAAGCCCTGCCGCCGTGATCTTTTTCGCGGTCGCCTCAGTTCCGAGACGCGGCGTTCCGTATGCCTCCTTTGAGCACATAGTCTCGATGAGCCGCGTCATTGCGTAATGCCGCTTATCATTTATATCCGACCGTATATCGTCTATGAGATTTGTGCGCTCGCTGTCCACATATTCAGCGACAAGCCGACCGCCGCGCGTTTTAGGAGAGAGCAGTATCTCTCCCATAAGCTCGCACGTCCTCTCAAGGACGCTCTCGCCATCCGGCAGAAAATCGTCGTCGGCAAAATCGGCGTAAAAGCCTATCGACTGCACCTCGCCGCGCTTTCTGACTATAGGCTCTATACGGGCTCCGTAAAGCTCGTCCAGCGTCTTCGCTATCGCCTCCATATCCGGGTGCGCGGCAGTTCCCCTTCGCAGGACGTGAGGTATGAGCGCATTCTGTGACGCCGTGCTCCTGTCGAGCTTTGTGAGTAGATTTACCGACATACAGCCGGTCTTGAATTTATTTGTTCTGATACACGTCAGATTTACAAATGGCATGATCTCCGTTCGCGCCGCAGATCCCATCGGTATCACCTCGATAAATAAGCATTTATCCGTATTATACTATACGTCTCAATATTTTGAAAGAGATTTATTATCAACTGCCTCTCCGTCCGACTCATACTCGCGCCCGTTCAGCAAAATCCGGTATTTTTCACCCTCTTTTGTGACTGTAAGGAGCGTATTTTCTCCGAAAAACCTCAATTTTGCCTTATATCCGCTCCACGACTCCGGCAGATTTGGACGTATTTCAAGCCGCCCGTCTACAAGTCTTATTCCGAGCATACTCTCCAGCGCCGTGCGATAATACCAGCCCGCCGTGCCCGTGTACCACGACCAGCCGCCGCATCCCTCAAGTCCACGCGCCGTGTAAACGTCGGCGGCGAGCACGAACGGCTCTGCCCTGTATTCCGAAATATCACGCCTTGCGGGGAGCATATCCCGAAGCACCGCCCAGCCTTTTTCGCTCTCTCCGATATCAAAAAGCGCCCTTGAAAGCCACACCGCGGCATGCGAATACTGTCCTCCGTTCTCGCGCAGTCCCGGCGCATATCCGCTTATATAGCCCGCGCCGCTTTTATCCGACTCAAACGGAGGCTTCAAAAGCGACGTTATCCCGCTTTTTTCATCATACAGCTCGCAAAAAGCCGCGAGCACCGCATCTTTAGCGCGCTTTCCGCCTCCTACAACGGCGAAGCTCTGTGCGACGGAGTCGATTTTACACTCGCCACTGTCTTCACTTCCGAGCGCCTCTCCGCTGTCATAGTAACCGCGAAGGTACCATTTCCCGTCCCATGCCTCCTCCGCCGCGCCGGAAAGTCTTTCCGCATCTCTGAGATAGCTCTCCGATTCGTCGTAAAGCCCGAGCCTCTCACAGAGCGACGCCATCTTTTTTAAAACTCCGGATAAAAACCACGTAAGCCACACGCTCTCGCCCCTGCCGTTTATGCCTACGGTGTTCATGCCGTCGTTCCAGTCGCCGCCCCCGAAAAGGCACAGCCCGTGTTTGCCGGTGCCGCGCTTCAGCACAAGGTTCACGGCAAGCCTCGCGTGCTCAAAAAGCGTCGCTGTCATGTCAGACGGCTGCGCCTGCTCATATCTGTCAGCCTCGGTGTCATCGAGCGTACGCGACCTTAAAAAACCGCACTCAGTTTTCGCCGCCTCCTTATCGCCCGTCATCTCGATATACCTGCACAGCGCATATGGCAGCCATAATAGGTCGTCCGAACACCGCGTCCGAACGCCCTTGTCCGGCAAATCTTCCCCTTTCTCGTGCCACCAGTGCTGAACATCTCCCTCCTCATACTGGTGCTTCGCCGCATTAACTATCAGTTCCTTCGCCTTTTTCGGGTCCGTCCAGATAAGCGCACATGCGTCCTGAAGCTGATCTCTGAAGCCGTAAGCGCCGCCGCTCTGATATATCGACGATCTCCCGTCTATGCGGCACGCCTCAGTCTGATACAGCGCCCACGAATTTATATAGTTGTCGAGCGCCGGTTCCGGCGTTTCTATGATAATGGGCGAGCAGCGCTCAAGCCAATATTTTTCCGCCGTCTCAAGCTCGCTCTCCGCGTTCTTCTCAACGCACAAATACGCCATTTCCGCTTCCGTCAAAAATCCGCATACGATAACGAGCCTGTCTCTCACGTCGTAGACCGCCGCGGCGCAGGCGCATATCCCGGTACCCGCCTTTCCGCGAAGCTCTCCGCGCGCCCATTCCGTCTTGTCGGCAGTCCATGCTCTTGCCCTCTCGCTCGAGCTTAAAGAAAACACTGCCCTGCATTCTCCGGCGGCGTTTATCGCCCGTATCACGCCCTCTCTTTCGCAGACCATGACGCTCTTTTGATCTCTGCCCTCCGATGCCAGTACAAGATCCGTAAAATACGCTATGCGGCAGTTTTGCGGCGCGTTTTTGACATCTATTATAAATACTCTCGCGTTTATATCGCGCGGCACAAAGGCACAGACGGAAAATACCGCCCCGTCTATCTCACGCCTCCACCGCGCCGCCCCCGGCGTATAGCTCACATACGTTTTATGCCCGTCCTCGGCGGCGAAAAGCGATATCCTCTCGCCGTCTTTAATAAGCTCAAGCGTCTCCGTGCCTGTATCCGTGCGGCTGTCGTTGAGCCACCTGTTCACGCGCTCCTCGCGCGCGTTGTCGAGCCACATATGCCCCGTCCCCGCGTCGGTCGCAATAAATCCGAACCGCCCGTTCGTGAGAATATTCGACCACGCCTTTGCCGGCAGTCTGCTGTCGCACGCAAAGCTGAATTGCCCGTGCATAAAGCGAGTTTCAGGCAAAGCCTCTCCGCGCGATCTCACGCCTCTTTTAAGCGTGAACGGCTCTCCGACGCGGCGCACATACCCGCTCTCCGCGCCTATCGTCAAAACGGCGTCCGCAAGTGCGAATATCGCGTCACAGCTCTCCTTTTCGGAATCCGCGAAGTGTATCCCTCCACGAGCGCCGACGTCGCCCTCAAGTCCGAATGAGCGCACAATATCGAAAACAGCTCTGTAAAGAGGGCTTCTGTAATCCGCGCCGTCCGACAGCACGAACACAAGGTCGAAGATATAGCCGCCCCTTGTCAAAAAAGCGTATTTTTTTAGCGCGTCCCCCGCCGACTCCGCGTCCTTTTCCGTATCTATCCGAACCGCGGCGATCGTATAATCGCCCGAAATGCCGAATTTCCACAGATCGCCCCGCGAATATGCCCTGTCTGTCCTGCGACCGCCCATATCCGCGCCGCCCGTCATATATTTAAGCTCCGTGAGCAGTGAAAACGCCTCGGTTATCTCCCCGTGCGTCATGCCCAGCTCCGCCGCGGTCAGATCGAGCACCGACGCGCTCTCCGACCGCGCACCTCTCTGCATGCGCTCCGCGGCGGTCGCCGCGTCCTGTCGGTTCAGCGCCGCCGCTATCGAATATTTCACCCTTATCCTGCCGCCCGGCTCAATGTGAAACGGCGTCACCGCGAAAACGCAGGCGTCGTAAGCCGCCGCATTTTCGAATTTTCTCGCCGGAAAATCCTCCGTTATTATCGTATCTCCGCGCCCGAACACCTCTGTTTCGGATATGCGAAACGACGACTCCCGACTGCATTTCATGCACAAATATCTCTCCGGCGAGCTTCCGCGCCCGCGCCTCCGCACGCTGACGCTGTCACCGTCGGTAGTAAATTCAAGCTGAAGCCTTGAAAACGCCCTGTGCGCTTCATAGTCGCGCCGCTTTTGCATTACAGGCTCGAAAAAGCACATAAGCTCGCAGTCCGCGCCCTTATCTCCCGCATACTCGACCGTGACTGTCCTTATCTCACCGTTTTCGTCTCGCGGCACGGAAACTGAAGTATTCGTGACAAAATCGGAAAATTCCGCCCGTATCGCGCACTCATCGCCGCTCAAAACCGATGAATACGCGCAATCAACGTCAAACTCCGGCGCAGGCGTCAGACAATACGTTCTGCCGCCGCATCGCAGATAGAAGGAGGCTCCGCAGTATCGCCCGAAAAGCTCCCCGTCCGACCGCGTTATATCAAGACCGCCGAGCGACGACTCCGTCGCGCCCGTCTCCGAAAACATCACGCTGTACGACCCGTTTGACAGCAGAGCGCATCGCGGATCGTAAATATCCGCCCCGTCGAGCTCCATACGCCACCCGTCCGCCTGCGATCTCACCGGCTTTTCCGGTACATCTCGCGGACTTCTTCGAAGCACCATGACCCCGAGCGGTATCTTCTCCTGCAAAAGCTCCTCAAACGCCGCCATCTCCGTGTTCTCCATAAACCGCCTCTGCATGATATTTCCGCGCAGTAGGTTGTCTATGGAAACAAGGCTCATGCCCAAATGGTGCGCCATATATGACATAACGAGCTTGTATTTTCCGCCCGTCTGTCTCGACGGCGAAAAATCTATCGCCTCAAAATGCCCGTATTTGCCCCTCGCGCCGAGCCTGTCCATCGCCCTCAGATCACGCACCGCGGCGGCAAAGTCCACCGAAAGCGCGAGATATGCAGAATACGGCGATATGACAGCCTCCGTGTCCATCTTCCGTTTAAGCGCCAGTCTCTGCACGCCGTGCGCCTTGTATTTATAGCCGAGCGACGTGTCAAATGCGTAAAATCCGCTCTCCGATATGCCCCACACGCGCCCGACGGCACGCTTTTTCTGCGCGTGTACGCAGAATTTGGAGCTCTCGTAAAGCAGAGAATTTTTACAGCACGGCAAAAGCAGGTTAGGCATCAGATACTCGAACATCGTGCCCGTCCACGACACCATGCCGCTGTAATTGTCCTGCGAAACGAGCGTGCGGCTCAGCTTTCGCCAGTGCTTCCGCGTTACCTGCCCGCTCGCCACGGCATAATAGCTCGTCAGCCTCGCCTCGCTCGCCATGAGGTCGTACCAGCCCTCAGTCGGGCGCTCGTCCGCCATGCTCCTGCCGATATAAAACAGTTTTTTCTTGTCGTCGAAAAGCGGTTTAAAATCCATGCCATCCGCTATCGCTTGGAGCCGCGCGCTCAAATCATGCCTTCCCAATCCATCAAGCGCGCGAGCCGCCGTTATCATCGCGCAGACAAGGTTTCCGCTGTCCACGGTCGAGATATATTCAGGCTTTAATGTGTCAAGCGTTCGCGTATCGTACCAGTTATACAGATGCCCGTTCCACTTTTTCATGCGCTCTATCGTATATATCATCTTTTCGGTTGTGTCAGCCGCCTCTCCGTCTGATATATATCCGAGATCGCGCGCGGCAAATATACTAAGCAGAGCAAGCCCTATATTCGTCGGGGATGTCCTGTGCGCCGCCCCCGTCGCGGGAGCCTCCTGCCAGTTGTCCGGCGGCAGGAAATTATCCTCGCGCGTCAGAAAGTCCTTAAAATATCCCCAGATCGCCCTGCCGTTTTCGAGCAGATACGCCTCGTTTTCCGCGCCGATATGCCTTTTATCGACTATCTCGCGGCTCAGCGCCGATGCGCACGCCGGCGTGAATATCCATATCACACCGACGGCGGCAGCCCACGGATAGCGTGTGAAAAGCACAAGCGACGCCCCCGCCGCGACACAGCTCCACATCCTCGCAAAGCTCTGTAAAACGCCGCCGCGGAGCCGCTTTTCCGCCTCAGCCGCCGTCGTCCACCGGAGCATATTTTTACGGCTTACAATCACCCTGTAAAGCGCCGTCGCCGTGGCGCTTAGGTTTATCCACGCCTCGTAAGGCAAAAGGATAAGCATTAAAACCGCCTGCATGAGCCACCCGCCGAAGCCGGAAATAATCGTCGAATAATATTTCGCCTTCGCCCCGTTGTCACGCCTGAATACAAGCTCAAGCGAGGATATAAGCAGCTTCGACAGCACCGACATCGCGGCGATAGCGGAGCACCATAAAAGTCCCGGCGCCAAAAATCCCGCCATTATGCCTGCAAACGTGAAAACCGGCACGAGACTTCGCCGCAGGTTGTCAAATATCTTCCATCTGTTCAGCCCGCTCAGCTGATTTGTCTCTACGGCGCCCGACGCCGTGCGCACAGTCCCGAAAAGCCACGGCGAGATCTGCCAGTCCCCGCGAACCCACCTGTGCTGACGGCTGTAATAAGACAACAGCTTGTACGGATATCCGTCCGCTATCTCCACGTCGCTGATATATCCGCACCTCAAATACGCGCCCTCAAGCAGATCATGGCTCAAGACCGCGTTTTCCGGCAGTCTGCCCGGCATGCACGCGCAGTAAGCCTCGACATCTATAAGCCCCTTGCCGTTGAAGCTGCCCTCCCCGAAAAGGTCTTGATACACGTCCGACGCGACCGAGCCGTAAGGATCAACGCCTCCCTGTCCCGCGAAAATGCGCGTAAAATCCGACCTGTTCGCCGCATTGAGCTCGACCGCGACGCGCGGCTGAAGTATGCCGTAACCCGACTTAACTATCCTTTTCCGTTTATCCACCACCGCCCGATTAAGCGGATGGAGCGCCGCGCTCACAAGCTCCGACGCCGCCCCCGCCGACAGCCGCGTATCGCCGTCGAGCGTTAGTATGAATTTACTCCCGTTAAGCGCCGATATATCGCCGCACTCGCACTGAAGCTCGCCCTGCCTTCCGCCGAGCAGCATGGCGAGTCCGTAAACCGCGCCGCGCTTTCGCTCCCAGCCCATATAACAGCCGTGCGGTTCGCTGAAAATTCGCTTTCTCATAAACAGATAGAAGCCGCCGCCGTATTTTTCGTTAAGCTCCGCGACGCTCCTTTTCGCCGCTTCTGTAACCGCTCCATCCCCCTCCGCCGTCTCGGTTTTCGCCTCAGGCAGATCGGCAAGAAGCCCGAAAAGCAGGTTTTTTCCTGCGTCGCGGTTTAAAAGCCTGTATTTTTCAAGCAGCTGCGCGGCGTTTACCGCGCTCTCCGGCGTGCTCAAAAGCACGGATATAACGCAAACTGTCCTGCCCTCGTTTGGTATGCCTTCCCTAAGCTCAACCCTCGGCAGACGCCGCGGCTTTACAGTCTTGAGTATGATAAAATCCGCTGTATTCTTGACCGCCTCCGATATCGGAAGCAGCAGCAAAACTCCCGCAAACACGCTTTTCAGCGCCACAGCCGCGGCGACCGCGGCGAGCAGACTCACGGCGCATATCGAAAACGCATAGTCCGAAAACGCCCTGCGTCTGCCGCCGAAAAATCCGATCTTTCCATTCAAAATCGCGCCGATGTGCGCGTTTTTACTCTGCGCCTCCCGCACGACCTCCGTCGCCGTCTCATATTCGCTTTTACCGCTCTTTTCCGCGAGGCGTGTGACCGCCTTTCTGTAGGCGTGGCGCGTATCGTCGTCCATCGTAGCATAAACTCCGGCGGGGTCAGCCGCGAGTATCCTCTCGACGCGGTTTGCCTTTTTTATAACCTCCGACGCGTCGAACGTATCCAAAAACCGCAGAGATGTAAAGGCGTTCCCCATGTCCCCGACTGCCCCGCCATCTGCTCTCATATTTCTGCAAATATCCGCGATATATCCGATAAGCGCGGCAACGAGCGCAGGAGCGAAAAGACATAGCTCGCGCTCGCACAAAACCGTCTCGCTCTGAAATGCGTCGAGATAGGCGAGCATCGTTTTCTCCGATACAGCGCCGTTTTCATATCTGACATACGCCTCGGCAGCGGCGGTAATGAGCGCCCTCTCCGCGTCCGCCGCGGGGAGTCTTTCAGCCTCGGAAAACTCCTTTATCGCAAGCCCTCCGAGCTTTTCCGCGAGATACCAATTGTCCTGGAGCCACTCTATTTCTCTCGGTTGTACTTCGTTTTTACCTCCGGAGTCCGAATATCTCCTGTCGGTATCTTTTATCGTGCTGAGCCCGCGCCGCATTCCCTTCGCCGCCGCCCGTCCCGACACATATCCCGTTTTTTTCAGCCCCATGGCAATCTCGGCGGAATATGCGCGCAGATCTTGCATACCGTTTCCGTCCGTGCTTTGATATGTCAATATATCACCTCAAAAATGTACATAATTTATCCCGTACCCCTCATTTTTTCCATTAGGCATGGAAAATATTCTCGCATTTATGCTTGACAATCCGTGTTCCGTATTGTAAAATGCCATGAGTGTAAAGTCATTTCACTTTACACATCGTTTCGGAGGCTTGAAAATGAGTGACAAGACGTTTGAGCTTACACTGCTTTTCGACTTTTTCGGCGATCTTTTGACCGAAAAACAGCGCGAATATTTCGAGCTCTACTATAACGACGATCTCTCGCTTTCGGAGATCGCCGAAATAAACGGCGTCTCCCGTCAGGGCATCCGCGACAGTCTTTTACGCGCGGAGCGTTACCTTAAAGAGCTTGAGGAAAAAACAGGCGTCGTAAAGCGTTTTCGTGAATTGCGGGACGCGATAAGTGAGATAGAACGCGACGCCGCTCTCCTTGCGGACTCCTGCGACGGGCGAATAAAGGCGCTCGCGGACAGTATTCTTTTCCGGCTTCAGAATTTGAAAGGATAATAAGATGGCATTTGAAAATTTGTCCGAAAAACTCTCCGCCGCGTTCAAAAAACTGCGCGGCAAGGGTCGCCTCTCAGAGGCGGATATAAAAGAAGCCATGCGCGAGGTGCGCCT
>JAFWVB010000050.1 GCA_017518445.1 Oscillospiraceae bacterium | reverse complement strand
GAGTCGACGGATAGACGCAGGATCTTGACGCTCTTTATCTCGTACTCCGGCACTCCGAGCGACGCAGCGGCAAGCTCATTCAGCCCGATGTCGTAGTATGCGGGTATTTTGATGTTTGTGACCTTAAGCATGTAACGCGCCTCCGTGCTTGAATACATCAAATATACTACATGAAGTCCCATACGGCAAGGCGGTTTTTATAAAAGGAGAAGTTAAAAATCGGAAATGTTGTTAATTTTAAACAAAAATACTTGACAAAATAAGAGCGTTATAGTATATTATAGACAAGACGGGCGGGGCAACAGCCCTGCGGGATGTCTTTTAGATATAAAACAATATATCTGAAACAAAGTTTTCCGCTTGATCGGTTTTGCGTAATCCGGCGGTATGGGGTGTTTCTCCGATTAAGACGATCCGCGTCAGAGGCGTGAATGAGAGAAAAGCGTGAAAATGTATGAAAGGTGGGTTGAGGTTTTGGTTTTAATTGAATATCATTGCTGAGCCCAAATTCGGAAATTGCTTTATCCGGATTTGGGCTCAGCTTTTTTTGTAGCATTTTGCCGCGGCTTATGTTAAAATAGGGTATCCAATCTCATACATCGGAGATGATAGCTTGTTCAACTGCTTTGAAATGCGACTTTCTGACGACGACATACAAAAAATATCGACGCTCGGGCTCGCCCATCTGGGCGACGCCGTTTTTGAGCTTATGGTGCGCGCGTGGCTCTGCGAAAACGGCGGCGCGACCTCAAAGGGACTGCACCGAGCGGCGGTGTGCTATGTCTCCGCGCCCGCGCAGGCGGAGGCGGCGGCGCGTATATTACCGCGGCTTACCGATGATGAACGCGCGATATATATGCGCGGCAGAAACGCGAAGGTCAACTCCGTGCCGTCGCACGCTTCGCTCGTTCAGTACCACGCCGCGACCGGGCTTGAGGCGCTTTTCGGATATATCTATCTCCGAGGTGAGCTTGACAGATTGAATGTACTTTTCGATATAATAATGGAGGAGCAAAATGCCTCTTGACGCCATAACGCTTACGGCGCTTAAAAACGAGTTGTCGGAATCGCTCTCCGGCGCGCGCATAGACCGCGTACAGCAGCCGGAAAACGACACGCTCATACTGTCCGTGAGAAGCCGTGATTTTTCGGGACGTCTGCTAATGTGCGCGGGCTCAGGAAGCGCGCGCGTGCATTTCACCTCCGCGCGGTATGAAAACCCCGCGCAGCCTCCGATGTTCTGTATGCTGATGCGAAAGCATATAGAGGGCGCGCGCATCTTATCGGTGCGACAGCCGCCGATGGAGAGGCTGCTCGATTTTGAGCTTGACGCGCCGGACGCGCTTGGAGAGCTTCATCAAAAGCACCTGATTTTGGAGCTGATGGGCAGATATTCAAATATAATACTGACGGACGCGGACATGGTAATAATCGGCTGTCTCCGCAATGTCGGAAGCGCCTCGTCTGAGGGGCGAATGGTGCTGCCGGGACTTGTGTATCGCCTGCCGGAGCAGACTGGCAAGGTTGACATAACTTTGATTTCAGAAGAAGAGATCGCAAAGGCGCTCTTTTCTTCAGAGGCGGACAAGACGGCGGATAAAGCCGTCGTCGAAGCCTTTATGGGACTTTCGCCGCTCGTATGTCGTGAGATAGTGTTCCGCGCCTGCGGCGATACGGACATAACTTTAGCGCAGGCGATTTTGCGCGACGGCGGAAGGGCGATCGCGGGAGAGCTTTCACGCCTTAAAACCATGCTTTCAGAGGGCGGCTTTGCGCCGCATATCCTGCGTGACGACTCCGGCGCGGGCAGGGATTTTTCATGCATGGAGATCTGGCAGTACGGGGACAGACTGCGCTGTGAGAGGCGGGAGAGCTTTTCGGCGCTTCTCGACGAGTATTACACAACGCGCGACAAGGCGGAAAGGGCGCGGCAGCGCTCGCAGAGCCTTATGAAGCACGCCAAAACGCTGCGCGACCGCGTGAGGCGCAAAACCGAGCTTCAGAAAAAAGAGCTTGAAAAGACGTTTGAGCGCGAGACGCTCCGCGAGCGCGCGGATATAATAATGGCAAATTTAGACGCGGTATCGCGCGGAGCGACCGTGCTTCGGGCGGCGAATTTTTACGCGGGCGGAGAAACCGTGGAGATCCCGCTCGACCCCGCGAAATCTCCGCAGCAGAACGCGGCGAAGTATTACAAGGACTACCGCAAGGCGAAAAACGCGGGCAAATTCCTGGCGGAGCAGATAGAAAACGGCGAAAAGGAGCTTGAATATTTAGAGAGCGTCATAGATGAGCTTTGCCGCGCCGAGACGGAAAAGGATATATCCGAGATACGCCGCGAGCTTGAGGACGCGGGGTATATCCAAAAGCAGAGGCAGTCGAAAAAGGAAAAGAGAATTGAGCGAAAGCCATTGCGCTTTATGTCGTCATCCGGATATGATATCTACGTCGGCAGGAACAACACGCAAAACGACGAGCTTACGCTGAAGACCGCGTTTAAGGGCGATATATGGCTCCACGCGCAGAAAATACACGGCTCGCACGTCGTCATCGCGTCGGACGGAAAAGAGCCGGACGATAGGACAATAAACGAAGCGGCGGCGATAGCCGCCTACTTCTCACAGGCGAGGGACAGCGGCAGAGTGCCGGTCGATTACACGCTCGTAAAGCACGTCAAAAAGCCGGGCGGAGCAAAGCCCGGCATGGTGACATACAGAGAGCAGAAAACGGTTTATGTGACGCCGGACGCGGCGATCATAGAGAGGCTTAAAGCGGAGTGAGGGTTATATGATAAAGAAAGAGAGAATTGACGAGATAATACGCCTTTTGGAGGAGGAATACCCACTCGCGGAGTGTTCGCTGCAATATGAAAAGGCTTACGAACTGCTTTTTTCCGTGCGCCTTGCGGCACAGTGCACGGATGAGCGCGTAAATAAGGTCACACCCGCGTTTTACGCGGCGTATCCGACGCTCCGGTCAATAGCCGAAGCGGACATAGAGGACGTGGAGAGATATATATCCTCCTGCGGCTTTTTCCGCGCTAAGGCGCGTGACATCGTCGCCTCTGCTAAAATGCTTATTTCCGATTACGGCGGCAGAGTGCCGGACAGCATGGACGAGCTTTTGAAGCTCCCCGGCGTCGGCAGAAAGACGGCAAATCTGATACTCGGGGACGTGTACGGTCAGCCGAGCTACGTCGTAGATACACACTGCATAAGGCTCACGAACCGTATAGGTATCGTAAGCGTCAAGGATCCGGTGAAGATCGAGATGATACTGCGAGAGGTGCTGCCGCCAGAAAAATCCGGCGATTTCTGCCATAGGATGGTGCTTCACGGCAGGGCGGTGTGCGACGCGCGCAAGCCGGACTGTGAAAACTGCCGCATAAAGCACCTGTGCGATACATATAACGGCAAAAAATAATTTTCAAGGAGGTGGCGCGGCGTGTACAGACCGCTTGCCGACGAAATAAGACCGCAGACGCTCGACGAGGTCGTCGGTCAGCGGCACATTTTGGGAAAAGACGGGCTTCTGCGCCGCATTATAGACAGCGGCAGCATACCGAATATGATTTTTTACGGTCCCTCCGGCATCGGAAAGACGACGGTGGCGAGCATTATCGCCAAAACGACGAACCGATCGCTGTATAAGCTCAACGCCACGACCGCCGGAATTTCCGATATAAAAAACATCATATCCGAGCTCGATACGATGCTCGCTCCGAACGGCGTGCTGCTGTATCTCGACGAGATACAGTATTTCAACAAAAAACAACAGCAGTCGCTGTTGGAATTTATAGAAAACGGCAAGATAACGCTCATAGCTTCCACAACCGAAAACCCCTATTTTTATGTGTACAACGCGATTTTGAGCCGAAGCACGGTGTTTGAGTTCAAGCAGCTCACGGCGGAGGACATAGAGCCCGCCATAGACCGCGCGATAGGCATAATGGAGGAGCGGCTCGGCGTCAAGGCGGAGCTTGAGGACGGCGTGACAAAGCACATCGCCGCCTCGTGCGGAGGCGACGTGCGAAAGGCGCTGAATGCCGTAGAACTGCTTTTCTCGGCGTCACGGCGGAGCGGAGACAAAATTGAGGTAACGCTCGACGACGCCGTTACCGTATCGCAGAAGAGCGCCATGCACTACGACCGCGACGGAGACTCGCATTTCGACACTGTATCGGCGCTCATGAAATCGCTGCGCGGCTCAGATCCCGACGCTTCGCTCCACTATCTCGCGCGGCTTTTGGCTACGGGAGATCTGCCCGGCGCGTGCCGGCGCATACTCTGCTCCGCGTCGGAGGATATCGGGCTCGCGTACCCTCAGGCGGTTCCGATAGTCAAAGCGTGCGTTGACGCCGCGCTCCAACTCGGACTACCGGAGGCGCGCCTGCCTCTTGCCGAGGCGGTGATACTGCTCGCGACCGCGCCGAAATCGAATTCAGTCGTCATGGCGATAGATATGGCAATGGGAGACGTAAAGGCGGGCAAGGCGGGACCGATCCCGCGTGAACTCCAGAATGTCCATGCCGACGGCACGGGCTTTGAGCGCGAGCAGGGCTATAAATATCCGCACTCGTTCCCGCACCACTGGGTAGATCAGCAGTATATGCCGGACGCGCTCAAGGGCGTAAAATATTACGAATACGGCGACAACAAGACCGAGCAGGCGGCAAAGCGTTACTGGGACGAGATAAAGAAGGGGAAATAATGGACATCCGCGTAAACGACATCTTAACAATGAAAAAAAAGCACCCCTGCGGCTCAGACCGCTGGCTGGTGCTCCGTATAGGCGCGGATTTCAAACTGCGCTGCCTCGGCTGCGGACGGGAGGTAATGAACGCACGCGGCAAGGTCGAAAAATTCATTCGCGAGGTCGAGCGTCCCGATAATTGATAACGGAGCCAATCGAGCGCAGCTCCGGATAATAGAAAAACGCCTTTTCAAAGCCGAGCTTTTCGGCGATAGCCAGTTTGCGGGAAACGGAGCGCTCATTGTCGAACAGTACCATGTGGTTTTTGCCGTCCGCAATGTATCGGAAGTAAAAGGCGCAGAGCTCCTCGGAAAAGAAGCTCCTGCCGCGATTTTTGTCGAAAAGCGATTTCAGCTCATCGCGGCTAAGCTCGCGCCCGCGACCGCTTTTTTCGGGAAGCGTGAAATCCATTCGCGTGAGCTCAAGTCCGAGCGCAAGCCCGCTCGCGGGACGGAGCTTAAACGCATGGCGCAGATGCGCCTCGAAGCTCCCGCCGGAGATTGCGGAGCTTACGACGGCGACCGCGCCTTCGTGAAATGCGTTAGGCAGATAAAGCGACAGCCCGCTTCCGGCGATGCTTTCCACCGCCGTATACGTTCTGATCGGCATATCGAAAAAAACGCCGGAAAAGCGGCGCACGGCGCACTCGTCAGCGATTTGAGAGCGCAGCTTTTCGTCAAGCGCAAGCTCGCCCTCGCCGCTTATCAGCATTATCCCGCCTCTCGGCTCCGCGCCCTTTAATATGCAAAGCCCGTTTTTATCGATGGTATAGCACGCGTGCGCGACGCTAAAGCCGCGAGAGGCGGCTTCGGCGGTATATTCAGGCGGACATACGGCGATAAGCTCCATCTGAAAAAGCCCCCAATAAAAATTGATAACATATTATATTTACCACAGGAGGATAATATGAGTTTTCTGCCTATCGCGGACGCCGCGTTTTACAAGTTGTCCGACATACGCCCCGAATATCTGACACGGCGCGGTATAAGGCTTTTACTGCTCGATATAGACAACACACTCTCGCCGTACGGTACTGAGGAGCCGACGGACGAGATAAAGGCATGGGTGAGCGATATGAAAAACGCCGGAATAAAGCTGTTTTTCGTATCGAACAATCACGGCGAACGACCGTCGATATTTTCGGAAAAGCTCGATATACCATATATAAAATCCGCCGGGAAGCCGTCTCGCCGCGGCGCATTGGCGGCGATGGAGCGATGCGCCTGCTCGAAAAACGAAACGGCGCTCGTCGGCGATCAGTCGTATACGGACGTGCTGTGCGCGAAAAGATGCGGCATAACGGCGATACTCGTCCGACCGATAGATCTTAAAAGTCCGCATTTTGCGGTTAGATATTTTTTTGAACTGCCGTTTAGGATAGCGGCAAAAGAAAAACATGGGAGATGCAAGAGATGAAGCATATCGAAAAGCTCAAAAACGCGGTAAAAAGTTCAGAGGTCGACGCTCTGTTTTTGTTAAGCGAGCCGAACAGGCTCTATGCCACAGGCTTTCGCTCGTCCGACGGCGCGGTCGTAGTGACCGCGGACCAGGCGTACTTTTTCACGGACTCGAGATATATCGAGGCGGCTCGCGCGCAGGTGTCGGACGCCGAGGTTTTGATGGTCGGCGGCACGAAAAAATATGCCAACCTTATAAATGAGGTCATATCCTCGCACGGTGTGAAAACGCTCGGCTTCGAGGAAAACGCGCTGACATACGGCGAATACGCCTCGTTCGGCGAGAAGCTCAACGCGGAGCTGAAGCCCGCGCAAAAGCTCGTATCCGACCTTCGCGCATCTAAAGATACGGACGAGGTCGAGACAATGATAAAGGCACAGCGCATTGCTGAGGCGGCATTTCTGCAGATTTTGCCGATAATAAGCACCGACATAACCGAAAAGGAGCTTGCGGCTGAGCTTGTATACCGCATGGTACGCGGCGGCGCGGAAAAGGAGTCCTTCGACACGATAGTCGTCTCCGGCGAAAAGAGCAGTATGCCCCACGGCGTGCCGGAGGACAGAAAGATAAAAAATGGCTTTCTGACGATAGATTTCGGCGCGATATACGGCGGCTATTGCTCCGACACGACGCGCACGGTCTGCGTCGGACAGCCGACGGACGAGATGAGGAAGGTGTACGACACCGTTTTGCGCGCGCAGTTATCGGGCATCGCCGCGGCGAGAGCCGGAGTTTCCGGCGCGTCTATCGACAAGGCGGCGCGCGATGTAATAGCCGCCGCGGGCTACGGGGAGTTTTTCGGGCACTCGTTCGGGCACAGCCTCGGCATAGAGATACATGAAGCCCCGAACGCCGCCCCGAATTCAAGCGTGATCATGCCGCGCGGCGCGGTCATATCGGCTGAACCGGGCATATATCTGCCGGGGCGTTTCGGCGTAAGGATAGAGGATGTACTCGTTTTGGACGAAAACGGCTGCAAAGATATAACAAATCTGACAAAAGAGCTGATAATTCTGTAATTTATGCTTGCAAAAGCTGATTTAATGATACAAAATGTTTTGGGAAAAATGTCAGCCGCGCGCTCATGCGGTCAGGCGGCGATATGTATACAGGAGGATTTTTTATGATTTCAGCCAGCGATTTCAGAAACGGCGTAACCTTTGAGATGGACGGAAAGGTCATGCAGGTCATCGAGTTCCAGCACGTAAAGCCCGGCAAGGGCGCGGCTTTCGTCCGCACCAAGATGAAAAATGTCATCACCGGGGCTGTCACGGAGACCTCGTTCAACCCGACCGATAAGTTTGAAAACGCATTCGTCGAGAGGCGCGAGATGGAGTACAGCTATAACGATGGCTCCATCTACTATTTCATGGACATGGAGAGCTATGAGTTAGAGCCGATCGACGCCGCTCTTCTCAACGACAACTTCAAATTCGTCAAGGAGAATATGAGCTGCACGGTCTATTCCTACAAGGGCAAGGTGTTCAACGTCGAGCCGCCCACGTTCGTCGAGCTTGAGGTCACGGAGACCGATCCGGGCTTTGCCGGAAACACCGCCACCAACGTTACAAAGCCGGCGACGCTTGAGACCGGCGCGGAGGTTAAGGTCCCGCTCTTTATAAACCCCGGCGACAGGATAAGGATAGACACCCGCGTAGGAGAATATCTCGAAAGGGCGAAATAATTTTTGCCGCGGCAGGATAGATCCCACTTTACAATTAAGGAGGAAAATGGCATGGCAATCAGTGAAAAGGTCGCGTATCTCAAGGGTCTTGCAGAGGGCCTCGCGCTTGACGCGGAGACGAAAGAGGGCAAGATAATAAGCGCTATCATCGACATTTTGGAGGATGTGGCGTACGACATCGAGGATCTCGAGGAGAACGCTCTCGACCTCGCGGAGGAGATAGACGCGATATCCGACGATCTCGCGCTTATCGAGGACATCGTATACGACGAGGAGTGTGAGGATTGCGACTGCTTCGACGACGAGGACGAGATGTACACCGTCGTCTGCCCGAGCTGCGAGGAGGAGATCGTCGTCGACGAGGATATCCTCGACCTCGGCGAAATCGAGTGCCCGAACTGCGGCGAAAAGCTCGAATTCGATTTCGAGGACGACGAGGAAGAGGACGAGGAGTAATCCGACGTCGGTAAAGTAAGAGGCATTGGCGGCGCACCTTGTGCGCCGCCTTTTTTATTTTTGAACGCTGAAAGCGCAGTTTTGCCCATTGCGAAACAAGTTAAAACCGGTGGGGAACGCCCGAAATTCGTCGCATAGACGAGTTTCGGGCGTTATTTTTGGGCATTTTGGGAAAAGCATTTGAAAAAAAGCAAAAAAACATGAAAAAAATGATATTTTCCTCTTGCATTTTCCGAAGAGGTTGGTTATAATTATGCCATTAGTGGGGCAAAGTGGTGTAAAGTACCACAAAATCCCACGAAACTACTTTGAGGGGAGTGTAAAAGATGACCGGCGTTTATCAGCACAATCTGGACGCAAAAGGGCGTCTTTTTATCCCCGCGAAGCTGCGTGAAGAGTTAGGCGAGACCTTCTATGTCACGCTGTCCATGGAAAAGTGCCTATCGGTATATTCCTCGGAGAGCTGGGACGTTTTCATGGAGCGGACGAAGGCTATGCCAAAAACAAAGCAGATAAAAATGCGCCCGCTGTTTGCACACGCCGCAAAGTGCGAGCTTGACAATCAGGGACGGATACTTCTCCCTCAGGCGCTTCGGGATTTCGCAGGACTTAAAAAAGAGGTCACGGTAGTCGGCGCGGGCGAGTGCGCGGAGCTTTGGGACTCCGCCGCGTGGTCGGCGGTCGACGTCGCGGAGACGACGCCCGAAAACATCGCCGAGGTGTTTACGGAGCTTGATTTCTGATGGGAGAGGGGCATGTGCCTGTACCGCTCGGCGAGTGTATCGAGGCGCTGAACATAAAGCCCGACGGCATATATGTCGACGGCACGCTCGGGCGCGCCGGACATTCGCTCGAGATAGTGAAAAGACTTACTACAGGCAGGCTTATCGGCATTGACAGGGATATCACCGCCATAAATGAGGCGGAGCGGATATTGGAGGAGTACGGCAAAAAAGCTGCGCTGATTCACGGCAACTTTTGCGAGGTCGACAAAATACTGCGCGACCTCGGAATTGAAAAGGCGGACGGGATGCTGTTTGATCTCGGCGTCTCGTCGCCGCAGCTTGATGACGCGCAGCGGGGGTTTTCCTATATGACGGACGCGCCGCTGGACATGAGAATGGACAGAAGCGCGGACCTCACCGCATACACCATCGTCAACGAGTGGGACGAGCGGGAGATTAAAAAAATCCTGTTCGAGTTCGGCGAGGAGAAATACGCGGCGCGTATCGCCGCGGCGATCACGGAGAAAAGACGGAAAGCCCCTGTGTCCACAACGTTCGAGCTTGTGGAAATAATCAAAAAGGCTATGCCGCCGCAGGCGCTGCGCGAAAAGCAGCACCCGGCGAAAAGGTCTTTCCAGGCGATAAGAATTGCGGTTAACGACGAGCTTTCAGCCGTTTCGGATATGATGACCGCCGCGATGGACAGCCTTAACAAGGGCGGAAGGCTCGCCGTTATCAGCTTCCATTCGCTTGAGGACAGAATAGTGAAAAACGCGATAAAATCGCGTGAAAACGGCTGTACGTGTCCGCCGGGATTTCCGGTGTGCGTATGCGGCTTTGTGCAGACGATGAGAAGCGTAAATAAAAAGCCGATAACACCGACGGCTGAAGAGATAGAGGCAAACCCGAGAGCAAGAAGCGCAAAGCTGCGCGTTGCAGAGAGAGTATAGAAAGGGAAAAGATGGCGGCTGAATACGCGAAAATAAAATATGCCGAGGCAATGACGTACGGAAACGTCGCATACGATCTCGGCCGCGCTGTTCCGGACTATGATTTGCCCGCGCGCGAGCGTATCGAAAAAGAGCGCGTGTCAAACCGCGTGTCAGATCGCGCCGCATCGCGTGAAAAGGCGCAGGCAAAGCAGGGGGTATCCCTTTTCTCCGCGATAGGCTTTGTCATTGTCGCCGTTTTGATGGTATTTGTGCTCCTCGGCAATATCAGACTCACCGAAATATCATATTCACTGAAAGAGACGAGATCGCGTATCGCCGCGCTCGAGCAGGAGAGAGATCAGCTTGGCGTAAAATATGAGACTACATTTAATTTAAACGAGCTTCGCGCTTACGCCATAGAAAACCTCGGCATGACTGAGGCGGGCGCGGTGCAGACGATCTCGATAGCCAACGTCAGCGAGGACAAGGCGGTCATTCTTGACGGCGCCGCGAGAGAGGGCTTTATATCCAAAGCCGCGTCTTTTCTGACGTCACTTCTGGAATATTTCAGATGAGCGGCAGTATAAATTAAACATATACCAAATATCTGGAGCTTGAGATGTCAGTTAAAAAAAGCGGCACGCCCGCGCAGTGACCCAACAATACGATCCTCGGCCGTACACTTGTCGTAATGATAGTGTGCGGCATAGTTGCATTTATTGTGCTGGGCGCAAACCTGTACAAAATCCAGATAAATGAACACGACAAGTACGAGCAGATGGCGGTCGAGCAACAGACGAGAAGCACAACGATCGCCGCCTCGCGCGGCACAATAACGGATAAAAACGGCAACACGCTCGCTATGAGCGCGACAGCGTACACCGTTTTTCTGAGTCCCCACGACGTCGAATATTACAAGGAGGACATAAACGCCATAGCCGACGGCTTGAGCCGAATTCTCGACATCGACCGCGATTCGATAATCGAAAAATCAAAGGACACGGCATCATATTACAAAACGCTTGCGAAAAAGTTAGAGGACGACAAGACGGAGCAGGTGCGGCAGTTCATAAGCGACGGCGGCTATAAGAGCATACACATAGAAAACGACACGAAACGTTACTATCCGTACGGAAGCCTCGCCTGCCATGTCATAGGCTTTGTCGGAACCGACAACACAGGTCTTGACGGCATAGAGTCGCGCTATGACAGCTATCTGACCGGCACTGACGGGCGAAGCGTCCGACTGACCGCCAATAACGGCACGGAGATGCTGCTTGACAGCTATGAGGACTATTACGACGCCATAGACGGCGACGATATAGAGCTTACGCTCGACGTCACGATACAGTCCATAGCGGAAAAATATCTTGAGCAGGCGATAGTGGATAACCGCGCGCAAAACGGCGGCTGCTGTATCGTTATGGACGTGAATACGGGCGCCGTGCTCGCGATGGCGAGCAAAAACGACTATGATCTCAACAACTACCTTGAGGTGAGTGACGCCGACCGCGAGCGTATAGAGCTTATAGAGGACGAGGAGGCGCGAAGCGAGGAGCTCAAGGCGGCGCGGCTCAAGCAGTGGCGAAACAAGGCGGTATCCGACACCTACGAGCCGGGCTCCGTTTTCAAGATAATCACTATGGCGATGGCGCTCGAGGAAAACGCCGTCAGCGAGACGGAAGATTTTTACTGCGGCGGAAAGATGCAGGTGCTTGGGCGCACCGCGGACAATCCGCTAAACTGCTGGAAGCACGCCGGTCACGGCAGTCAGACGCTGAAGGAGGCGGCGATGCACTCCTGCAACGTGGCGTTCGCGAATATCGGAATGCGCGTCGGCGCGTCGAGGTTTTACGATTACGTCGAGGCGTTCGGGCTGTTTGACAAGACAGGGTTAGATCTGCCGACAGGAGCCGAGGCGTCGAGCCAGTGGTGGAGCAGGGAGGCGTTTTGCAGACCGTACGACCTGTCCTCGCTCGCGGCGGCGTCGTTCGGACAGACGTTCAATGTGACGCCCATTCAGATGATAACCGCCATATCGGCGGTCGCAAACGGCGGATATCTGCCGGAGCCGCACATCGTAAACAAGATAACGAACAACAACGGCGAGACGGTTTATTCAAACGAGCACAAGGTCGTCAGACAGGTGCTGTCGAACGCGACATCCAAAAAGGTCTGTGAGATACTCGAGGCTGTCGTCGGAGAGGACGGCGGCACCGGCTCGAACGCTTACGTCGCGGGATACCGCGTCGCGGGAAAGACCGGCACGACGACAAAGACGACCGTTTATGCCGCCACGGGCATAAAGGAGTACATGGTGTCCTTCTGCGGTTTTGCGCCGGCGGACGACCCGCAGATAGCGGTTCTCGTGATTCTTGACAACCCCGTGAACGACGGGCAGATCTACGTCAGCGGCGGTGTCATGGCGGCGCCCGCGGTCGGCAAAATAATCGGAGAGGTACTGCCGTATCTCGGCGTTGAGCCGGTTTACACCGACGGCGAAGCGTCGATGATAGACGTCACCGTGCCGAGACTTGTCGATCTCTCGATTTCCGACGCGACAGCAAAGGCGGCGGAAAAGGGTCTCGGTGTGAGGACGGTCGGCGACGGAGATACGGTAACGGGACAGCTCCCCGCGGCAAACGCGGAGGTCACGGCGGGCACGGAGATAATCCTATACGCGGGCGAAACCGCACCGGAAGACGAGGTCACCGTTCCGAATCTCAAGGGCATGAGCGTCACGAAAGCGAGACAGACACTCGCTGACAAGGGACTTTATCTCGACACCTCCGGCGCGTCCCCGTCGAACGACGGCGCGGCTGTTTCGAGTCAATCCGTTCAGGAGGGCGAGACCGTCAAATACGGCTCCGTCATAAAAGTATTTTTGGCTGACGGAAGCAATATCGGACAATACTAAAGCAAAAAGATCGAAAGGACTGAAATTTATGAAGCTGCGCGATTTGATGAACGGCATAAAAACAGACTCCTTTGCGGATATGGATATGGGCATAAACGGAATAAGCTATGATTCCCGCGCTGTAAAGCCCGGCGATCTGTTCGTGGCGATCAGAGGGTTTGAAAGCGACGGGCATAAGTACATACCGATGGCGGTCGAAAAGGGCGCGGCGTGTGTGCTCTGCGAGGAGCCGCCGGAGGCGGATATTCCATACATTCTGACCGACAATACGCGCAGGGCGCTATCTCTCGCTTCGATAAATTTCTTCGGCAGACCGGCTGACGGCATGAAAATAATCGGCGTAACCGGCACAAACGGAAAAACTACTACGACGACGCTCATCAAAAAGATAATAGAGCACACGACGGGCGAAAAGGTTGGGCTTATAGGCACTATAGGAAACGAGATAGGCGATAAATTTTCGGAGGCGGACAGAACAACGCCGGAGTCTTACGAGGTACAGAAGCTCTTTCGCGAGATGGCGGACGCGGGCTGCAAATATGTTGTAATGGAGGTATCCTCCCACGCGCTGTTTTTGGACAGAGTGTACGGTGTGACCTTTGAGGTCGGCGTTTTCACAAATCTGACGCAGGACCACCTCGATTTCCACAAGACGATGGATGCTTACGGCAGGGCGAAGGCTATTCTGTTTACGCAGTGCCGCAGAGGAGTCGTAAATATAGACGATAACTCGGCAAAGATAATGACGGACGCCGCGCTGTGTCCGATATTCACATATTCCGCCGAAAAGGACGAGGCGGATCTGTGCGCCAAAGAGATAAATTTAAGACCGGACGGAGTGACCTTCAGCGCGCTCGCTATAGGCGAGCTGAAAAAG
>JAFWVB010000049.1 GCA_017518445.1 Oscillospiraceae bacterium | reverse complement strand
GGGCAAGACCATCGGCGAGATCGAGAATGCCGTTGCGACTCTGTTCTCCGATTTGAACGGCAGACCGCTCAACGGCAACTCCGACAAGCCCGAGGACGTCGCCAAGAGAGAGGCTCTCTCTGAGGATCAGCTTGCCGAGATCGACGCGCTTTCCTGCGCGACGATGTCCGTTAACGACTCTCACGGCAACATGATCGCGGCAATAGCGAGCGCTATCGCTAACTCGGCTCCGATCGAGTCCGAGCAGGAGATCAGCAAGCTCGGTCTCGGCGTTATCGTTACTCCGAGACTCGGACCCGGCAAAGACGACAAGGAGATCCCCGTATACAGCTTCAACGTCGTAATGGCTGGCACGGCGCTTGACGCCGAAGGCAAGATCGTCGCGGCAAAGATGGATATCCTCGAGATCATCACGCCGAACCATGACAGCGCGGAGGACAACAAGTTCGCCGGCTGGCCGGGATAGAAGTACAACGCCGACATGGACGGCGACGGAGTGACGGAAACGGAATTCGAGCAGACGGAGGATACTTTCGTCGAGATGGCAAGTAAATACCGCACAAAGAGAATGCTCGGCTCCGCGTACAAGATGAACAGCGGCACATGGTCGCAGGAGGCGGATGTATACGAGAAATGGATGCAGGGCAAGACCGCTTCTGAACTCGACGAGGCTTTCGCGGCCCTCTTCTCCGACTTGAACGGTCGCCCGCTCAACGGAAATTCCGACAAGCCTGAGGACGTCGCCAAGAGAGAGGCTCTCTCTGAGGATCAGCTCGCCGAGATCGACGCTCTCACCGGCGCGACGATGTCCTTTAAGGACGCGCACGGCGATATGCTCGGAGCAGTCAAAAAGGCGATCGCCGCGGCGAAATAATAAAATATTCTCAATAAAGCTAAAAGATCCGGAGAACATGGCTTCTCCGGGTCTTTTTTTGAAATTTTCACAGACAGTGCGCGTCTTTTCATAAATTTCATCATATCATACGGCGCCATCGCCAAAACAGGGGTTTGCAAATGCGGTTTTATGTGGTAAAATACTTCAATATAAGATATTTTAACAAGGTTGGTAACTGATAAAATGGAAGAAAAAAAGACCATCTTCAGCGGCATACAGCCGAGCGGCGAGCTGACGCTCGGCTCATATCTCGGCGCGATAAAAAACTGGGTCGCGCTTGCCGATGAATATAACTGCTTTTACTGCATGGTCGATATGCACGCGATAACCGTCCGGCAGACGCCGGCGGAGCTGCGCCGTCGCACGCTCGAGCAGCTTGCGCAGTACATCGCGAGCGGACTCGACCCCGATAAATGCACGCTTTTTATACAGAGCCATGTGCCGCAGCACGCGGAGCTCGGCTGGATACTCGACTGCTACACGATGTTCGGAGAGCTGTCGCGCATGACGCAGTTTAAGGACAAGTCCGCCAAAAACGCGGACAACATAAACGCGGGGCTGTTCACATATCCGTCCCTCATGGCGGCGGACATCCTGCTGTATCAGACGGATCTCGTTCCGGTCGGAAGCGACCAGAAACAGCATGTTGAGCTGACGCGCGACATTGCGACTCGATTTAACGGCATATACGGCGATGTTTTCACGATACCGGAGCCGTATATACCCAAAATCGGTGCGCGTATAATGAGTCTCACAAACCCCGAAAACAAGATGTCCAAATCGGACAAGGACAACGGCGGCTGTATATACATAATGCAGCAGCCGGAGGAGATCATGCGCTGCTTCAAGCGCGCCGTCACGGACAGCGACACCGCCGTGCGTTATGACGCGGAGAATAAGAAGGGCATTTCAAACCTCATGAGCATATATTCCGTTGCGACGGGCAGGGGCTTTGACGAGATCGAGAGGGAATTCGACGGGCGCGGCTACGGCGATTTCAAAGCCGCCGTCGGAGAGGCGGTCGTTGAGCTTTTAAGACCCATCCGCGAGGAGGCGGAGCGTATTCTCAAGGACAAATCTTATCTCGAGGGCGTATACAAGGCTGGCGCGGAAAAAGCCGCCGCCGTCGCATGCAGGACGCTTCGCAAGGTGCATAAAAAAATCGGCTTCGTGCCGAGATAATGGGATTGGAGCATGGAAAATGCTTATTGAAACACATGTTGTTATTGACGCGCTTTTGGCGCTTGGCGTCGCGCTTATCATCAGCTTTCTCGCGACCCCGTTCGTCAAGCGGTTTGCATATAAGGTCGGCGCTATAGATGTGCCTAAGGACGCAAGGCGGGTGCACAATCACCCGATACCGCGCCTCGGCGGGCTTGCCATATACATCGCGTTCATATTGGCGGTCGTGATTTTCGCGCCCATAAACCGCCAGACGACGGGTATACTTATCGGCTCTCTCATAATTGTGATAATGGGAGTTGTAGACGACATAGTGCCGCTTCCGGCGCTGCTCAAATTCAGCGTTCAGATACTCGCGGCGCTCGTCGCCGTGTATTTCGGCGTCATGGTAGATACATTTTCAAATCCGAATGTTTTCAGCGCGACGGAGTACATCTCCCTCGGTATGTGGTCTGTGCCGCTGACGGTCATATGGATCGTCGCCATAACGAACTCGGTAAATCTCATCGACGGGCTTGACGGGCTTGCAGTCGGCGTGTCGGCGATCGCGTCGATAACGATGCTCGTCGTGGCGCTTGTCCTCGGCATAGGCGACATCGCCATAATCCTCGCCGCGCTCACGGGCGCGTGCATAGGCTTCATGCCGTACAATATGAACCCCGCCAAGATATTTATGGGTGACACGGGCGCGCTTCTGCTCGGCTATCTGCTCTCGACACTGTCGATCACCGGCATGTTCAAATTCTATGCGATAATCTCCTTCGCCGTGCCGCTTCTCGCGTTGGCTCTGCCGCTTTTCGACACGGTATTCGTATTCTGCCGCCGTCTTTCGATGGGTAAAAATCCGATGTCTCCCGACAGGGGACATTTCCACCACCGCCTGCTCGACATGGGCTTGAGCCAAAAGCAGGTCGTCGCGGTGCTGTATTCGATAAGCGCCGTGCTCGGCGTCGCCGCCGTCATAATCACGACGAGCGGGGAATTAAAGGCGATAATGCTGCTCATCGCGTTCGCCGTGGCGCTTGTGATAGGCTCCGCTCTTATAAGGGGCGGGCGCAGATCGGGTACGGACAGCGATAACACGCCGGAAGAGGACAATG
>JAFWVB010000048.1 GCA_017518445.1 Oscillospiraceae bacterium | reverse complement strand
GAGCGACGCCGAGGACGTGGACGTAAGTTCACTTATCGCGGCAGAATAGGGATAAACGCTTAAAACGGCGGTGCGCGCCCTGCGTACTGCCGTTTTTGCATATATAAATGCGCTTTGCGATTTGATGTTCATGCAAATTGGACTCTTGCAAAGCGCGGTATATATGTTATAATTGTATAGCTTTTACTTGTGAAAGGGATGAATATATATCAATGAAGTACGATTTTTCAGCTATTGAGGCAAAATGGCGGGAGAGATGGGAAAAAAGCAAGCCGTATGCCGCTGTTACGGGCGGCGACAAGCCGAAGTTTTACGGGCTTATCGAGTTCCCGTATCCGAGCGCGGCGGGGCTTCACGTCGGGCATCCGCGCCCGTTTACCGCGATGGACATTATATGCCGCAAAAAGAGAATGCAGGGCTATAACGTCTTAAACCCGATAGGCTTTGACGCATTCGGGCTGCCGACTGAAAATTTCGCCATTAAAAATCACATTCATCCGGCGATAATCACAAAACAGAATATAGAGAATTTCACGCGCCAGCTCAAAATGCTCGGCTACAGCTTCGACTGGGACCGCGTCGTGGACACGACCGACCCGAATTACTATAAGTGGACGCAGTGGATATTCCTGCAGCTTTTCAAAAACGGACTCGCGTACAAGACGACGATGCCCGTGAACTGGTGTACGAGCTGCAAATGCGTGCTAGCAAACGAAGAGGTAGTCGAGGGCGTGTGCGAGCGCTGCGGCGCGCCCGTAGTGAGGCGTGAGAAGAGCCAGTGGATGCTCGGCATTACGAAATACGCCGACCGTCTTATCGACGATCTCGACGATGTGGATTTCATCGAGCGCGTCAAGACCCAGCAGCGAAACTGGATCGGTCGCTCCACCGGCATGGAGGTCACGTTCAGAACCACCGTGGGCGACGAGGTCACCGTCTACACGACGCGCGTGGACACGCTGTTCGGCGTGACGTATGCCGTCATATCGCCGGAGCATCCGAAGCTCTTAGAGTGGAAGAACAGTATTAAAAACTGGGGCGAGGTGGAGGCTTATAAGGAAGCCGCCTCGCGCAAATCGGATTTCGAGCGCGGCGAGCTCAACAAGGACAAGACCGGCGTGCGGCTCGACGGCGTTGAGATAATAAACCCCGCGAGCGGCGAGGCGGTGCCGATGTTCGTGTCGGATTACGTCCTCATGGGCTACGGCACGGGCATCGTTATGGGCGTGCCGGGCCACGACCAGCGCGACTGGGACTTTGCGACGAAATTCGGTCTTCCGATAATCGAGGTCGTCAAGGGCGGCGACATCACGAAAGAGGCGTTCACGCTCAAGGACGACACGGGCATAATGGTAAATTCGGGCTTTCTCAACGGCATGACGGTCAAGGACGCGATCCCCGCGATGACGCAGTACGCGCTCGAGCAGGGCTGGGGACGCGAGAAAGTCAATTTCAAGCTGCGCGACTGGGTGTTCTCGCGCCAGAGATACTGGGGCGAGCCGATCCCGCTCGTGAACTGTCCGGAGTGCGGCTGGGTCCCGATACCGGAGAGCGAACTGCCGCTCGTTTTGCCGCAGGTGGACAGCTATGAGCTGACGGACGACGGCGAAAGCCCGCTTTCAAAGATGACGGACTGGGTAAATACGAAGTGTCCCAAATGCGGCGGCGACGCAAAGCGCGAGACGGATACAATGCCGCAGTGGGCGGGGTCGAGCTGGTATTTCCTGCGGTATATGGACCCGCACAACGACAAGGAGCTTGTCAGCCGCGAGGCGGAGGAATACTGGGGACCGGTGGACTGGTACAACGGCGGCATGGAGCACACGACGCTGCACCTGCTTTATTCGCGCTTTTGGCACAAATTCCTCTATGATATAGGCGTCGTGCACACTAAAGAACCCTACGCAAAACGCACGAGCCACGGCATGATACTCGGGCAGAATCCGCACTATGTCGGTAACGTATCGACGCAGGCGGAGAAGGACGCGCTTATCGCAAAATACGGCAACCAGGCGCTGCGCCCCGCCGTGAAGATGTCGAAATCGCTCGGAAATGTCGTAAATCCCGACGACGTCGTTAAGACCTACGGTGCGGATACGATGCGCGTATACATCATGTTCGTCGGCGATTTTGAAAAGGTCGCTGTCTGGTCTGACGACGCGGTAAAGGGGTCAAAGAGATTTCTCGACAGATGTTGGAACCTCATGGACAGCGCAGAGGAGTCCGGCGAGATAAGCCGTAAAAACGAGGTCATTATCCACAAAACGATAAAAAAAGTCACGCAGGACATCGACGACTTGAAACTGAATACCGCGCTCGCCGCGCTCATGGCGATGGTGAACGAGTTTTACGCAAACGGCGTCACAAGGGGCGACCTCAAAGAGCTGATTTTGCTTTTGAGCCCGTTCGCGCCGCATATCGCGGAGGAGATGTGGGAAATAACCGGCTTTGCCGCGGAGACGGGCAAAATGGCGATGCAGAACGACTGGCCCGTATACGACGAGGCGAAGACCGTCGACAGCGAAAAGGAGATCGCGGTACAGATAAACGGCAAGCTCAAGGCGACGGTCACGGTTCCCGCGGATTCGACGGATGACATGATGATCGAGGCGGCAAAGGGAAACGAGAAGATACAGCGCCTCATGGAGGGTATGGAGATCGTCAGGACGATACCCGTACGCGGAAAGCTCGTGAATTTCATTCTCAAGCCCGCAAAATGATCAGAAAATAGCAGAAATTATTGTTGACATTTCAAATCGGAGCAATTATAATACTTACGTTAAAGCCATAAACAATGGCCCTTGAAGCGCCCTGTCGGGCGTATTTGGAGGGAGGGAAATTAAGTGTCTGAAGTTCATGTTAAGGAAAACGAGTCTCTGGACAGCGCGTTAAAGAGATTTAAGCGCAACTGCGCCAAGGCTGGCGTGCTCGCGGATCTCCGGAAAAAGGAATACTACCAGAGTCCGAGCGTCAAGCGCCGCAAGAAATCCGAGGCTGCAAGAAAAAATAAGAACAAGAGATACTATTGATCAAAATTTTACCCCGACCGGTTTCGGTCGGGGTTTAATTTTTTTGTCAAATTATTTATAAGTGCGCTGAAAACAACATGCCGTTTCCAAAAGGAAACGGCGTGTTGTTTCGGTTCGTTAAGTAGCTTAAGCCTTCAT
>JAFWVB010000047.1 GCA_017518445.1 Oscillospiraceae bacterium | reverse complement strand
GTGGGTAAAGGGACTCGAACCCTCGACACCCGGAACCACAATCCGGTGCTCTAACCAACTGAGCTATACCCACCATATTCACGTCCCCGAAATTAAATGTGGTACGCCAAGAGGGATTCGAACCCCCGACCTACTGCTTAGAAGGCAGTTGCTCTATCCTGCTGAGCTATTGGCGCATATTCTGGAGCGGGTGATGGGAATCGAACCCACACGACCAGCTTGGAAGGCTGGGGTTCTACCATTGAACTACACCCGCGTACCTTTAACACAGCCATAGTATAATAGCACAGCTTTTGCGGTTTTGTCAATTGTTTTTAGAAGTTTTTATGCCATTTTTCGCTCGGAATAATATTCTCATTTTGTAACTTATTCCGGTTGGCAATTCGCGAAAAATAGTATAAAATAGAAGCTGTAATAGGCTTTTCCAATAAGAACGCGGTTTTTCAAAGCCGCTCAAACGTACAAAGGAGACTCAAATGAATTTCAAAAAGCGTTTAATATCCCTGCTTCTCGTATCGGTCCTTCTTCTCGGCATATCCGTTTCCGCCCTCGCCGCCGGCGCGGGTACGAACGTATACACCTCCGAGATCGAGCTCGCGGACAACCTCGTATACAGCGACCGCGTTTCCTATGACGGATCTTCGCGCGTTGAGAGCTACGCATTGGAGACCTCTCCCGGCGGCGATGTATTCCCAATCGTCCTCGCCTGCGACACTATTTACGGCGGCATGACGATCTCCGGCATCGTCGATTACGCCGCGTCACTCGGCTATAACGTACTCGGCGCGGTAAACACCGATTTTTTCACCGCGAATAAGATACCGATGGGCATCGTCGTCGAAAACGGAGTTCTGAAAAGCAGTCCGGACGGGCGTAACATCCTCACGATAGACAATTCCGACAGGCTCGCTGCCGTGAAAGCTCCCGTTTTGACGATGGAGCTTGTGAACAATACTAAGGACAAGACTGTTTCAGTTTCCCATTTTAACAAGACTCGCGTTGACACCGGCGGCACATATCTATACAGCGAGCATTTTTCCACGGTCTCGACACGCACCTCGACAGACGGCTGGGCGGTGATTTTTAAAATAATCGGCGGCGGAGACGTCACGCCGAACGGCACGCTTGAGCTTGAGGTCATAGATACATACCATGGCTCGGAGGCGCAGCCGATAAGCGCAGACTGTCTCGTTCTGACCGCGGCGACGGCATCGTACAAATATGCCGAACAGCAGTCATTTGCCGTCGGTGATCGCGTTACGCTCCGTACATCAATGACGGGCGCCGACTACTCGACCGTAAAATGGGCAACCGGCGCGGGCGACATTCTCGCTGAAAACGGCAGTATCACAGACTCGTCCGCGTGGGACAGCTCCGTATCCGGCACAAATCCGCGCACCGTCGTCGGCATAAAGCCGGACGGCACGGCAATATATTACGTCGCGGACGGCAGAAAAACCGATCACTCCGCGGGTCTCACCTGCTATAAGGCGGCGGAGGAGCTTATCGCCATGGGATGTTCAACAGTTGTCAATTTCGACGGCGGCGGCTCGTCCGCGATGGCGGTGCGCCTGCCGTGGCGTGCCTCGGCAAAAACGGTAAACAAACCGTCTGACGGCGCGGAGCGGTCCTGCTCCACCTACATACTCCTGTGCAGCCGCTCTAAGCCCGACGGCACTCCCGCCCGCCTCGCGCTTAACGAAACGGGCGCGGTAGTTCTGACCGGCTCGTCAATAGACCTCAGCTACTCCGCGGTTGACGGCGGGCATTCCCCGGTTTCGCTCCCAGGCGCGGTAACCGCCTCGGCACAGCTCGGAGAAGTCTCCGGCAGCCGCTATACTGCGGTTCGCTCCGGCACTGATACAATATCGTTTTCTTCGGGCGGCATAACCGGTAAGGGCAGTATATTTGTGACCGACACGCTTACGGAGCTTAAGGTCAGCGATCCATCCGGCAAGGCTATAAGCCGTCTGACGCTTGATCCCGGCGAGACCGTTCGCCTCTCAGCTTCCGGCAGTTATTACGTAATCCCGACCGTGATGGACGCGGGCAGCATGACGTGGACAGTCTCCGAAAACCTCGGCGCTGTATCAGCCGAAAGTGACGGATCTGTGACTTTTACCGCTCCGGATAGTTACGGTCTGTCCGGCAGTGTCGAGCTTTCAGCCGGCGGAAAAACGGTTTCTATTCCCGTCACTGTCGGGTCGAACTTCACCGACATCTCCGGTCACTGGGCGGCGGAATATATCACGGAGCTGTATGATCTCGGCGTCGTGACAGGTACGACCGAAACGACCTTCAGTCCCGACAACAACATAAAACGCTGCGACTTTATCCTCATGCTATACCGCGCGGCGGGCGAGCCGTCAGTAGCCGAAAAACAGGCGTTCACGGACGTTCCTACCGGAGAATATTACTCACGCGCGATAACATGGGCGCATGAAAAGGGTATCGCGCAGGGCAACGGTGACGGCACGTTCTCTCCGACGGCGACACTCACGCGAGAGCAGGCGTTCACATTCGTATACAGGGCGCTCAATGTCCTCGGCGTTTCATACTCTGACGGCGACGCCTCCGCACTCTCGCCGTTTTCCGACAGTGACAGTATATCGTCCTACGCAGTGACGCCGACGGCGACGCTCGTAAAGCTCGGCATCGTCGGCGGCTCCGGCGGCAAAATAGACCCGCAAAGCAGTCTTACGCGCGCACAGATGGCGAAGATACTTCTGACGGCGCTTAAAATAAAATAGCCGTAAAATTCCAAAGACCGTCATGCAAAAAGCATGGCGGTCTTTCTTATGCTGTTTTTATGATCAGCCGAGCGCCACGTCGAGTACCATCATAATGAGAAACCCCACCACAAAGCCGCATGTTCCCGACCTGCCGTGCGCCTGCGGCACAAGCTCCTCGACGACGACATACAGCATGGCTCCGGCGGCGAAGCTCAAAAGCCACGGCATCAGCGGCTCCACCGTAGACGCCGCCGCGACCGCCGCTATGCCGAATATCGGCTCCACTATGCCGGACAGCATTCCGAAGGTAAACGCCTTCCCGCGCGATCTCCCCTCCTGACGGAGCGGGAGCGATATCGCCGCGCCCTCCGGAAAATTTTGTATACCTATGCCGAGAGCACGCGCCGCCGCGGCGACGAGTCCCTCCCTGTTCGATGCGAGCGCGAACGCAAGTCCCACAGCCATGCCCTCCGGCACATTGTGCAGGGTTATCGCCGTTATAATCGACGCATTTCTGCTGATATCGCCTTTATTACGCCTCAATTTCGGGAGCATATCGTCGAGCAGCGCCAGAAAAACGACCCCCATAAGTATACCGACCACCGCGGGCAGCCATGCGGGGCAGCGTCCGTCCGCCCGCGCCTGCTCTATCGCCGGAAGCAGAAGACTCCATACAGACGCGGCTGTCATAACGCCCGCCGCAAAGCCCATAACCGCTTTCTGAAATCGCGGGCGCGGCTCATTTACCATGAAAAACACGGTCGCGGCGCCGAGCGTGGTCATTAAAAATGCAAAGCCCGTGCCAAGCGCGGCTCTGCAAATGATCATAAGCATATAAACCAACACCTTTTCCTGTTATATGCCATTATAAGCAGGGGCGCGCATGTTTGTGCCAGAGATCTTATCCGCAAGAAACCGACGACCATACGGAAAGCGGAACAACGCATCGCTCCGCGGGGGTGACTTTTCGTTTAATTGCACCGCAGGGTCTATTGTGTAGCTGAGCACTGTGTGCACCATAATTTTAATGGGGGACGATAACTCTTTTTCTGCTTGTCCAGAAAAAGAGGACAAATAAG
>JAFWVB010000046.1 GCA_017518445.1 Oscillospiraceae bacterium | reverse complement strand
GCGCGGTCAGCGTCACATACAGCTCGCCGCCGTCCATCTCGATTTTCACGTTATCGCCGCTCACCCTGCCGAGCAGCGTCATAACCGCCGAGACCGCGCCCGCGCCCGTTCCGCAGGCGAGCGTCAGATCCTCGACGCCGCGCTCATACGTCCTCACGCGGACGGTGTTTTCACCCGTCACCTCGCAGAAATTCACGTTAGCGCCCTTCGGGAACGCGCCGTCATGCCGAAGGAGAGCGCCGAGCCGGCGCAAAACGTCAGGCGACGCCTCGCCGACGCCGTCATACATGACCACCGCGTGCGGAAGCCCCGGATTTCCAAGCTCGACATAAGCGCAGATTATCGCCTTTTCCCCGTCACTTGCGCGGCGGTCAAGCTCTATGACCGTCGGATCGTTAAGCCTTACCGTGTACATGCGCTCGCTCTCGCGCCTGCCCGTCACAAGTCCGGCGGTCGTCTCGACGCGCTGAACCTCTCCCGCAAGCCCAAGCTCGTACCCGTATCTGCATATACATCTCGCGCCGTTGCCGCACATCTCGCCGGCTGAACCGTCTGAATTGAAAAACAGCATCCTGTAATCGCCGCCGTTTTCGGCGCGCTCGACCGCCATGAGCCCGTCAGCGCCGATCGACACTCTGCGCGAGCAGAGCCGCCTCGCCACGTCGGGCAGTTTTTCGTGCGGAATTTTCTCTTTAATATTGTTTATGATGATGAAATCGTTGCCCGCGCCCTGCATTTTTGTGAATTCCATGTATACCTCCGCGCCCTGCATCGCGCATATTTTTCACTTAAATTATATACGATACGGAGAATTTTTGCAGTTGTAAAAATAAAAAAGGCATTTTTTTGAGAATTAGAGCATTTTTTGAGTAGTATATTATGAAAAACTGGTATATAATGTCATTAACGATCCTGCAACCATATTCCCGATTTTGAAAACAGAAAGGAATTCTGACTATGGAAAAGAGATCAGTCGCAAAAAACTACGGATTTCTAATCATCCTCCTGCTCGCGATAGTCGCGGGCTGTATAGTCGGCGCGGTGTGGCCCGGCGCGACCGCGCTCGAGCCTCTCGGCACGGTGTTTATCAACCTCATGTTCTGCATCGTCGTGCCGCTCGTATTCTCGTCGATAGCCGGCTCCGTCGCGAACATGAAAAGCAGAAAGCGCGCGGGCAAGATAATGTCGACAACGATAATCACGTTCGTCGTCACCGGCGCTGTCGCGGCGGTCATCATGATAATACTAATGAAGATATTCCCGCCCGTGCTGAAGCCCTGGACGGACGCGGCGGCGGGAGAGATAGACGAGCAGAAGACCGTCGCTCAGCTCATCGTGAGCTTCTTTACCGCAGAGGACTTTGTAAGCCTTCTCACCCGCAGGGCTATGCTCCCGCTCATCATTTTCTCGATGATTTTCGGATTCGGCGTAAACCTGAACGGCGGTGCGGAGTCGATGGTCGGGAAATTTCTCGCGGATCTTACGGGCGCGATGCTCAAGGTCGTCAAGATCGTGACATATTACGCGCCGATCGCGTTTTTCGGCTTTTTCGCGTCGCTCGTCGCGACATACGGTCCGCAACTCATCGGCGATTACGGCAGGGCGATGGCTGTCTATTATCCGCTGTGCCTCATATATGTGTTCACCGCGTTCCCGCTGTTTGCGCGCTTCGGCGGCGGCAAGGGCGGCGCAAAGACGATGTTCAAGCATATACTGCGCCCCGCGGTCGTATCTCTCGGTACCTGCTCGTCCGTCGCGACGATACCGACGAATATGGACGTCGCGGAGGAGACGGGAATATCAAAAGATGTATCCGAGATCGTGCTCCCGCTCGGCGCGACGATGCACATGGACGGAAGCTGCTTCTCATGCGTGCTTAAAATCGCGTTTCTGTTCGGCGCGCTCGGACAGTGGGATAAATTTTCAAATCCCGGAACGCTCGCGCTCATACTGATAGTCGCGGTCTTCTCGTCCGTCGCGATGTCCGGCATTCCAGGCGGCGGCTATATAGGCGAGTATATCATCTGCTCGATATTCTTCCCGACGCAGATGGCGATAGCGTATCCGATAGCGATAACGATAGGAAATCTCGTCGATCCTCCGGCGACCATGATAAACGCCGCCGGAGACTACGTCGTTTCGTATATCGTCTCGCGCTTCGTGGACGGCAAGGACTGGCTTCAGAAAAAGCTCCGTGCACCGGATAAAGTGCAGTAACAATAATAAAAAATCTCCCACCTGAAAAGCAGGTGGGAGATTTTTTTGATCTTTTTTATCCCGTATAGTCCGAGCTGTTTATTATTACCGTACGGCTCGCGTCGTCATAATCGACGTTGAAGCCGAGCGCCGCGCCGAGATCACGCAGCTTGAAGAAATTGTTGTCCATGAAGTTATAGACATAGCAGTTTACACGGGCGTCGTTCACATTAAGCTTCCAATTGCTCGGAGCACAGCTTTTGGATTTGTCGATGCCGGTCTTAAGCTCGCCGCCGACGAGAGTGTACGTCCCGGGCGTGCGCGTGTAGATCATATTCAAGGCGACATCAAAGTCCACGGCAAATTCAGACGACGTACCCATCATAAGCGCCGCAATATCGCGCAGCTTATAGTATGTGTAGCCGTCGATATTGTACGCCTCCATGTTTTGATACGCGCCGTTGAATTTTATCTTCATATTGTTTGCAGCGACGGTTTTGGGCGTGGGCGTCTGAACGGCTGACGCAGTGCCGAGCTTATATATCCCGTCTATCAGGCACGAGCACTCCGACCCGGCGACGAAATCCGCCGACGTGTTCTCGACGCAGAAATAGCGGCGATTTGCCTTGAGAGCCGCGCCGGACTGCACCTCCGCGCCTGTGGAAACGTCTATGACAGCGCCGGAAACGACGGAGACGGAGACGGAGCCGGACAGAGGCGTGAAGCTCGCGCCGGTAATGAGCGACGCGCATTCATTTGCCCTCAGCGAAAAAGCCGTGTATCCGTCGGCGCGTGTATAGCCCGACGGGATCGCGGCGGAGCTTGTCGTATATCCGCCGCCGGAAATTTTTCTCTCGCCCTCCGCGATGATGGCGGGGCGGAATGTGTTATCCACATAGCTTTGCGAGACGAGCGGATCGGATGCAGAGCCGGCGCTGCCGGCGACAGCCGAGGTCATGCTGCAAAGCAGCATAAATACGAGTATTGCGGAAACTGTACGCTTCAATTTGAACCTCCCGAATAATTACGGATCATTTTTCTTCCTTTGACAGATAATAGTTGAGCGCGAGCAGGCTGTCGGAGAAATGGACGTTTTCGACGACGACGTTTTCCGGAATGCCGCGAAGCTCGACGTTTGTGAAATTCCATATTCCCCTTATACCCGCGCCGACGAGACGGTGAGCCATTCCGTCGGCGGCGTCGGCGGGCAGCGTAAGCACGGCGATATCCGTGGGATTTTCCCGAAGGTAATTTTCAAGCTCGCCTATGTCGTAAAACGAAAGCGCATCCCCGATAGCCTCTCGCTTATCGCCTATGTCGAAGGCGGCGCGCAGAGTTACGCCGCACGCGCCGAAACGGAAATTTTTGATTATCGCGCGACCGAGATTGCCGGCGCCGATTATAATTGCGGAGCGGCTGCGCTCCATGCCGAGTATCGCCGCGAGCTTGCTTCGCAGCTCCTCGACGTTATATCCGTAGCCCTGCTGACCGAAACCGCCGAAGCAGTTGAAATCCTGACGGATCTGCGAAGCGGTCAGACTCATTCTCTTGCCGAGCTCGCTCGACGAGACGCGAGTGACACCCTCGCAGGTCAGGAGATCGAGGTGGCGTATATACCTCGGCAGTCTCCTGATAACGTTCTTGGAAATTCTTTGACTTTTCATTTGTAAAACGCCCCCTATCTGCCGTTTTTTTTGCCTGCGACGCACAAAATGCACGCCGCCCGACAACATTATCATAAATATTATCACATTATTTTTATGTTTTCAATAAGGATATATTGACAAATGACGCGCTTTGGTATAAATTTTAATTAACATAGTAATTTTGTAGGTTGAGTCTTACGGCTCAAGCACACATGAAAACAGGAGATTTCACAATGGAAAAGAGATTTGTTTATGCGGACAACGCTGGCACTACCGCCGTCTCCCGTACGGCGCTTGACGCGATGCTTCCGTATTTTTCCGAAAATTTCGGAAACCCCTCCGGGGTGTACTCTGTCGGACGCGCTTCGCGCCGCGCGCTTGAGGAGGCGCGTGAAAAGATAGCGGGAACTGTCGGCGCCTCCGCGGGCGAGATATTTTTCACCGGAAGCGGCTCGGAGGCGGACAACTGGGCTATCCGCGGCGTCGCTGAAATGCTCGCGGAGAAAAAGGGCAGGCACATCATAACCTCCGCCGTGGAGCACCACGCGGTCTTCAACACGCTCGAATGGCTCGAAAAGCGCTTCGGCTTTGAGATAACCACGCTCCCCGTGGACTCGGACGGTCTGATAAGCCTTGAGGATCTTAAAAATGCGATACGCGACGACACGGTTTTGGTCACTATAATGGCTGCGAACAACGAGATAGGCACGATAATGCCCGTCCGTGAGATCGGTGCGATATGCCGCGAAAAGGGCGTTTTGTTCCACACGGACGCCGTGCAGGCTGTAGGCCACATCCCGATAGACGTCGAGGCGATGAACGTCGACATGCTGTCGATGGCGGCGCATAAATTCAGAGGTCCCAAGGGCGTCGGCGCGCTGTACGTGCGAAAGGGCATAAGACTTCCGAGCCTCATACACGGCGGCGGACAGGAGAAGGGCAAACGCGCCGGAACCGAAAATGTCGCCGGTATAATCGGCATGGCGGCGGCGCTTGAGGAGGCGGTAGCCAATATGGACGAAAACATGGCTCGTGTATCCGCCATGCGCGACAGGCTTATAGACGGGCTTACGAAGATCCCGTATTCCAGCCTCACCGGACACAGGACGAACAGGCTCCCGGGCACAGCGTCGTTTGTTTTTGAGTGCATTGAGGGAGAGAGCATGATCTTGACGCTCGACAACGCGGGTATATGCGCGTCGTCCGGCTCGGCTTGCTCATCAGGCTCGCTCGACCCGTCCCATGTGCTCATGGCGATAGGGCTTTCGCACGCGACGGCGCACGGCTCCGTGCGTCTCACGATAAACGAATGCAGCACCGACGAGGACATAGATTACATCTTAGAGGTGCTGCCGAAGACGGTCGAAAAGCTGCGAAGCATGTCCCCTCTCTGGGAGGACAGGCTGAACGGAAAATTTTGAATTTTAACCGAAAGAGGTGCTTTATAATGTATTCTGAAAAAGTAATGGACCATTTTACCAATCCGCGCAACGTGGGCGAGCTGCCCGACGCCAACGCTGTAGGCCGCGTGGGAAACCCCGTCTGCGGCGATATAATGCAGATATATCTTAAAATCGAGAACGACGTCGTGGTGGACGCGAAGTTCAAGACCTTCGGCTGCGGCGCGGCGATAGCGACGAGCTCGATGGCGACTGAGCTTGTAAAGGGCAAGACCGTGGAGGAGGCGCTCAAGCTCTCGAACAAGGCTGTCACGGAGGCGCTCGACGGGCTGCCGCCGGTCAAAATGCACTGCTCCGTTCTCGCGGAGGAGGGCATAAAATCCGCCATCGCGGATTACTACAAGCGGCAGGGTATAGATCCGGAGCCGATCGTCGGCTGTATCGGCGACTGCGACCACTGTTGTCACCACTGAAAAGAAAGCTAAAATCTGCGCCGCGGAGCGAAAAGCCCCGCGGCGCTATGATATTTCCGTGTGATATTTACTTCATCAGCAGAAAACTCCTGTACGATAAAACGATACCTTGTTCAACGCTGATCGTGCCTTTCGGGTCGAGCTTTTTGCCCTGCTTTCCAAGCATTATTTCGGCTTTTGCAAGGGTCCCCATCGCTTCAACCGCCCAATCGGAAACCTCGTCTTTATCCGCAAAAGCGCTTAAATCAGACGTATTTTCAAGATATTTTTTGCCGGTCGTGCGCTCGATGTATGAAAATGCGCGGTGGAGCATTACAGCAAATTCCTCTCGTGTCACATCCCTGTCCATATCAAATTTGCCGTTTCCAACGCCTTTTGTAATGCCGATCGCATACGCTTTATTGATCGTGTCAAAAATAGGGCGGTAGATAGTAGTGGGCACATCGTCAAATATCTGGGCGTCGCTGCTCTCAATGGCAGTATTTGTCACTTTTTCAACCAATTTGACAAGAAGTTCCACCGCCCGCTCTCTAAACATATTGCCCCGTAGATCATCATGTAAGTCATGAGTAAGCCCGTTTTCTTCCGCCGCAAGCACTTCCGCTTTCGCCCATTCGCTGTAAACCGGATAATCGTTTGCAAAAGCAATCGCCCCCATAGACAGGCATAATGAGAAAACAACGAGCATTGCGATCAGCGTTTTTGAAATAGTTTTCATTATAGAGTCCTCCGTTTTATGATTTCGTATTTATAAGCAATCACGTCTTATTCATAGTAAGACGGCGGAGCTTGATGGATAATATCGTTCCAATATTCATTCCAAAGATCATGGACATCTCTCTTATTTTGCATGTTTTTCATAAATTCAGATATCCTTTCGTTTTCCGCTCTCGCCTCTTTACATTCTGTTATCAACGACGCTTTAATTGATTTGTCCTCAATATTCTCTGCACATGTGATGAAAAGTTGGTTGTTTTCCATGCGGTTTATCATGAATTGCTGCAGCGCATCCATTGTGATCGCCGCTTTATAGCTTATTTTACTCTCTTTTGCACGCTTTACAAGCTCTTGTTTTACAAGCGCTATAGCAGCCCATTTTTCATGTTCTTCCTCCATTGTTTTGGGTTTAGTGTCATTGAGCCGGCTTTCCTCCGCCGCAAGCTCGTCAATTGACATGGAAGAAATTTCCGGCATATTTTGTATGCTTTTGGCATTAAACGTATTGGCAGATATTTTAATCAAACATACCCTTGTGTTTTTGTCGCTTAACCCGGTAACATAGTTTCTCAGATTTTGCCAGCTGTTTGCTGTATGCTGTCCCATGCTGACCTTAAACTCTCCGTTTTCATAAGAGGTGCGATGAACAGCCTGCGAGTGATAGGTTGCCCAGTCAGATGTGCTGACATATTGAACGATATCTCCCGGCTCAAGATAAGACCAAACATCAGACCAAATACTATCATTTTTAAAGTCTGATGCCAAATATACTTTGAACTGATAGGCGTGTTTCCCGCCATCGCCGTTTATATCAGCCCAATATTTTCTAAAATTAGTTGCTTTGGTCCAAGAAGAAGTTCTGCCGGTTCCCCAGTCGGAACCATAATAATACCAAGAATCGTCTCCCGGATTATTCACCGGCGATGTCATTGGCATACCTCCGGCATGAACAACCTGCGATACGAAATTCGTACAGTCACCGCCATATTTAGTAAAATCGGCGTAGGTATTATTGGGGGTTATGGTATAGTTGTATATATAGTTTTTAGCATTCGTTCGATTGTAGTTTGTATTTTGCGGTCCGTTGTCATATACGGCAAATGCCGAGGCAGTAAGCGCTAAAACTATACTAAGTATCAATGTTAAACTTATTAACTTTTTCATGATTATATCCTCCTTTGTAATATTTCTCAAGTGTTTTTTCTGTATTTGCATTTCCAAACTCGCCACGCGGCTCATAAACAGCCCATCGGACTCACCTCCCTCATATTTTTCTCTTTTCTGTATAATATCAAATACTTTTATATATGTCAATCAAATATATATGTAAATAATATTGTGTTATACTTGCATTATAGTTAGCTGGAGTCGCTGATGTGAGCGGTTACTGATGTTTATCAAAAAACTGTTAATTTCAGCAAATTTATCCGAAAATTGTATGTAAAACCCGCCATCCACTTTACCGTCCTATACATAGTAACGAATCAGAGCGGCGATTTGTGACACTCAAATTATGAACAAACTGAAAAATTTGTATTTTGTCGAAACAAAGGGTTTCCTTTTGCCGTCATATATGCTGAGAAACATCGACGGGTGTATGCAAAATTTCCCCTCCACGCAAAATTTGCAAAAAAATGTTTACATAAGGCGCAAAAAGAAATATAATAAAAGTTAATCGTATTTATTGCGCGGCGGGAGGGACTATGGAAAAGGAGCTCGGCGTTTACATTCATATACCGTTTTGCGCGAGCAAGTGCGCCTACTGCGATTTCTATTCGGTCGCCTGCGCAAACGACCTTATGCCCTCTTACCGCGAGGCGCTGAAAAGCCATATAAGGGAGTCGTCGAAGCAGCTCTCCGGATATATGATAGATACCGTTTATTTCGGCGGCGGCACGCCGAGCTTTTTCGGTGCGGATAATATCATAGACGTGTTCTCGGCGCTGAAAAAATACTGCCGCGTGCTGATAGACGGAGAAGTCACGGTCGAAGTAAACCCCGATAGTGTGACGTTGTCCGATCTCCAGTTAATGCGGAAGGCGGGCATAAACCGCCTGAGCATCGGCGTCCAGTCCGCAAACGACGGCACGCTCAAAAGCATCGGCAGGAGACACAGCTTCGCTCAGGCGGAGGAGACGGTGAGATCGGCGCGTGCGGCGGGCTTTGAAAACGTCAGCATAGACCTCATTTACGGTCTGCCGAGTCAGACGCGCGAGGACTGGGCGGACACGCTCTCAAAGGGCATCGCGCTAAAGCCGGACCACATCTCATGCTACGGGCTGAAGATAGAGGAGGGAACTCCGCTTTACATATACAAGGATTCGCCCTTCATACCGGACGACGATATGCAGGCGGATATGTACCTCTACGCCGTAGATACGCTCGCCAGGGCGGGACTGTATCAGTACGAGGTCTCGAATTTCGCAAAGCGCGGGATGCACTCGCGGCACAACCTCAAATACTGGCAGGGTAAGGAGTACATGGGCTTCGGCGCGGCGGCGCATTCGTACATCGGCGGCCAGCGGTTCAACTATGTGCAGGACGTTAAAAAATACTGCGAAAACGTCGCGAGCGGCGATAAGCTCATCGACCAGTGCGAGAGCATCACGAGCTTTGAGCAGGGTATGGAATATCTGATGCTTGGGCTCCGCACGACGTACGGCATATCCGAGGACGAGTACAGGAGCATATTCCCATGCTCGTTCGAGGCGACGAAAAAACTTCTCGACTCGTACATAATCCGCGGCTGGGCGATAAACAAGGACGGACGGTGGAGCTTTACGCCAAAGGGCTTTCTCGTTTCAAACTCGCTGATCGAGGGCGTGCTTAACACGCAGACGCAGGCACGGACGCTGTCCGCGTCGCGCAGTGAGGCGGAATTTGAGCTCGCCGACGATCAGATGAGCATTTTCGACAAGAAATCAAGCGACACGCCGCTATTTCACGGCATAAGCTGACACGGATTCAGGCATTTTTTGTAATCAAATATTCTCAATAATGTAATTGCATTTTAGATTTTTTGCTACATAATAATAAAAAGCTTAATCATAAGAAACAGAGGTTGAAAAATTGGCTGGAAAACATGAAAATTCAAAAAACAGGGGAGTACGCAAGCTGAAAAAACGCTCCGCAAGAAAGAAGGCGCTTATCGCGGCGCTCGCCGTTATCGGCATTGCCGCGGTCTTGGTCGTCGCCGCCGGCGCCGTCTCGGGCGGCGTGAAAGATATATACCCCAACGTCTCTGTAAACGGGGTAAAGGTCGGCGGCATGACGCTCACGCAGGCGGAGACCGCGTTTGACCGCGCGGGCTTTTCGGCGGAGGCGAATAACGCCGTATCCGTACGCCTTTCTGATGACGCAGATATAAGAATAACTGCGGAGCAGGCGGGTCTTGCCGTATCGTCCGTCGACGCGGCAAAGCTCGCATACGATTACGGCAGGTCCTCCGGCTTTGTCGGGCGCGCGTTCCGTTATATCGGCTGCTTGCTTGGCGCTTCGAATATAGATACCGTAAGCAAAGGCGGCTTTGACGAGGCGTCTGTGCGAAGCATAATCGCTGAGGGCGCGAATGCGGCGAACTCCGAGCTTCTCAAAAACGTTTTCAAAATAGGCAGGACGAATATTCTTGTGACAAAGGGCTCTGTGGGTATAGTAATAGACCAGGACGAGGTGTATGAGCTCGTACGAGAGGCGTTCGATAAGAAAAACTACTCCGTCATAGAATACGACGCGGAAAAAACCATGCCGGAAGAGATCAGCTTCCAGACGATTTACAATCAGGTGTTTATCGAGCCGGTGGCGGCAGTATACGATCCCAAAACAAGCGAAATAAGCCAAAGCGTCACGGGCGTCAGCTTTGACATTGCCGCGGCACAGCGCATGTATTCGGAGGCGAAAAACGGCGAGACGATCTCGATCCCGCTCATTTTCACCGAGCCGTCCGTAACAACAGAGCAGCTCGGCGCAATGCTTTTCCGCGACACGCTCGCATCTAAGACGACATCGCTCGCGACGAGCTCGTCCAACCGTACAAACAATATATCGCTCGCGGCGAGCGCCGTTAACGGCACCGTGTTAAATCCGGGCGAAACCTTCTCATTCAACGGCACCGTCGGAGAGCGCACCTCAGCGAAGGGTTACAAGCCCGCGGGCGCATACGTCGGCGGCGAAAACGTAGATCAGATCGGCGGCGGTATATGCCAGTGCTCCTCCACGATTTATTACTGCGTTCTGCTTGCAAACCTCAAGGTGGTTGAGCGTTCAAATCACATGTACCCCGTTTCGTATCTACCTATGGGGCTTGACGCCACGGTAAACTGGGGCACGCTCGATTTCAAATTCGAGAACAACACTGATTACCCGATAAAAATCAATGCTGCCGTATCAGGCAGGGAGCTTACGGTGGAACTGATAGGTACAAAGCTCGACGACACATATGTAAAGCTCGACAATGCCGTCATCTCCTCGACCCCGCCGGAGACTGTGGAAGAACTCGATGAAACGCTTGAGCCGGGCACGGAAGAAGTAAAGACCTCCGGACATACCGGCTATGTCGTGGACGCATATAAGTATATATACGCGGGCGACGGCACGCTTATAGAAAAGGTATATTTGGGCAGGGACAAATACAGGGTCCAGAACAAGGTAGTGCGTGTCGGTCCGCCGCTGCCCGAAGATCCGGTAGTCGATCCCGTAGAAGATCCCGACCCGTGGGCGGATCCCGATCCGAACCCGAACCCCGATCCGAATCCTGATCCGAACCCGAATCCGGATCCAAATCCGAATCCGAACCCCGACCCAAATCCAGATCCGAATCCAAACCCCGATCCGGATCCGGGTGTGTAAAAAATCATAAAAAAGCCGGAAAAGACTCGTGCTTTTCCGGCTTTTTTCGTTTAAAATTGCAAAATACGGCACAAACGGTTATAATGTAGAAAAATTTTTACGGGAGGTGAGCGGATGCGCGCTTATATGAAAGAACGCAGGCGTCTTAACGCCATGCTGAAAATTGACGCGATACTGCTTGCTGTGTTTGCGGTAAGTATAGCGGCATATTATCTGCTTCGCGCAAGACCGGGCTTTGCGGACGAGGTGTGCCGCGTATTTTCCGCGCCGACGAGAGCGATGCTCGGCAGATTTTGGGGCATTGTGCCGTTTTCCGCGACGGAGCTTTTTTATATCGTCTGCATACTTTTTGTGATTTTCCATGTGATTTACACGATAGTGCGTGTTCGGCGCTCGTTCATGCGCCTGCGTCAGTTTCTCCACCGCGTTCTTGTCCTGCTTGCAGCCGCCTCGTTTCTGTGGAGCCTTTACGGTTGGCTCTGGGGCGTCGAATATTATGCGCGCGGCTTTTCCGATGAGACGGGCATACCGACAGCGGCGCCCGCGAACGTAGAGGAGCTGTTTAAAGTCACCGCCGGCTTTCTCGCCGCCGCGAATGCGCTTTCATCCGAAGTGCCGCGCGATAAGGACGGGCATTTTGTCTGCGATACGGACGCGATTTTCGATAAGGCTCCGACGCTTTACGACAATTTGGCGGAATACTTCCCGAACCTCGCGGGTGAGTGCCGCCGTCCAAAGCCGATGATGTTTTCAAAGGTCATGAGCGCGATGGGCTTCACCGGAGTTTATTTCGCATATACGGGCGAATCGAATATAAACGTCGATATTCCGGGCTGCTTTATCCCGTCCACCGTCGCGCACGAGCTCGCCCACCAGCTCGGATATGCGAGCGAGCAGGAGTGCAATTTCATCGGCATACTCGCCTGCATATCGAGCGGCGACACGTCATACAGCTATTCCGGATATTTGTGCGGGCTCGTCTATCTGATGAACGCGCTTTACTCCTCGGATTACGAGGCTTGGAGCTATCTGCGCGAAAATTTTTCGCCGGAGCTTGAGACGGACTGGCGCGACAACAGCGCCTATTGGGAAAAGTACGACTCGCCGGTGGATACGTTTTTTGAAAACCTGTACGACGGTTATCTCAAGGGCAACGGGCAGAGCTTGGGCATATACTCCTACGATGCCTGTGTCACAATGCTCGTAGAATATTTCAAGGCGTAGATATAGCTCGTTTTTAAGCCGCGGCATAGGTGTTTCGCCGGCGCGGAGGGTTTCCAAAGGGGGAAGAAATCGGAATCTTCCTCCTTTGGTGCGTTTTTTCGCCCGTGAAAACCGATAAGTGCTCGGCTCCCTTCGCCCTAACTTTTCTGACGCATTGCAGAGAAGTTACCCAGCGGAGCGAAAAAAGAAAAGATAGCGGAAAAAGTACAACGCGGAGCAAAAGGAAAAACAAATAAGAAGAACGTGTCGCAAGAAAATACTTGACAATATACTAAAAAACGGTTATCATACAACTTGTAACTATTTTGTAATTTTTTAGTTTCTTATTGTTTCCTTTTGGAGGACTTCCGTATGTCTCGCAAAAACAAATCAAATACTGATAAAAACGGTTTTTCCCTTTTTGATATAAAATGCTTCGGCACGATCGCGGAGCGCGCGACGCTCCGCCGCATAAGATCTGCGGCGATCGCCTGCATCTGTCTTGCTGTAATTTACGCGGCGTCGACGACCGCGTCCGCGGCGTATGCCGCGTGGTTCAACGGCAATTCAGAGCTCGCGGAGATGAGCATGGCGTCGTCAGACGGCGAATTCAAGGCGTACGGCGCGGAAGAGCCGAGCGGCTTTTCCAGCTTCGTCACCTCGCTTTCAAACAGCAAGCTCGAATATATCGTCTATATAGACGGCGTCGAGGCGGGCTCCGTTGACAGCATCGACACGCTCAACGACGTGCTTGACGAGCTTATCTCGAGATACAAGACGGACAGAACCGTTTCCGCTGAGATAGAACAGAGCATAAGCACAAAATGCGTCTATACCGAGTCGCCCGTATTTTTCGGCGCTGACCGGCTCAGCCGCGCGCTCGACCCGAACAATCTCAATTCAGAGTGCCGGCTGACGATAAACACGGTCGAAAACTACGAAACGAGCTATACCGTGCCGTATGACACCGTAACAATTGACGATCCGGAGCTTGACGAGGGCGTGACAAGGATAGTGACGCCCGGCGTAAAGGGCTTTGTCGTCGATACGCTTTGCGACACGCTCGTAAACGGCGAGGTCACGGAGAGCCGTATCGTCAGATCGGAAACGCTTGTCGAAAAGTCAGACGAGGTCGTAATAAGCGGCACAAAGCCGCTGACGGCGTCGACAGGCACATATATCTGGCCGGCTGACGGAACGCTCACCTCATACTTCGGATACAGAAACGTCAGCGTCGGCTCGACATACCATAAGGGCATAGACATCGTCGGTCAGTACGGGCAGGATATTTGGGCGTCCGACGGCGGCGAGGTGATTTTCGCAGGCTGGATGTCGGGATACGGCAATTTTATCAAAATACAGCATGACAACGGCGAGATATCCTGTTACGGTCACTGCTGCGAGCTGCTCGTATCAGAGGGCGACCGTGTTTATCAGGGACAGGTCATCGCACACATGGGTTCTACCGGCACTGCCACTGCGGTACACGTCCATTTCGAGATCCGCGTCGAGAACGTACAGGTCGACCCGCTGCCGTATCTCCCGTAAGCCGATTTTTTACGTCTGAAAAAAGCCGCATCTCAGTCGATGCGGCTTTTAAGTTTAAAATGGTATCGTCCGCCGTGAATACGGCGTCGGCTCCGGCATATATTAAAGCGTACGGCGGCTCTGAGACTTCACAATTATTACAAATTTTCTTGAATAAATATTTATATTTTGTTCATGCATTGGTAAAAAAGGTGGAGTAATATTTAATTGCTTTTAAAGGGCGAAAACGGCGAAAAACCGCGTTTCCCCGCGAGATTCTATGGAGGCGTTTATTATGGATTACAATTACGGCGAAAATAAAGAGTTCGGTTTCGGTCATGATACACCGTCTGCCGGTGAAAATCCGGAGACCGTCGGCACGGAAAACGTATTCGACAGCGCCGATACTCTCCAAAGCGATGCGGATGCGCCATCGGGCGGCAGCTTCGGCGGCGAGGATCACTTCGAAAATGAAGATCGCGTCGACGGCGAGGACCGCTTCGACAGCGCCGGCTTCAAAAGCGGCGAATACCGTTATGTCCCTCCGAGAACGGCGGAGCGCCCGACATCCGCGGGTTATTCCTATGACAGACGCTGGATAGACCCGGTGATAGACGAGGCGGACAATTCTCCAGGCTCGTTCTACTCTCCGAATTTCCGCTCCGAAAACACTTACTATGAGCGGAAAACCGAAAAACCGCAAAGTGAAGAAACGCCTAAAAAGCGCGGCGGATTCTTAAAGGCTCTCTGCCTCATTCTTGTATGCGCCGTATTCAGCGCCGCAGCAAGCGGCTTTGCGACATGGAAGGTGATAGAGCGTTACGGCGTCGGCTCAAATCAGAAAAAGCAGGTCGTTATCGGAAGTACCGTCGCGGCGTCAGACAGCGATGTGCCAAGTGTGAGCGCAGCCGTCTCCGGCAATGAGCTCAGCGGCGCGCAGATATATGAAGAGCTTGGGAAAAAACAGGTCGTCGGCATAAACACGTCTGTGACGACGCAGAACATTTTCGGGCAGGAGACGTCGAGCGCCGTTTCAGGTACGGGCTTTATAATTTCGTCCGACGGTTATATACTCACGAATTACCACGTTATCGAGTATTCCGCCGAATACGGCTATGAGCTTACCGTTATGACTTACGAGGGCGACGAATATACAGCGGAGATCGTGGGCTTCGAGAGCGGCAACGACATCGCCGTAATAAAAATAGACGCGACGAACCTCTCTCCGGTAGCATTCGGAAATTCCGACAATATAAAGGTCGGCGAAAAGGTATATGCCATCGGGAACCCCCTCGGCGAGCTGACCTTTACTCAGACGCAGGGCAATGTCAGCGCGCTTGACCGCGTCATAAAAACCGACGCCTACACCTCGATAAACATGTTCCAGATAGATGCGGCGGTCAACAACGGCAATTCCGGCGGACCCGTGTATAATTCGTACGGCGAGGTGATCGGCATAGTCACCGCGAAATACGCCTCCTCCGGCGTGGAGGGGCTCGGCTTTGCGATCCCGATAAACGACGCCGTAACTATCTCCGAACAGCTCATCGAAAACGGATATGTGACCGGCAAGGCGTATCTCGGCGTAAATCTTGACGATATAAAGGCTTACGCGATACAGTATTACAAGGTCCCGCAAGGCGCATACGTCTATTCAACGGTAGAGGGCGCCTGCGCTGAAAAATCCGGCATACAGGCGGGCGATATAATCACCGCGCTTGACGGTGCGAAGGTAACCTCTGTAGCTGAGCTTAAAAGCCTTCTGAAGCTGCATTCCGCCGGCGAGACGGTAACCGTTACCGTGTACCGCGAGGGCAGCAGCGTTGATATAACGGTCACGCTCGACGAGGCTCCGGCTAACATGAGCCCGACCGTGCCGATAGAAGAGGATTTGTTCGAGGACGACATATATCCGCCCAGATAATCAAGATAAGGCTTCCCCCTCACGGGGAAGCCTTTTAAGTTTTTGCCGGCAGCGATAACAAGCCTCGCGGAGTTTGTGTCCGCGGAGCGCGTAAAATAAAAAACAGACGGGAAGCGAACTTTTAGGAGCTGAATTTTATTAAATTATTAAAAAAGGGGCGGGCAAGGTAAACTTGCCCGCCAAAGATAGGGTTGTGGGATAAAGATAGAGCTTATCGTCCTCGCGTTATTGGATAAGCTGTACCTAAATAATAATACCGTTTACAGAAAATGTAAATAGGAGGTTTTGGCGAAAAAACACTTCTTTTGTCGCGCATAAAAACGCGAGCAAAGCAAATAATAAGGCGGGACTATTGCTTTTATGCCCGAATATGTGCTAAAATTACAAAATACAGGCAAAAAACGGCGTTAAGCCATTTGCACATACATACATTGGAGGGGAAAGCATGAGCAGGGAAAGATTTTACATCACTACGCCTATCTATTATCCTTCGGACAAGCTCCACATAGGGCACACCTACTGCACCGTTGCGACAGACGCATTTGCAAGATATAAGCGGCTGCGCGGCTGTGAGGTGATGTTTCTGACCGGAACGGATGAGCACGGACAGAAAATAGAGGAAAAGGCGAAAGCGGCGGGACTCACGCCGCAGGAATTCGTCGATCGCATCGTTGAGGGCGAGGGCGGCATACTCGACCTGTGGAAGCTCATGAACATCTCCAACGACCGCTTCATACGCACGACGGACGATTACCACGTAAAGAGCATCCAGTACATCTTCCGCAGAATGTATGAAAACGGCGATATATACAAGGATAAATACGTCGGCAAATACTGTACGCCCTGCGAGAGCTTCTGGACGGACAGCCAGCTTAAGGACGGCAAGTGTCCCGACTGCGGCAGAGATGTCACAGACGCGGAGGAGGAGGCGTATTTCTTCCGCCTTTCAAAGTATAAAGACCGCGTCCGCGAGCTGTTGCTCTCCGGCGATTTTCTTGAGCCGGCAAGCCGCGTCAACGAGATGATACACAACTTCATCGACTGCGAGGGCGGGCTTCAGGATCTCTGCGTCTCCCGTACGAGTTTCAAATGGGGCATACCGGTCGATTTCGACCCCGGCCACGTCGTCTATGTATGGATAGACGCGCTTTCAAACTACATCACGGCTCTCGGATACGGCAACGACAGATATGACGATTACGAAAAATTCTGGCCAGCCGTACACATCGTCGGCAAGGAGATCGTGCGCTTTCATTCGATAATATGGCCCGCGATGCTGATGAGCCTCGGAGAGCCGCTGCCGAAAAAGGTTTTCGGACACGGCTGGCTCATTATCGACGGCGGGAAGATGAGTAAATCCAAGGGCAACGTCGTCGACCCGTATATGCTCGCGGAGCGTTACGGCGTGGACGCGCTGCGGTTTTTCCTCATGCGCACGTTTCCGTTCGGCTCGGACGGCAATTTCACGAACGAGCTGCTTCTCAATACCATAAATAACGACCTCGCGAACGACCTCGGAAATCTCGTTTCGCGCACGACGGCGATGGCTCAGAAGTACTTCGGCGGCACGCTTCCGGCAAATCAGGCGGAGGGCGCGGAGGATGCGGAGCTAATAGCCCTCGCCTCCGGTCTGCGTTCGAGATATGAGGACGCGATGGAGAAATTCGCGCCGCACAGGGCGCTCGACGAGGTGTTCCGCGTCATACAGCGCGCGAACAAGTACATCGACGAGACGACGCCGTGGACGCTCGCCAAGGATATGGAATTAAACGGCGCGCGCCTTGCGCGGGTGCTCTACAATCTGCTCGAGGTCTGCCGCATAGCGGGAGTTCTGCTCACGCCGTTTATGCCTGAAAGCTGCCGCGGAATATTCGAACAGATAGGCGCGCCGGAGAACGTCAGAACGTGGGACAGCGTCGCGTCTTGGGGCAATATGGACGCAAACGCCGCCGTCACGAAGGGCGACGCGCTCTTCCCGAGAATTGACGTGAAGGCGGAGCTTGAGGAACTCGAAAATATAGCGGAGGCGGCGAAAAAAGCCGCTCTGCCGGATATCGAGATCGAGCCGCAGAGTGATGAAACAGTCGATTTTGATACGTTCTGCAAATCGGATTTCCGCGCCGTTAAGGTCAAATCGTGCGAAGCGGTGCCGAAGAGCGACAAGCTCCTTAAATTCACGCTCGACGACGGAACGGGAAAAGACAGACAGATACTCTCCGGCATACGCAAATGGTACGAGCCGGAACAGCTTGTGGGGAAAACTCTCGTTGCGATCGTAAATCTGCCGCCGAGAAAGATGATGGGTCTCGACTCATGCGGTATGCTCATCTCAGCCGTCCATCAAAAGCGCGGCGAGGAGGAGCTTAACCTGATAATAGTAGACGACAAAATACCCGCCGGCGCGAAGCTCTGCTGAATAAATGAAAAAAATATTGCCCTGCAAATGCAGGGCAATATTTTTTATTCATTTTCCTCCTGCCACGCTTTGCAGACGTCTGTCCAGCCGAGCGAGCCGGAATACTTTTCAAGCTCGTCGCAGTTAAGCTCGATCGCGCTGTTCGAGCTTCCGCAGGCGGGAAAAACCGTTTCAAATCGCTTTAGTGAGATGTCCAGATAAACGTCCACACCGTCGTTCACGGCGAAAGGACATACGCCGCCGACGGCGTGGCCGACAAGCTCGACCGCCTCCTCCGGCGTGAGCATTTTCGCCTTTGTCCCGAACATATCCTTGTATTTGCGGTTGTCGATCTTCGCGTCGCCCGCCGTGACGATAAGAATGCATCTGTCCGGGAGCTTGAACGAGAGGGTTTTTGCGATCCTCGCCGGAATGACGCCGACGGCGACGGCGGCAAGCTCCACGGTCGCGCTGGACACGTCGAATTCAAGAACGCGATCCTCCATGCCGAGACCGCGGAAGTATGCTCTTACTTTTTCAATAGACATATTTTTTCTCCGTTCTGTTTGATTTCCCTATATTAGCACACCTTCGCAGATCACTCAAGCCCCCTCTCTCGATTTTTGGCTTTATTTACCGATTGAGCGCGGCAAAGCGCGGATGGTATAATAGATAATAAGTTCGCCACTGCGCTGCCGAACGGAGGGAAATATGCTCGCCGAGAAGGAAAAGACCCGCCGAGGAAGGGCGGGTCTGTACATAACCGTTATTTTGATATCAGCCGCCGTTTTCAGCATCGCTGCCTTTTACGTTTTGCGCGGAAACGCGGCTTTTGCAGAGCGCGCGGAGCGCAATTTCGCCCTGCCCGTACGCAGTGCGCTCGGCTCATTGTCGTCACGCGTCAAGTTTTCCGTTGCGGAGGCGGTTTGCGCCTTCGCGCTTGTAATTTTCGTCATTTACGCCGCCGTCGGCTTTTTTCGCATTAAACAAAGCGAGCAAAAATGGCGCGAGGCGGCAAGGCGGATTCTCACCCTCGCTTTATGCACCGCCTATATCTGGAGCGCATTTTGTTGGCTGTGGGGCATGGCGGGAAGCGCGCCGAAAATTTCCGAAAGTGCGGCGTTTTCGCAAAAAAACGTGACGGTTGAGGATTTGGAGGCTGTAACGAGCAAATTTTTATCCCGCGCGAATGCGCTCACTTCGCAAATGGAACGCGACGCGGACGGCGGCGCTGCCGTGGATATTGACGCTCTCATATTTACCGCGCCGACGCTGTATGACGGCATAAGAGAGGAATTCGCTCTCCCCGACGCGCCGACGCCCGTGCCGAAGCGCATGGCGTTTACGCGCACAATGAGCGCGCTCGGCATAACGGGCTTTTATTTCCCGCTGACCGGAGAGGCGCATATAAATGCGGACGCGCCGGCCGCGACTGTGCCGTTCACGGCGGCGCACGAGCTCGCCCATGCTCTCGGCATAGCGAGCGAACAGGAGTGCAATTTTTTAGGAATAGCGGCGTGCCTCGTCTCGAATGACGCCGCGTATGAGTACTCCGGCTGTCTCTGCGGGCTTATATATCTTATGAACGCGCTGCGCAAATCGGATATCGAGGCGTGGACGCGCCTGCGCTCGGAATTTTCGCCGCAGCTCGAGGCGGACTGGCGCGAAAACGCCGCCTATTGCTCCGCCGTGAAAAGCCGCGTAAAGACGGTATCCGACAGCTTTTACGACGGATATCTTAAAAGCAGCGGACAGCCGCTCGGTATGCTGTCCTACGACGCCTGCGTCGAATTGCTTGTATTATATTATCGCTCTGCGGGGTAAGTTTTTTCTTTATTGCTCCGCAGGGCCCATTTTCTTTTACGCAAAAGAAAATAGGCGAAAAGAAAGCGCCAAAGGGGGAAGATTCCGAATTTCTTCCCCCTTTGGAAACCCCTAATTGAAACGGCAAAAGGGAACGCTTCGTTCCCTTTTGATACCCTCCGCGACGGATAAAACTAAAAAGCCTCGCAGAGTTTTATCCGCAGATAAAATAAAGTCATATCATTTTTTTGTCGGCTTTGCCGGCGAGAAAATTCTTATCAGCCTGCAAATGTGCGAGCGAAGCGAGTGCGATGCGGCAGGCTGTAACCCCTTCGGCTTTTAAGCGCAGCTTAAAAACGAGCTATATTTCCGCGCTTGCGTGGCGGTTGGCGTGACAGCCCATATTTACGACGCACGGCAGACAGGCGATGTGCGTGGCGTAAGCCTCTATATTCACAGCGATAGCCGTCATACGCCCGCCGAAGCCCT
>JAFWVB010000045.1 GCA_017518445.1 Oscillospiraceae bacterium | reverse complement strand
ACACAAAAAGAAAATATTATTAATCTGTGGGAAGAAGTTCGACACTTAGGCCCGCTCATCACAGAAAAGCTGATAATTGATGGCCCATTTTCAAAAAACATTGGAAAAGAGCTACTTGAACGGACGGATGATGATGAAGTCGTGCTATGCTTAAACTATGATGGAAAATTTGGATTGAATTGTATAAACAATTATTTTCAAGATGCAAATCCTTCGTCGAAAGCTTATTATTGGTCAGATTGGAAGTACAAAATAGGGGATCCGGTTCTGTTTAATGAAAGCCGACGGTTTCCGATGCTGTATAACAACTTAAAGGGATTAATCGTTGATATAGAAAAAAACAATGACAGTATTTATTTTACTGTAGATATTCCCATTGTATTGACTTCACTGGATGTAAGGGGGAGTGATTTACAGATAGTATCCCATGAGGAAAACAAAACTCGTATTCGCTTTGGCGTTTTTGAAACCTATGAGAGCAATACAGAAGAAGATTCAGATGATGAGCGAATAAAGTCAATAGTGCCGTTTCAGTTAGCATACGCGGTTTCAATTCATAAAGCGCAAGGTTTAGAGTATAGCTCAATCAAAGTTGTAATCCCTAGTAGCAACTCAGAGAGAATTACGCATGGTATATTTTATACTGCAATCACCCGCACAAAGGAAAAACTAAAAATCTTCTGGAGCGCTGATACAATGACAAGAATAATTGAAGGGTTTAAAGCGGAAACCAAAGATAATATGAGCATAGAGATGATAAAGCCTTTTTTGTCTTAAATTTGGTGCAAAAGAATGCAGTAAGATGATAATAATCTGGCATATTTAGTGTAAAGGTTATACAAAACACGGGATATCCGAATGGGTATCCCGTGTTTTGTATTTTCCGTAAAGATTAGCTTGCGCCGCTGATTTTTGTAGAGTAAAACAACTCGTCAGACGAGTTGTTAAGAATAGCGTAAGCGATAAATTAGGGTGTTCACATGTGACTGAAGGAAATCTCTGTTCGTCGCCTCTTTAGTCCATGCATAGCTGGCGCGACGATGGATGCCGATTTCTATTAAAAGGTCGGAAACGGACTCTCCGTTTTTATGGCAAGTCACAATGATTGATTCCCGCTTTCAGTGAGTTTGTTCATAATATCAATCCCTTTGAGAGCATTGTAGCATGAACGTAAACAAGTAGCTGTGCCATAAAAAGACTTGAAGCGCGCGAATATGCTGTTTATCAATTATTTGTTTCTACATATATAAACCGATAATAATATGCAGATTATCACTTCTATTCCTTGCGTTTCTGCATATAATATGTTATGATTATGTGCAGATTGGAGGGACGCACAATGAGAAGATTTGACTATTCTTTCTTAGATAATGGACTGTTACCCGCAAAGCTGGTAAACCTTACCGCAAGTATCGCAAGCCTGAAGACAATGGCTGGCATCCGAAAAGAAGAGTATATCCGTGTCTTCACGGAATTGGAAGCCATAGCAAAAGTGCAATCTGTCAAGAGCTCTAACGCTATAGAGGGAATCGTCACCAGCGATGAACGTATCGTTGCCATCGTCAATCAGAACAGCGCCCCGCTTAATCACGATGAGGCGGAGATTGCCGGATACAGAGACGCACTGAATGAGATTCATCTTGGCTATGAGCACATCAATTTCCGCCAGCGCGACATCCTACGGCTGCATGAAATGCTGCTTTCCATTGCCGGATATGAGTACGGCGGCCGTTATAAAACTGATGACAAAGTGATCCTTGAAGTGGATGCTGCGGGAAATCGAAAGGTGCGATTTTCTCCAACGCCGTCAGCTGAGACGGAGACAGCCATGGAGCAGTTGGAGCTCGCTTATTTGGACGCCTGTAGCGATGCTAATATCAATCAACTTTTGCTGATTCCCTGCGTGATTTTAGATTTCCTTTGCATCCACCCTTTCCGAGACGGGAATGGAAGGATGTCCAGACTATTATCATTGCTGCTGCTCTATAAAAACGGCTATGATGTAGGGAAGTATGTTTCCTTCGAAGAACAGATCAATAACCATAAAGCGTTTTATTACGAATCCCTTCGGCAGTCTTCAAATGGCTGGCATACGAATGAGAACAGCTACTTCCCATTTATTGAGAACTTCCTCTCCACCCTGTATATGTGCTATAAGGAGCTGGATAAACGGTTTGCCGTCGTCCACGGGAAAAAGATTACCAAGAGGGCGTGCATCGAGGCAACAGTCTTAAACAGCCTGACGCCGATTTCAAAAGCGGAGATCTGCAAAATCCTGCCGGATGTCAGCCCAACGACGGTGGAGGCTGTGCTGGGCGCCATGGTAAAAGACGGTACGATTCAGCGAATCGGCGCAGGAAAAGCATCGAGGTATATAAAAGTGTACGGGCAAAGAAGCTAGTGAAACATCCTTTGCAATCTGAACCCCCATGTCTAATTTGATTTCATCTCGAAAAGGGCTTGTTTATTGAGAAAATCCTGTTCTTTCTTGAAAGGTGTCTTGTATCCATTTTTGGTATGCGGACGCTGTTTGTAAAATAAAATCATATGTTATAATAAATATGATCCTTTTTATCACACAAACGACGAGATGTGTTCAAATGAAGATTGGTTATAAAAGTCTGAGGAAGGAAATGGATACATTATGTATACATTAACCGCAACAAACAAACCTGAATGTGAACAGTTCCTAAAAATACGCTTATCCGATGGTGAGTTTCAAACCATAGATTGTTTTATCAAGGATCATCCGGATGTTACAGAAGACTTTTTGAATTCATGCACTTTGAATTATAGGGGCAGAGAGCTTACATATAAGGATTACGAAGATAAATACACAGCCTTTTCCGAGAAAATGGAGTTTGTTAGCTTCAGAAAACCGCATATTATATTGGAAGATTCAGTAAGAGCCGCTGCATATTTTACTAAAAAGGCTATAGAATGTCTTCAATTTGCAAGGTTCTTCACTATGAAGAGTTCACTACTTCTTGATACCGACTACAATATTCATTGGAGCCAAGGGTATGTTCCGCAGTTTTTGTTCCGCTGTATCTATTTTGGAACTTCAACAACATGGTTTTCAAATGCTTTTGATCAAGTACTTCAATCGGTGTATTGGGCTAAAAAGCTATATACTTCTGCAACTGCTCGAAACGCTCAGCCTTATGATGACACATGGGATGCAAAGAAAATCATGGAGAACTGTACATATGAATTTGTTGTTGGAGCGCTAAAAGCGAGGGGACTAACTGACTGCCGCAAGCATCTAACTACTTGTTCATCAAAAATTGAAGAAGTGCGTAAATGGGCTCACTATATCAAGCATAAAGGCGGAATCGATTACAAATATTTGGAGGCGGAGGCACCTTTTGCGATGTATTTTGTTCCAGTTGAGGAGGATCGGAATGCAGGTAGTCTTCAATCAATTCCGCGCGTATTACCCGATGAGAAATATAGAATAAAAGATTTTAAATCACCGGTCGAAATCGATATTGATGAAAAACTGCAATCACTTGTGGAAGCACACGCTGCGGTATTTCAGTGTATAAATGAGACCATTGCAGATATTGATTATGAGAATTATTCTGTAAAAATGGGAGGAGCGCAGTAATGGAAAAATTTAATTCGAAACGCCGGATATGACAGCGGCGAACGTAGAGAAAATTGCTGCATGGTTTCACAACTGCGTTGCCGAAACAAGGGGCGATAACGGTATTGGCTGCGGTTTTTCACTTCATGATTTCAATGATACCTTGCAAGCGTGCGACCTTGTTTTCCAGAATGCGGTAATTCTTGAGAGAAACAGATTTTTTGTTGGTATCCATGTCTGCCGAATGTTTGATCCAAGCGTATATGGTGCTGCGGGGAATGCCTGTATTCATTACAATATCGGAAACGGCTTCTCCCTTTTTGTAGCGAGTCGTAATGATTAATTTCTCGCTTTCGGTGTATTTTTGATTCATACCATCAACTCCTTTGAGAGAATTGTAGCATAAATGACTTCCGAGGGTTCAACTCCATACACCCAAAACGCCGAAATATCTTTTTTATAGTCCTTTTACATCAAGAGACTATAAAAAAGATATAGCCCGCGAAAACCCCGATTTTATCAGGGTTTTCGCCGTTTATAGCGGCGGTTTTTCAAGGTGCAAAATCGTAGCTATAAAATATGTAAAACACAGCCCCCTCATGGCGGAGGGGGCTGTGCTTTTTCATGGCAGGCTGCACCTGTCATCATGGAGGGAAAATGCAAATTGCCCGATTGAAAATAGAAAATGAAAAAAGCTTTAGCTTTCAAATCATACGCTTTATCAAATGGACTGCGCGGCGGCGAGCAGATATTTTTCCGCCTCAGCGTTCCACAGCCCGTTGTGTTTGCTGCAAATGCGATAAAGCTCCGCGAACATGGGGTCCGATTTCCCGAGGGCTTCAAAGTCCACGATCGCGGTCAGAGGCAGGGATATGTGGTTGTAGATCAGCTTTTTGCCGCCGGGTATGCTCGGCAGATTTTTCACTGTTTCCGCCACGACGTCAAGCCCGCCGATATGCGTGACCATGGAAGCGGGATCCAGCCTTCCGCCCGTCATCATCTCGATAGACTCACGCATATCATCCGTGTTTCCGCCGGACGTGCCGACGACGTGGGTTCCGGCGTAATGCACGTTGTACCAGTTGAATTCCGCCTTGAACTGAGTGTCGGTCGGACCGGCGAAGAAGTTGAGACATCCGTTTTCACCGAGGATTGCGTCCGCCTGCTCGACTACCTGCCGCACGGGAGCAAAGCATATCACGTCGTCATAGCCCGTGCCTCCGGTCAGATCCCGCAGATACTCCGCCGCGTTATCCATTCTCGTGTTCACATATACGAGCTTCACGCCGCATTCTGCCGCATCTTCGACGGTGTAGAGCGTCTTTGCCCTCTCGAGCCGCGCGTCGTCTATGTCCGTGACGACCAGAAGCGACGGGCGGCGGTCACTGTGCAGCGCGTAGTCTATCGCGCCGAGCCCCATTGGTCCGACGGCGGCGAGCATAGCCATCTTTCCGCCCTCGCGTATGCCCATCTCGTGCTCATAGCTGCCGCCGTTCGTGTGGTACATGGCGTGGTAAGTGCCGACAATACAGCTCATCGGCTCGGACAGAGAGCCGTAGAAATATGTGTCCGAGGCATAGGGCAGCAGGCAGTCCATTTTGAGCGTTTCTATCGGGATATTCGCGTACTGTGACGAGCCGCCGCAGTATGCGTAGGAGTAGCCCGGCGCTTTCAGCGAGCCCTCGTAAAAATGCGCGGGCTGGATCGAGAATCGGTCTCCGACCTTGTAGCGGTGCTTCCAATTCTCACCTACCGCGATTATGTCGCCGCAAAACTCGTGCCCGATTATCACCGGATTTTCAGCTACGTCGTCAGGCACGCGCTTGTGATCCTCGCCCTCGACCGCCGCCTTGTACGAGGACATACATATACTGTCCGAGACGATTTTTACCTGCACGTCGTCCGGCCCTATCTCCGGCAGTTCGATCTCCTCAAGACGGAGATCCATCTTGCCGTGAAGTCTTACGCATTTCGTTTTCATAACTACCTATACCTCCTTGTTTTCGTGTTCTATAAGCGCCCATGTGGCGTCGATGAGATTTGCAAACTGCGGATCCTCCATCGCGCGTATCACGAAGCTCTGCGAAGGCGAGTTTATATCCTCGCCGGAAATCTGGAGCATCCCATATTCCTCGCATAGCGAGCGCAGACGCCGAAGCTGCGTCTCGGTGTTTCGCGTCGGCATATAGGTTACTGCGTTGACGCCGTTTTTCTTCAGGAACGAAAACAGCTCCTCAAGTATATCGTCCTCAAACTTTTGGGCGCGCTTGTCGCCGGTGACGCTCTCCGCAATATCGCCTAAATATGCGTAACACAGAAATGCGTCGACCTCGCGGCACTTTTCCACCACGGCGGCAAGCGTCGGGCACTCGTCCGTCGCAGGCAGATAAATGCGCGGCAGAAACGCGCTTTTGAGTATGCCCAAAAGGTCGTATTCATAGAAAAATCCGCTGTCGGAGAGCAGCTTTTCTCTCTGCTTTTCGGAAAGCCCCACCCCGTTTCCCTCGAGAACCGACGCGATTTTTTCGCCGCGTCCGAGTTTAACTGTCATATTTCGGGCAAGCGCGAACAGCATATGACGCTCCGTCACCGTGCCGCCCGCCGCCTGCATTGTCAGCGGAAGCACGTCTCTGTCATAATCCGGCGTGTATTCGGGAAGCAGCTCCGCAAGGCGCGAGAGCACACGTCGGTTTCGCGCCTCTCTTCGCGCACGGTACGGCGCGAAAAACTCCGTCATATCCTCTATCCTGCCGTGCGGCACGGATTGAATGGTCACATACGCAACGCCCGTCTGATCAGGATTGTTGAGCCGTCTGTTTTCAAACGGCGTACCCGCGAGGGAGACTCGGCACTCCATGCCTACGGTCACGGGCATTTTAAGTATCTTCGCCGCCTCCAGAAATTCCCGCGCGCCCGCCATCGTGTCGTGGTCGACGATCCCCGCCGTACACAGTCCCTCCGCAGCCGCGGCGTATACAGCGGCCGTCGGCGAATACGGAGAGAACGAGAACGTCGTGTGTATATGGTTGTTGATATAGCGCGGATCGCGCGTCGGAAACGCAGCCTTCTCCGTGATAGCGCGGAGATTTTCAAGGCGCGCCTCGCGCTCCGGCACGTTCAGTTTTTCAAGTATCGAAAGCTCTATCATATAGCTTGCCTCTTAATTTAACATCACCTGTCCGCCCGTGACGGGGATCGCCTGACCCGTCTCGTACTTCTGCTCCACGCAGTACAAAATCGCGCGGGCAACGTCGATCGGCAGACATCCTCGGTTCATCGGAACCTTCGCCTCGTAATGACGGCGCACATCGTCCACCGTCTTCGCGCCCGGAACCTTGCCGGAGCGCAGATACTGTACGAAAAGCCCCGTTTCCGGATCGCTCCAAAGGGGACCGTCCAGATAATTACCCGGGCAGACGGCGTTGACCTTTATACCGCTCGAGCACAGCTCAAGCGCAAAGCTCTGCGCAAGTCCGATAACGCCGAATTTTGAGCCTGCATAAGCGAAATTCCTGTTTGAGCCCTCAAGTCCGGATTTTGACGACATTATCACGATGTCAAAGGTCGCCGACGGGTCCGCCTCATGCTGTGCCTGCATGACCGCCGCCGCGTATTTACAGCAGAGGAAGGTCCCGATATAGTTCACATTTGTGACGAATTCCATGTCCTTTTTTTCATATGATGCAAGCGCGCCCGCGCGGAGGACGCCCGCGTTTGCGACCAGAAGATCGACGCCGCCGAAGCGCTCCACCGTCTCCGCGTACATCTCACGTACGCTGTCCTCGTCGGTCACGTCGACCCTTATCGCCGCAGCGCGTTCACCAAGCCCTTCCGCGACCTCCTTCGCGGCGGCAAACTGCATATCCGCGATTATGACCGTCGCGCCCTCGCGGTGAAGCTCCTCGGCAATACCGCGCCCGAAGCCCTGCGCCGCGCCGGTGACGATGACGACCTTTCCGGAAAGCCTCCCGACTCCGTCCAATCTGTCGTGAATTCGTTCTTTTGCTGTTTTAAGCAGCTTTTCCATATCCATGTTTTGCGCCCCCCATATTTTAATCCGTCAGTAAGCTCGCTATCTCTTTCGCGCTTATGCCGTGAAAATACTGCTCCACTCCTATCTCGGAAAGACGCTCGCCGATTTCTCCGCCGACAGGCAGTCCCTCAAGTGACGCCTCAAGCTCGCGCAGATCGCCCTCTCCGAAAAAATCTCCGAAAAATCGCACTGTCTGTATTCTGCCTCCCGAAACGGACATCTGCGCCGTTACGAGACCGCCTGCAAAGCGCCGCTCTTTTTCAACATTGTAATCCGGCGATTCGCCGTAGTTCCATTCCCATGTGGCGTATTTATCGTTTCGCAGCTTTTCGATCTCGGCGAGCGCCTCAAGCGTCGGAGTATATTCCTCAAACGTAGGCTCTCCCTCGCGCACGGCAGCGGTAAGCTCCGCACGGAAATCGTTTATCGATATCGGCGCGGACGCCTCGCGGTTTACGGTGGTAACTCGGCTTCGCACCGATGGGATGCCGCGCGAGTCATACTTTGCCTCACGTACGCACAGCGCCTCGGAAACCGCCTCCAAATCGGAGTCCAGCATTATACAGCCGTGGTGAAGTATCCGCCCTCGGCGCACCATCTGCGCGCTTCCTGATATTTTTTTGCCGTCTATCAGAAGATCGTTTCTGCCGCTGAAGGAAGCGTTGACTCCGAAAGTCCGAAGGGCGCGGATAAGCGGGCTTACGAATACGTTGAAGCAAAACGCCTCGTGCTCGTCCTTGTCGGCGATTATCGTATAGTTCAGATTTCCGAGATCGTGGTAAACAGCGCCGCCTCCTGTCAGTCTGCGCACGACGCGGACGCCGTGTTCTTTGACATAGGCTGCGTTTATCTCCTGCGCCGTGTTCTGATGAACGCCGACGACTATCGTATTGTCGTTTTGCCACAGCAGAAAGACGGGCTGTGATGAGTCAAACCTTTCAAAGGCATACTCCTCAAGCGCCAAATTCCAATAGGGATCTGTGCTCGGCGAATTGTAAAATATCATGTCATATACCTGATTTTCATTAAAATTTATCAAAGTGCACTGTCTGGGAAGCCGCCCGCAGCTTCTCCGTCACCTCGCTGAGCGACGGCACACTCGATATGCCTCCGGGCTTTTCGGTTGAAAGTCCGGCGACCGCGGCGGCAAACAGCGCGATCTCCCGCAGTTCGTCGCCGTCCAGTTCCTCCGCCGATTTTCCCGTCTGAAGCCATCGCCATACGGCGCTGCCGCCGAAGATGTCGCCGGCTCCCGTTGTATCTACAGCGCGCACGCCGGAAAGCGCCGTGACGCTTCCGCTTGCGTTTCTGTTTTTGTAATAACAGCCCTTCTCCCCGCAGGTCGCAAAGACGAGCTTTGCGCCGAAATCGTCGATAATTCGCGCCGCTCCGTCCTCCGGAGAACAGCCAAACAGAAAATCTATCTCCTCGTCGCTTATCTTTACGATATCCGCCTGCGACAGCCCCCAGAGCATCTGTTTTTTTGCTTCATTCAAATCCCGCCAAAGCGGTTTTCGCAAATTCGGGTCAAATGTGACTGTGACGCCGCGCTCTTTCGCATATTCCACGGCGCGTTTTGTCGCCGTTCTCGCCGGTTCGTCCGTCAGCGAGAGCGTTCCGAAATGAAATACCCGCGACGCGCCGATAATATCAAAGTCCAGTTCTTCTTCCGCAAGACGTGTATCAGCTCCGGGTTTTCTTGCAAATGAGAATTCGCGGTTTCCCGCCTCATCAAGCGTTACAAACGCCAAAGTGGTGAAAACGTTTTCATCGACTATTACGCCGCGCGTGTCGACACCCGCCTTTTCGAGCGTTGCGCGCAGCGCCCTGCCGAAAGCGTCTGCGCCAACCTTTCCTATCATCGCCGTTTCAGCCCCGAACTTCGCCAGCGCCGCTAGATAATTCGCGGGCGCGCCGCCCGGATGCGACTCGAGCGTCGGGTATCCGTCGGCGTCGGTTTTCACTTCGGTCAGATCCGCGAGCAGCTCCCCGAGAGCTACAGCGTCATACAGCTTTTTATCTTGCATAAGCATTCTCCCGTTTCCCCGCGCGTATCGCGCAAACAATGGCATATTATGAAAATCGTCGGACAGCGCAATCAACCAGCTTTTTGTTTACAGGTAGAAACACCCCGGCTACAAGCCCGACAAGGAACATACAAACAAGCGTGCCGACGCCGACCGTACCTCCGAGAAGCCGGCCTATGAGCACAAAGGCGACGTCCGTTATGATACGTATTATGCTGAATTTCTTTTTCAGCTTGTCGGCAAGCGCGACGGAAACAAGGTCGTTGGGTCCCGTGCCCGCGTCGGAATTTATAACGACAGTCATGCCGAACGCCAATATCACGCATCCCGCCACAACGAGAGCAAGTGCGACCGGAATAGGCGGCACGCTGTTAAAAAGCGGCGACAAAATCTTTGTAAATATGTCGATTATAGGTCCGCCAATCACCATGCATATGAATGTGCCGAGCTTTATGTAGCTGCGGTCGATAAAAAGAAGAACAACAATTATCACGGCGCAGAGCAGGATATGCACGCGCCCGTGCGTCAAAAAGCCGAGCCCCGTCGCGGATGATAGCGCACGGTAAGTCCCCTGCACCAGCACGTTAAAAGGGTCGGAGCCCATGTCCGACAGCAGAAACAACGTCACTCCGAAATGGGCGATCGTCACGCCGATAAAAAGAAGCAGAATACGGACGATCCACTCTCGTATGCTCCGTTTTTCGTTGTTTTTCATACTACCTCTCCTGATGCGCGTTCCGCGGACAGTGCCGCCTTGTAACGCTCCATATACGCGGCAAATCCGGCGGCGCCTTCAGCTTTCGGAAGAAACATCTCCGACTTCGCCCCGGAAAACACGCGCTTTTCCAAATAGTCCTCAAGGCTTTCTCCGTCTTCTGCGCGGCACATATAAGCCGCCAGCAGAGCCATGCCCCAAGGTCCGCCCTCTCCGGCGGTCTCCATGGTGTACACCGGCAAATTCAGCGCGTCCGCCAATATCTGCGCCCCCACTCCGGGAGTCTTGAAAAACCCGCCGTGACCGAGCATACGGTCGGAAACCACCCGCTCATTTTCATACAGGAAATCTATGCCGAGCTTCCATGTCGCTATCGCTCCGTAAAGCTGCGCGCGCATGAAGCTCGCAAGATTAAATTCAGCGTCCGGCAGCCGCAGAAAGAGCGGTCTGCCATGCTTTACATCGGTCAGCACCTCGCCGGCTGAATAATTGAACGCGACCATTCCTCCCGCGTCAGCCGCGCCGTCAAGCGCTATACGGTAGAGCTTCGGGAACAGCTCTCCGAGGTCGTCCTCGCCGCCGCACAGACGGCTCACCTCCGAGAAGAGGCGCGCCCATGCGTCTATCTCGCCTGTGCAGTTGTTCGTGTGCGCCATCGCGACAGGTCTGCCGGTCGGTGTAGCGACGACGTCTATTTTCGTGTAATACCCTTTGAGCGGTCTTTCGAGCACCTGAAGCGAAAACGCCGATGTACCGGCGGACACGCTGCCGGTGCGCGGCTGTACCGCGCCGGTGGCGACCATTCCGGTTGCCGCGTCGCCCTCCGGCGGGCAGAACGGAATTCCGGGGAGAAGGTCTCCGTCGGGATCCAGCAGCGCCGCGCCCTCTTTTGTCAGAATGCCCGCGACAGATCCGGCGGGAAGTACCTCCGGCAGAATATCCGCGAGCTTCCAAGAAAAGCCGCGATCAGCTATAAGCGCGTCAAAAAGCTTTATCCGCTTCGCGTCGAAATTCTTTGCAGCATCGTCGTACGGGAACATCCCGGACGCCTCGCCGACGCCGACCGCCCAGCGACCGGTGAGCAGATGATGCACATACACGGAGAGCGTCACGAGGTGGGCGATACACCCCACACTCTCCTCTCCGTTCAGAATTGACTGATATAGATGTGCAATGCTCCACCGCTGCGGTATGTTGAAGCGAAACCGCTCCGTGAGTTCCGCCGCCGCCTGTCCTGTAATCGTGTTGCGCCATGTCCGAAACGGCGCAATCTGTCTACCATCTGCGTCCAGAGCGAGATAGCCGTGCATCATTCCCGATACGCCTATACCCTTGAGCCTTGTTATCGTCTCGCCGAGACGCGCCTTAGCGTCGCGCTTGAGTTCCGCGTAGCAGGCGCGAACGCCCTCAACGGCGTCCTCAAGCCGATATGTCCAGACGCCGTTTTCAAGGCGGTTTTCCCAGACAAAACTGCCGTTTGCGACGGGTCGATGCTCATTGTCTATAAGCGTCGCCTTTATGCGCGTTGAGCCGAGCTCTATACCCAGCACGCAGTCCTCGGTGCGAATGCCCATCTCTTCTCTCCTTTCGCGCTGTTATCCGATAAGCGAGCGAAGTCTGCCGTATGCGTCCTCCCACGCTCCACTGTGCCTCGGTTCCCATGTCTCGACGTGCTCGGAGGCGCGCACCACCTCTCGCAGTTCTCCGATGTTTGCAATGTCGCCGAGAGCGAGCGCCTGTGTAAGCAGATTTCCCATCGCCGCGCCCTCTGTCGGTCCGGTCACAACGACGCGGTCGAGAGCGTCCGCCGCCATCTGATTGAGAAGGCGGTTTTGTATGCCGCCGCCGACTATGTTGAGAGAGTCTATGCGCTCTCCCTTGATCTTTTCAAGCCCCTCGACCGCGAGGCGGTATTTCAGGGCGAGCGACTCATAAACGCAGCGCGCAACCTCTCCGACGCTATCGGGTACGGGCTGACCGGAAGCGGCGCAATAGCCGCGTATTTTTTCAACCATGTTTCCGCCGCCGTAAAATTCGGGGGCGTCCGTGTCTATGACCGAACGCAGCGGCTTTACAAAGGACGCCTCGCTGACTATCGCGTCCCAGGTGAGGGCTTTTCCGTCTCTGCGCCATTCGCGGCGGCATTCCTGGATTATCCATAGTCCGTTTATATTGCGAAGCGGCTGGAAGCCGCCCTGTACTGTCCCCTCGTTCGAGAAGCCGAGCCGTCTCGCCTCATCGGAAAGCTCCGGCTTTTCCGTCTCAACCCCTATCAGCGACCATGTCCCAGACGAGCAGAAGGCAAAGCTCCCGCGTCCGGGGATAGCCGCGACGGAGGACGCCGTATCATGGCTTCCGACCGCGACGAAGCGCGCGTCGCCGACGCCCGTCTCCTCCTGCACGGCACGACGAAGCGCGCCGCGCACGGTAGCACTCGGATCTATATTTGTAAAGATGTGTTCCGGAAGTCCGAGCTTGCGCAAAAGCTCCATATCCCAAGCCCTTGCAGTAGGCGAGTATATCTGCGAGGTCGTCGCCATCGTATACTCCGTCCCGGTCTCGCCGGTGAGAAAATATCCCAAAAGATCCGGAGTGAAGAGCAGCTTATCCGCCGCCTCGAGAGCCGTGTCGCCCTCTCGCTTGCGGCGATAGAGCTGATAAAGCGTATTGAAGGCGAGATTCGTATCAATTCCGCAGCGCGCAAAAAGCTCCTCCTCCGGCACGATCGCCTTGACAGCGTCCACGTCCTCCTGCGTACCAAGCCGGTAGGAGCGCGACAGTCCGAGGAGCTGTCCGTTTCTGTCCAGCAGACCGTAGTCAACTCCCCATGTGTCGATACCGAAGGCATCCAGTTCACCGACGCCGCGCTTTGCGAAAGCGAGAAGCCCCTGCTTGCACTGCTCATATAGATAAGGCGTATCCCAGTAGTAAACGCCGTTCATTTCAAGATAATGGTTTTCAAAACGGTGCAGTTCTTCCATGGTTATGCGCTCCCCGTCAAAAGATCCGAGGATCGCTCGCCCGTTGCTCGCACCGAGATCAAGGGCGATAAAATGTCTTTTCTTTCCCATTTTAATTCCCATTTGGCAGGACCGGCGCCGCAAGGAAGCCATGCCCGCGGCGCCGGTCGTTCGTTTGTTTCTTCAGGCTCGCGTATCAACGCTCACCTATTAATCGTAGACGAGGAGCGCGATGTCCGCGTCGTCGATGTTCTCGGAATTGTACCACTTCGCACCGGTGTCGACGTCGGATACGCTCTCACCGTTGTAAGCGGCGTATGCCATCTTGACTGCGTTGTAGCCGATGGAGAACGGATCCTGCGTCACGGAGCCGTAGAACCAGCCCTGACGGATAGCGTTCTTCTGCGCGGAGCCTGCGTCGAAGCCCGCGACTACCAGATCAGCGTACTTGCCGCCGTCGGCGAGATCTTCACCGTCGGAAACAGCGGCGAGGAAGCCGGTGACCGTGCCCTCGTTGGAGCAGAACACAGCCTTCAGCCCCTTGAGGTTGAGCAGGGTGTTAGCGGAGGTCTGAACAGCGGTAGCCTCAGTCGTTGCGGATACCTCAACGCGGATAATGATAGCCGGATCGCTGACCTTTGCTTCCCACTTGGTGTGGCCTTCAACGGAGACCTTGCCGGCCTGATACGTCTCTGCGATTTCCTTCATCTTGTTGACAAAGCCGGTCGTACGGCCAGTAACGGAAGCGGAGACCGCATCCTGAGACAGGCAGGCGATGATGACGGGGTTATCCGAGGTAGCAGCCTGCATTGCGGCGACGATATCGGCGTTTTCACCGAATTTCTCGGCGGCAAGAGCTGCGGCTGCCTCGTTGTTCGTCGCGGCGGTAGCCTTAACAGCACCGGAGGTATCGTCCGGAACACCGGAGTCAAAACCTATGACCGGAATGTTCTTCTCGGCGCACTCCTCAAGGATCTCCTTGACAGCGTCCGTGGAGAGGGCGGCAAGCGCCATTGCCTTCGGTTTCTTCGCCATTTCCTGCTTGATCATGTTGACCTGCACGTCGATGTCGGTCTCTGAAGCCGGACCGTCGAAGTAGATCTCGATGCCAAGCTCTTCCGCAGCGGCGTCGGAACCCGCCTTGACAGCCTGCCAGAACTGGTGCTGGAAGCCCTTTGCCATGACCGGGATGTAAACTTTTTCTTCCGCGGGAGGATTATCTGTCTTGGTTTCGGTCTCTGTTTTGGTCTCGGTTTTGGTCTCGGTTTCGGTCTTCGTCTCGGTCTTTTCCTCCTGCTTCGGGGCGCACGCGGTAAAGCATGCAACCAAGAGGACAAGACTCAACAGTAGCGCTAAAAACTTCTTCATACAATTCCATTCCTTTCATTAAATTTTGAAAATGTATTCTAAGCGGGGTTCATCCCACACTTATTCACTGTAATGCCCGCTCGCTTTTTCAGCTCTTGCGGACGCGGTTTGCGGCGCGTGTGCGGTAGTTGTCGAGCAGCACCGCCAGCACGACGACAAGTCCCGTGAAGAATGTCTGCCACGGCGCCTGCAGTCCGCAGGAGGCGAGTCCGTTTTTCAGCACCGACATGATGAACACGCCGATAAGAGTGCCGACCATCGAGCCGGAGCCGCCCGCCATCGAAACGCCGCCGATGACGGCGCCGGTTATGCCGTTCATCTCCTGTCCGTTTCCGGTGCCCGGAGTGATCGTCGTATATGCCGCCGCGTAGAAGATGCCTGCCATGCCGACGAAAAAGCCGGACAGAGCGTATACCATTATCTTCCACTTCTCGACATTGATGCCGGACAGACGCGCCGCCTCCTCGTTGGAGCCGATAGCGAAAACATAACGTCCGAATTTGCTCTTATGCAGTATCAGCACGGCGATGATGAAGAACGCCGCAAGCCAGAACGCGCCGACGGGCATGCCGTTATAACGGATAAACACCTTCTTGAACCAGCCGCCGAGCGGGTCGGTCGAGGTCGGCCACGTCTGTGACTGCACCTTTGTGATGATCGAGCCTACGCCCTGCGCCATCATCATCGTGCCAAGCGTCGAGATAAATGGCGGGAGCTTGAGCTTTGCGACGAACACGCCGTTTACCAGACCGAACATAACGCCGACAGCGACCGTCAGCACCAGTGACAGCGCGAGCGGCCAGCCCGCGACCTTGAAGCTGTACGCTCCGAGCAGAGCGGAACACATCATGACGGTGCCGAGCGACAGATCTATGCCGCCGGTGATGATTATGAAGGTTACGCCGAAAGCCATAAAGCCTATGTAATAGCTCGACTCAAGTATGGTTTTTAAGGTATCGGTCGTGAAAAAGCCGTTGCCGATTATGGAAAACAGCACATACAGGATCACCAATACCACCGGCGCGAGCAGCTTTTGCAGATTGATTTTTTTACCCAGCATTTTTACTTACCCCCACATTTCTGTCGGTTGCAAACCGCATTATACCCTCCTGCGACGCCTCCGCGATATCGAGCTCTCCGGTAACTTTGCCCTCGCACATTACCATTATGCGGTCGGAGAGGCGCAGCAGCTCCGGCAGCTCGGAGGATATCATTATGATCGACTTGCCTTCTTTAGCAAGCTCGGTCATAAGGTGATATATCTCGCTTTTCGCGCCGACGTCGATACCGCGCGTGGGCTCGTCGAATATCAGAATGTCGCAGTTTTTGAAAAGCCATTTTGAAATGACTATCTTTTGCTGATTGCCGCCCGAAAGGCTTCGGACAAGCGTGCGCGTTGAGGGAGTCTTTGTCTTGATCTTGTCGATGTAATCCTGTGAGATCCTGTCAGCCTTGCGGTCGTTGACGAAGAGCCCCTTTGATACCTTGCCGAGATCTGTAAGCACCGTGTTTTCGGTTATGCTGCGACCGATGCACAGTCCATAACGCTTGCGGTCCTCGGATAGGTAGCCGATACCGTTTCTGACGGCGTCCTCCGGCGTTTTTATCCTGACCTCTTTTCCGTTGACCCTTATCGTGCCGCTATCCTTGGGATCGGCTCCGCAGATCAGGCGCATCGTCTCCGTTCTCCCCGCGCCCACAAGTCCGGCAAAGCCGAGTATCTCTCCTTTTTTCAAATGGAAGGATACATCTTTGACGTCCAAGGAGTTCAAATGTTCCACTTCAAGCACCGTCGGTGCGTCGGGAGCGACCATCGAGTGCGTTCTCGGCTCCTCATAGATGACTCTGCCGACCATAAGCCGGACGACCTCGTCTATATCGGTGTTCGCCGTGACGAGCGTGTCGACATACTGTCCGTCGCGCATGACCGTAATGCGGTCCGATATGCGCTTTAATTCGTCCATGCGGTGCGAGATGTATATTATTCCGAGACCGTCCGCCTTGAGCTGATTTATAAATCGGAAGAGATCGTCTATCTCGGTGTCGGTAAGCACCGCCGACGGCTCATCGAATATAAGGAGCTTCGTATTGTTGAACGAGAGCGCCTTTGCTATCTCGACCATCTGCTGCTTTGCGACCGACAGCGTTTTTACGACGCGCTTTGGATTCAAATCTATGTTCAGACTTTCAAGCAGCTCCGTCGTCATGCGGTTTTGTTCACGCTGATTTACGAACGGACCGATAACCGGCTCGCGTCCGATGAATATGTTCTCCGCGACGGTGAGATGCTGCATCAGATTGAGCTCCTGGTGCACGATGCATATACCCAGATCCTGCGCGTCCTTCGGAGATCGCAGCTCTATCTCTTTACCGAAAAACTCGATTTTTCCGTCGTCCTTCGGGTAAATGCCAGTAAGCACCTTCATCAGCGTGGATTTTCCCGCGCCGTTTTCTCCGACAAGAGCCATTACCTCGCCGGCGCGTACCTCAAGCTGTGCCTGGGAGAGCGCATGTACGCCGGGGAAGGATTTTTCGATGCCGGTCATTTTTAAGATAACATCACCCATACACTGTCCCCTTTTCCTTATCGTCACGCTCCGCCTTTACAACGCCCTTTTGGAGAATTATATTCGCGTATATCTCCGTTTCACCGGTCTGGAGTACGCAGTAGCTCCTTTTGGCCTCTCCGTAAAAGGCAAATCTCTCATAGCTGCCTACCGCGGCGGCGCCGCGCTCATCATGCCTTGCTATTATCTTTTTGAATTCGTCCCAGATCGGGATCTGAAGCCCCGCGTCCTTCGGGTCGACCTCCATTATCATCGCCGGCGTATCCACATACGCATCCAGCGGCATTACCTGAAGTATCGCGTCCAGCAGCGCGCAGACGCCGTGGCCGTCAGCCCGTATGAGCTTCGCGCCGCCCTCCGCCGCGTAACTCGCGCCGGGGAAGTTGCCGTCGCCTATGCATATACGGTCGCCGTGTCCCATTTCATCGAGTACCGACAGCAGTTCCGGAGAGAGGATCGGTGGAATTCCTTTAAGCATACCTGCCTCCTTTACTTGTACGGCTTATACAGCGGTCCGAAGGCGGCGCATGCGCGGAAATCGGCGCTCTCTTTATCACCGGTCCCAAAAGCGTTCCATGCGGCGGGACGGTATATCTTTTCCTCCGGTACGTTGTGCATTGCGACCGGTATGCGGAGCATCGACGCCATAGTTATAAGATCGGCGCCGACGTGTCCGTAGATCGAGGAGCCGTGGTTTGCACCCCATGCGCGCATTACTTCATACGCGCTCTTGAATACGCTGCCCTCTATGCCGTCGGTGCGCGGCACAAACCATGTGCAGGGCCATGTGTAGTCGGTTCTCTTCCAGAGAATGTCCGTAACCTCGTCGGGAAGCTCTACCGACCAGCCCTCCGCGATTTGCAGGACGGGTCCGAGCCCCTTTACGAGATTGAGACGCATCATCGTCATCGGCATTTCAGCCTTCGTTACAAAACGGGAAGAATATCCGCCGCCGCGGAAGTAGCCGTTGTCGGCAGGCGGCCATATCGTAGCCGCAAGTATCTTCTTCTGATCAGCCTCGGTGATGTCCCACCACGGCTTGCAGACCGATTTCCCCTTTTCCTTGCACACGCCGGACCAGTCCAGTGCGGACGCGCCGGAATTTATAAGGTGCAGGAATCCGTCGGCTTTTTTGGCGTTGCCGGTTATGCTGTAGCCCGTAACGCGCTTGACCGCCTTTGCGCTCCAATAGGTGCGCACATCGGAGAACATCGGAGCCATGCCGGTGAGCTGTTTCTGGAACAGCATGCAGATGCCGTTGAGCACGTCGTTTTCCGTCGACAGCACATACGGATCGCGAGGACCGTCGTAGTCGAAGGTAGTAGAGAGCAGAGCCTCCGGGAAATCGCAGTTCGGATAGAAATCCGTCCACTGGCGCTGACCCTGGAAGCCGCCGACGATGGCGTTGTGTCCGAGCGCCTCCTCCGGGAACTTTTT
>JAFWVB010000044.1 GCA_017518445.1 Oscillospiraceae bacterium | reverse complement strand
CTTTTTCAGGGTGCTCGTCAAACGATATTACGGACGGTGTCGCGCCGAGCTGCAGAGCGCGCCCCCTCGTCTTTCTGAAAAGCGCTTGATGCCCTACATGTATGCCGTCAAAAAAACCGAGCGCGATAACGCGCCTCTCTCTCTCCATCAGTCCACCTCAAAAAAGCTCTTTACCGTCCGCATTTTGCCGTCCGACGCTTCGCCGAGCATAAAAAATCCGCCGCCCCCGCCGTACACTCTGTACCTGCCGTTTCCGACAGGCGCGGAAAACGGGTTCCCGTTTCTGCAAAGCCGCTCCTGCGCGGCGTTCAATACATATTTCGGATATGCCGAAAACAGGCTGTCAACGGGGCGCAGCAGACTCTCGACGGTCCCCTCATCCTTCGCGGCGGCGACAGCCTCTATCGTCACGGCGTCCGAAAGCCTGAACGCGCCTGAGCGCGTCCTTACGAGCGAACTCATCGCCGCGCCGCAGCCGAGCCTTTCGCCTATATCGTTTATGAGCGTTCGTATGTACGTACCCTTCGAGCATACGACGCGCAGAATGTGATCGCCGTTTTCAGAGCCCTTCAGCTCAAGCTCCTTTATCGTGATAACGCGCGGCTTTCTCTCGACCTCTATGCCGCTTCGCGCGAAATCATATAGCTTTCGACCGCCCATCTTGACCGCGGAGTACATCGGCGGTATCTGCTCCTGCTCTCCGAGAAAATGCGGTATTACCGCGGCGATGTCAGCCGATATAACGTTCACCTCGCTGGCTTCTCTGACCGTACCCGTCGTGTCCTGGGTGTCGGTGACGATGCCGAGGCGCATTCCCGCAATATATTCCTTTTCGTCCGCCTCACAGAATTCGACGGCGCGCGTCGCCCTGCCGACGAATACCGGCAAAACTCCGGTAGCCATCGGGTCGAGCGTGCCGCCGTGTCCTATGCGTCTTTCTCTTAAAATGCCGCGCAGCTTGCCGACGACGTCGTGGCTTGTCCAGCCGGCGGGCTTGTTTATAACTATAACGCCGTTCATCCGTACGCCTTGCCTATCTCCTCGACGATCAGCGCCGCCGCCTTATCGACGGGCGCGCAGATCGTACAACCGGACGCCATCGGATGTCCGCCGCCGCCAAAGCTCGCGCAGACGGCGTTCGCGTCGACACTCTTTAACGTTCGCAGAGATATTTTACTGCTGCCGTCGGGATTTTCACGCACGACGACGCCGGATACGACGCCCTCGACAAGCCCCGGAATGTTGGCGATATCGTCGAGATCGTTCTCGACAGCGCCGCATTTTGCGAGCATATCGAGTGTGACGGTCGCGACGCAGGTCTTGCCGTCGTGGTAAAAGCGCAGCGACGAAAATATCATTCCCTCAAGCGCGATGCGACTTTTCGATTTCGTCCTGAAAAATTTCTTGTTCAAAAAGGCGTTGTCCGCGCCCGCCCTCACAAGCTCCGCCACGGCGGAGATCGTGTCGGCTGTCGTATTGCCGTAAGCAAGACAGCCCGTGTCGGTCGTCAGCGCGATATATAAAAGCTCCGCCTCCTTCGGCGCAATGCCGCCGCAGAGCGCCTTTATTATGTCAAAAACAATCTCGCCGCACGCCGCCCTTTCGGGCATTACAAGACTTATTGCGGCGAAGTCGCTGTTTGAGACGTGGTGGTCTATGCAGAGATCGGTGCGGCTTGACAAAGACGCGGCGTTTTTCGGGAAACGCCCCGTATCGGAGGCGTCCACCGCGATCACGCTCTCTCCCTCATATCCGTCAGGCGCAAAAAACTCCGCCATGTGGTCGAGGTATCTCTCCGTCGCCTCCTCGTTCGGAAGCAGATACGCGGTCTTGCCGACGCGGCGAAGCGCCGACGCCAGAGCCGCGGCGGAGCAGAGCGTATCTCCGTCCGGCTTTTTGTGCGTCAGAATTATGAAATTGTCACGCCCAATGAGCCATTCAGCCGTCGATGCCGCCGTCATCCTCTGTGTCCTCCGGAATGTCGAGTTTATTTAATATTTCGTTTATGTGCGCGCCGTATTCTATCGACCTGTCGAGCTGAAATATAAGCTCCGGCACGTTACGCAGCTTAACGCGCTGTCCGAGCTCTCGCCTTAAATAGCCCGACGCGGACTTGAGCCCCTTCATAAGCTCCTTTTCACTTTGAAGTCCGAGCACGCTCAAATACACCTTGCAGTATTTGAGGTCGCCCGTCGTATCTACGCCCGTTATGCTTATCATTCCCTGCTGTACGCGGGGGTCCTTTACCGAGCGGACAAGCTCGCTAAGTGCGTACTGTATGTCCTCGTTTATCCTCTGTAATTTGTTGGATGCCATAAAACCCTCCGTGCGCGGGAGCGCGTCAAACGGCAGGCGTGATCAGTCCTTGATCTGCTGCATCTCGAACGCTTCGATCACGTCGCCCTCTTTGATGTCGTTGTATTTTTCGGCTGAAAGTCCGCACTCATAGCCGGAGACGACCTCTTTTACGTCGTCCTTGAAGCGGCGCAGAGATGCGAGCGCGCCCTCGTGGATAACGATGTTGTCGCGGATTATGCGGATAGACGTGCCGCGTGTGATTTTACCGTCCTGAACATAGCAGCCGCATATCGTGCCGACCTTCGACACCTTGTAGACCTGCCGCACCTCGGCGTGTCCCGTGACGACCTCCTTGAATTTCGGGGCGAGCATGCCCTTCATCGCGAGCTCTATCTCGTTTATGCAGTCGTAAATGACGCGGTACATGCGCATATCGACGTTGCTTCTCGCGGCGTTGTCGCGCGCGGCGTTGTCGGGTCGTACGTTGAAGCCGACGATTATCGCGCCTGAGGTCTCCGCAAGCATGACGTCGCTCTCGTTTATCGCGCCGACGCCGGAATGTATGACGCGGACGCGAACTTCCTCGTTCGTGAGCTTTTCGAGCGAATTTTTGACCGCCTCGGCGGAGCCCTGAACGTCCGCCTTGACAATGACGTTCAGATCCTTTAATTCGCCCTCTTTTATCTGGTTGAACAGATCCTCAAGAGATACCTTCTTCTTGCCGAGTCCGACGTTTTTAAGCTCGCTCTTGCGCTGTTCGGCAAGCTCGCGCGCCATTCTCTCGTCGGCGACGGCATTGAACACGTCGCCAGCGCCGGGAACCTCCGACATACCGGTTATCTCGACCGGCATACTCGGTCCCGCCACGGTCACCCTCTCGCCCTTGTCGTTCATCATTGTCCTTGCGCGTCCGACGGTCGTTCCCGCAATTATGATATCGCCCTGCTTCAGCGTGCCGTTTTGCACTAAAACGGTCATTATCGGGCCGCGCCCCTTGTCGAGGCGCGCCTCTATGACGGTTCCCTTTGCCGCGCGGTTCGGATTTGCCTTTAATTCGCGCATTTCGGCGGTCAGCGCAACCATTTCAAGCAGCTTGTCGATGCCCTCGCCCGTCTTTGCGGAGATCGGGCATACGATCGTCTCGCCGCCCCACTCCTCCGGGACAAGCTCGTATTCGGTGAGCTGCTGTTTTATCTTTTCGGGGTTTGCTCCGCTCACGTCCATCTTGTTTATCGCGACGATGACGGGTATCTCCGCCGCCTTCGCGTGGTTTATGGACTCCACTGTCTGCGGCATGATGCCATCGTCGGCGGCGATTATCAGTATAGCGATATCCGTAACCATCGCGCCGCGGGCGCGCATTGATGTGAACGCCTCATGTCCCGGCGTATCGAGGAAGGTTATCGGGCTTCCGTTTATCTGAACGCAGTACGCACCGATGTGCTGGGTTATGCCGCCCGCCTCGCCGGAGGCGACGTTCGCGTTTCTGATGTAGTCGAGCAGAGAGGTTTTGCCGTGATCGACGTGTCCCATAACGACCACAACGGGTGCGCGCGATTCGAGATCCGCCTCGTTGTCCTCGCTGTCGTCGATGAGCCGCTCCTCTATAGTTACGACGACCTCTTTTTCGACCTTGCAGCCGAGCTCCATCGCGACGAGCGCCGCGGTGTCGTAGTCTATCGTATCGGATAAAGACGCCATAACGCCGAGCTTTACGAGCTGCTTTACGACCTCCGCGCCAGTCTTTTTCATGCGGGAGGCGAGCTCTCCCACGCCTATCTCGTCCGGTATCTGTACGCGCAGCGGCGCTTTTTTCGCTATCTCAAGCTGGAGGCGCTGCATACGCTCCTTCTCGCTCTGACGGCGCTTTGCGCTGTTGAACTGATCTCTGCCGTTCTTGCCGGGCTTTTTCGCGATCTTCTCCTTGCCCTGCTTCATCTTCTGGGCGCGCTCCGGCACGAGCGTGTCAAGACGCTCGTCGTATTTGTCTATGTTCAGCGTGACGCCGGAGGTGTCGATAATGCGCTTCTGCGGAGCCGCCTTCGGCTGTCTCGGCTTATCCTCCTTCTTTGCGGGCTTTTGCGATGCCGCATCGTCCGGCGCGGCAGCCGCGGCGGCGATTTTTGCCGCCTCCTTTTCCTTCGCCCGCTTTTCCGCCGCCTCGGCGGCGACGGCGAACACCTGCTCTATACTCTCGATCTGGTTGTGCTGGGTAAGATACTCGAAAATAATATCCAGCTCAAAGTCCTCAAGCACCTGCATGTGGTTCTTGGGCGGCGTGGCATATTTCGTCAAAATCTCCGAAATAGTCTTGGAGTTCTTTTTGAAGTCCTTTGCAACCTCATGGACTCTGTATTTCACCATCATACTCATTTTACGTCCTCCTCTTACCCTGCTCTTTGACGGCGGGATTTTCGTCCGCCGGTTTGTTTGCCGATATGTCGTATATATCCGTAAAATCCGCGCACAGCTTATCGCCCAGCGCGTCGGCAAAGCCCTCGTCAGTGACGGCGAGAATTCCCGGAAGTCCCCTACCGACGACCGCGCCTATCTCCGCTTTGCCGAAAGGCAGTACGATGTGCCGCGCCATCGCGCTGTCAGCATATCGCATAGCCTGCTTTAGTGAATTTGCGCCCGCGTCCGCCGCGCTTAAAATCAGACGCGCCCTGCCGCTTTTTGATGCCGCTTCGACGCTTTTTTCGCCTATTTCGAGCTTTCCCGCACGTTTTATAAGTCCGAGAAAGTTAACGCAGCTTTTCATCCGCCTCACCTATCTGAATCTCGAGGTCCGCGTATATCTCCTTGGGTATCTGCGTGGAAAAAATACGCTCGAGCGCGCGTGATTTTATCGCCCGTTTAAGGCACTCTCCGTCGGGACAGATATATGCGCCGCGCCCAGGCTTTTTGCCCTTGAAATCAATGGATATTTCGCCCTCCGGCGATTTTACTACGCGGATAAGCTCTCTCTTCGGCTTCATCTCCCGGCAGCCGGTACACTGCCGCATGGGTATTTTTTTCTGCAATGCCGCCGCCTCCCTTTAGGTTTTTTAAGCCTTGCTCTCCGGCTTTATGTCTATTTTATAGCCCGTGAGCCGCGCCGCAAGACGGACGTTCTGCCCCTCCTTGCCTATGGCGAGAGAGAGCTGGCTGTCAGGAACGACAACGCGGCAGCTTCTGCCGTCCTCAAGCATATCTACACTTATAACGTCGGACGGCGCGAGCGCGGCGGCGATATACTCCGCCGGGTCGTCGCTGTAATTCACTATGTCTATCTTCTCGCCGCGAAGCTCGTTCACTATCGCGGAAACGCGGCTTCCCTTCGGTCCGACGCATGCGCCTATCGGCTCCACCTGCGGGTCGGTCGAAAGCACGGCGATCTTCGTGCGGCTCCCCGCCTCTCTCGCTATGCTCTTTATCTCGACCGTACCGTCGAATATCTCCGGTACCTCAAGCTCGAAAAGGCGCTTGAGAAGTCCGGGGTGCGTGCGGGATATGAGCACCTGCGGGCCGCTCGTGAGCTTTCTGACCTCGACGACGTATACCTTCAGTCTGTCGCCCTCGCGGATCTCCTCTCCTGGGATACGCTCTCCGGCGGGCATAAGCGCGTCGGTGAACTCCGCGTTTGAGGATATTTTTATGGATACGCTTCCGTTTCGCGGGTCTATCGTCGAGACAACACCGGTCAATATCTCATGCTCTTTAGAGGTGAACTCGTCGTATACTATGTTTCTCTCCGCCTCGCGGATGCCCTGTATGATGACCTGCTTTGCCGCCTGCGCCGCGATACGCCCGAATTTCTTTGTATCGACCGCCACGTTTATGACGTCTCCGACCGCCGCCTTTTTGGAGAGCTTTTTCGCGGCGTCGAGCGTGAGCTCAACCGCGGGGTTTTCGACCTCCTCGACGACCGTCTTCTGGATATACATATCTATTTTTTCATTCGCCCGGTCAATATCCACCTTTACGCATTCAGCCGCGTTCGGATTGTCCTTCTTGAGCGCCGCCAAAAGCGCCTGGTTGATCTTTTCGAGCATATATTCCTGCGGAATGCCCTTCTCCTTTTCGATGTCTGCGATTGCCTGGAAAAATTCGGCGTTCATGTGCTTATCCTCCAATTTCAACTCTCAGCCGCACGTTTGCGACCTCGTTTTTCTCAAATTCAAATGTCTCGCCGCCCGACGTTATCACTACCGTGCCGTCGTTAAAGGCGGACAGCCGTCCGATGTGTTCTTTCTTGCCGTATTTCGCCTTATACAGCCTCACCTCGACGAGCGCTCCGATGTATCTCTCAAAATCCGACGGGTGCTTGAGCGACCGCTCAAGTCCGGCGGAGGACACCTCGAAAATATAACTGTCCGGTATCGGGTCCTTTTCGTCGAGTATCGGGTCGAGAGCACGGCTCACCGCCTCGCACTGCTCTATACTCACTCCCGCATCGCTGTCGATGAAAACGCGGAGATACCACTCCCCCGCCTCCTTGACGTATTCGACGTCCCATATCTCGCACCCGAGGTCTTTGACGATCGGATCCGCGAGCCGCCAAACCTCATCTGTTATTTTGCTCATTAAAATACCCTTTCCTTTCGCTGTAAAAGCGATGTTTTGTAAAACACTTTACCGGATTGCGGAAGAATTTTAACAATTTCAATCAGCGCAATAAAAAGAGTGGGTAATCCGCCCACTCAAAGTCAATAACCACTCTAACAGAGCGATTATAGCACCGTTTTCATATTATTGCAAGTGTTTTAGCAAGTTTTTTGCCAATTTTTTCGATGGTCTTGCGTTTTGGCATCTGTTTTGGGGCAAAACAAGGTTATGCACCTTCTGTATCCAAAAAATAATACCAGCAGTCAAGGGCACGCGATATGCGTGCCCTTGACGGTTTTCGGCTATTATCTCTTACCGGTATTTACCGGTTAAAGTGTTGAAGCCTAAATATGCGGTTTGACTTACTCCAAGCTCGTTGCGCTTAGATCCAATTCTCGTTCGGGCGGGAGCCCTGAGCATCGTGATCGTTCGCGGCTTCGATGATCTCGTAGTAATACCACATGTTCGGGTTGGTGTTATCTACGAAGTTCTTGTAGTCGCCTATCTCGCTCTTGCTGTTGATGCCTCTGCCGAGGAGCCTGTTGAGCACCGTAACCGCCTCTGCTCTCGTGATCGGCTGATCCGGCTTGAAGGTGCCGTCCGGATATCCGACTATCCAGCCGTTGAAAGCTGCCGTGGCGATGTATCTGTATGCCCAGTGATTCGTGCTCACATCTCTGAAGTAGACGTAAGTGTTCCTCGTGTTGAAGAAGCGAACCAGAATGGTCACAAACTCTGCTCTCGTGATCGGCTTGTCGCCGCCGAAGGTGCCGTCCGGATATCCTGTGATGTATCCGGCGCGTGCCATCGTCGAGACCTCTGTGTTGTACCACTTGCTGACATCAACATCGGAGAACATATTCCAGTTCGTCGAAATCGGGCTGTCCTCGCCTTGCATGAACAGTCTGAAGATCATCGTTGCTGTCTCGGCTCTGGTAATGTTCTTCTCAGGTCTGAAGCGGCCGTCCGGATATCCGGAGACGTACGCTACATGATTCTGAGCGAATACAGGCTCGATCGAGATGAGCTTGCCTACGAGCTGCGTGCCGAAGTTGAACTCGGTCGTGTTCGCCGGATAGAGCTTGTCGGGATTGACGTCTGCCTTCCAGCCCTTGAACACATAACCCTTGTTCGGGGTTACCTTGACGCTCGGGTCAAGCTTGAACTTCGCTTCAACATGCTCATTGTAGTTGCCCTTGTCGTCCTTTGCGGATACTGCGTAGAATCTCTGTCCGCTGATCGTGCCGTAAAGTCCGTCAACCAGCTGGATCTGTACCTCGAAATCATCCGGTACGCCGTTCGGATCCGGCTTGTTGTCGTTGTTCGTATCCGGACCGAAGGAATCCTTCGAGAATACAGCAGTGATCGTGATCGTCGGTGTGGTGACCGAGCGTCTGCCGAGGTCGAAGATACCGGTCTGATTGCGCTCGCTGTTGACAGAGTTCTTCCAGTACTTCATGGATGCGCTTGCTGTCTTGCCCCTTGCAGTAGAGCCGGTGGTCTTGACATAAACCGTATCCTCATAAGTGCCGTCATCCTTCTGTGCAGCATTGAAGGCTTCCTGAGTCTTGCCGGTTATTTCGGCGATCGCAGCATCATCAACAACGTAGTTGACAATAAGCTGATGATTATCCGGATAGCCGTCGTTGTTCGCATCGACCGCCCAGTTGGCTATGACCTTGACGGTTCTGCCGACTGTTACGTCGCTGAAGCTGAACTTGCCGTCCTTGCTGGTATTGGTGTTGTAGTCGTTCGTCCAGTTCTCGAGAGCATAGCCGGTCTTCGCAGTTGCCGTCGTGCCCTTCGTGCTGAAGGTCACAACGTCTGCATAGACGCCGCTTGCATCCTGAGCCGCTGTGTAAACTTCCTGTGTGGCAGGAGCCGTGACTGTGCCCTTGGCATCATCTGCGGATACATACTCCACAAACACCTGGTACTTGTCGGCAATGCCGTCGCCGTTCTTGTCGTCAAGCCACTGTGCTGTGAAGGTGTACGGATCTAAGTCTGTGCCGGTACCCTTGAGCTCCCAGCCGTTGAACACGAAGAGTGTCTTGGTGGCGTCAGCCAGGGTCTCGCTGCGATCCACCTGAAGCGCAGTCTCTGCGTCCTTACCATAGAACTTGGGACTCAGGCTGCCGCCGTCCAGCATCACTAATGCCCAGTCGCCGTCGCTGACCTGCAGCTCCTTGGGTTCTCCCTTGCCGTCGTTGTTTGTATCCTTACCGTTGTACTTGATGACGTAATCTGCCGCCTTGAAGTTCGCGGTGATGGTCACCCATTCGCCGCCGGTGAGATCGAATACACGGAACTTGCCCGCTTGATCGTCAACTGCGGTGTAGTTAGTCTTATCGCACGTCCAGTTGGCAAGTATGTAGCCCGTGTTGCCTTCTGCCGTGGAGCCGTTGGTCAGTATCTGAGCGGAAGCAACAAGCGCAAACTTCTCGAACGTCTTTCCGGTGACTGTGCCGTTCGGACCCGCAACGTACTTCACGAATACCTGCGTCTCGTCAGCAATGCCGTCGGAAGACATACCGTCTGTGCCGCCGCCAAACTCGTCGGTGAGCCACTGTGCAGTGAAGGTGTAGTCGCTGCCGTTAGGCGTTACGACCCAGCCGTTGAACACTGCCTTATCCTTAGTCGGATTGCCAAGCTTCTGGTTGCCGGTGACCGGTATATAGCTGCCGGAGGTGACACCGTAGAACGCTGTGGCAAGTGTGCCGCCATCAAGCTCAAGGCTTACCGTGTCGCCGTTGTTAACGCCAAGGTTTGCATCGACCATGCCAACGCCCTTGTATTCAATGTTGAACTGTGCGGCCTTGAAGTATGCGGTGATCGTAACAGTCTCGCCGCCGGTCAGACCGGTCAATGTGAATACGCCGTTAGCATCGGTTGTCTTTGTGTTTCCGAAACTCTCCTGCCAATAATCCAGGACAAAGCCGGGATTTGCGGTGTAGCTTGCCGCATTAGTCACCACACGGCCGTTTGCCGGGAGGACGACATCATAATCAGCAGTGGTTACGGTACCCATCGTTGCGTCCGCAGTTGCGTACTTGATGAAGATCTGAGTATTGTCGGCTATGCCGTCGTCATTCGTGTCTGCAAGCCAAATCGCCTCAAACGTGTACTTGCCGCTGCCGTTATCCGTTACCTTCCAGCCGTTGAACACATAGTGCTCTCTGGTGGGATTGTTCAGCGTACCGTCGCCTGTAACCGTAATGTCATTGTCCGGAAGAGTACTGCCGTACAGCGTACCGTTGATCCGGCAATCGGTATCCAGTACTACGCTTACAGAGTCGCCGTTGTTAACGCCAAGCTTCTGTCCTGCTACCATGCCCTCACCGGTGTAGGTGATGGTGAATGCCGCGTTCGTGAAGTGCGCGGTGATGGTTACCCACTCGCCGCCGTTGACGCCGTAAACATGGAACTTACCGTCGCTGCTGGTGCCGTTTGCCTTGTCGCACGTCCAGTTATCGAACGTGTAACCGTTGATGCCGGTTGCCGTGGAGCCGCCGGTCACTACCTGACCAACTGCCGCAAACTTCTCGAACTTCGTGCCGTCAACTGTACCCTTGGTATCGTCCTCGGATACGTACTTAACGAAGATCTGATCCTTGTCGGCGATGCCGTCGGAGGACATGCCGTCCGCGCCGCCGCCGAGATTATCCTCTGCAAAGTTTGCAGTGATCCAGATGATCTGACCCTTCGCCTCGAGCTCGCCGAAGTCGAAGTAGCCGTCTTTGCTGGTCAGATTGGTATTCGTCGTGTAGTCATACAGCACATAGCCCGCGTTCGGAGTAGCGCTGAGAGGACCGGTGAAGCTCGTGTCGACCGCGATTTTGTCGCCTGCGTTAGCCGCAGTGAAGACTTCCTCGAGCTTGCCGCCGTTAAGCGTGCCGTTCGAGCCGGCAACATACTTCACAAAGATCTGGCGAGCATCGTCGATAGTATCGCCGTTGCTGTCAGTGCCGAAGTATGCCGTTACCTTAACGGTTGTGCCTACGGTTGCCTCTAATGTGAACTTACCGTCGAGATTTGTCTCGGTGTTGACGCTGTTATCCCACTTGGTAAGACCCGTGCCGGTTGCCGTGACAGCGCCGGACGCGTTGGTGTTGATGGTCATAGTGGTGGGATACATGCCGTTGTTGTCCGCCTGAGCGTTGAAGACCTCGAAAGGTGTTCCGCTGATCGTGCCGCCAACGGCTTCATACAGAACGACGACCTGGTGCTTATCAGCGACGCCGTCCGCCTGCTTGCCATCCGCGCCTCCGCCGAGCTTATCCTCAGCGCAGTAGATGTACACATTGATCTTCGTGCCGCCCTTGACGTTGCCTAAATCGAACTTACCGTCTGCGCTGAACTTGCTGGGCTCATAATTGTTGCCCCAGTAGTCAACTGCCCAGCCGGCGAACGGAGTTACCGTAAGCTCGGTTGTAGCGGATTTGCTCGCAGCTGAGTTCGTCTTGACCGGGATCATAAGGTCATAGCCGGAGCCGTTGGGCTGATAGAAGGTCTCATAGCTCGGAGTGCATGTGCCGTGATTGCCGTCTACATTGTAGTACACAACAACTTCATACATATCCGCGATGCCGTCCGGACCATTACCGTCCGAACCGCCGCCGAT